>JAFYBM010000136.1 GCA_017540225.1 Oscillospiraceae bacterium | reverse complement strand
TCCTGAATATACTCAAATTCCGCTTCATTATCCACAAAATAGTCGATCGGAAGTCCCTGCTGCTCCAGTGCATTCTTATTAAAGTTATGGGAATTGCAGTATTCCTGCTGGCCGGAAAGAATATGCTTGCCGTAGACCGAGCGCAGATAGGCATAGAGCTTGCGCGCCTCCGTTGAGGCATTCGGATTGCAGGGCGTATCTGCCGGCTCAAAGTTTGTCAGATAGGCCGGTGCTTCCGTGATCGTCAGATAGTCAAAGAAGGTATAGCCCCAGTAGCTTTTGATCGTAACGGTGTTTTTGCCCTTTTGCAGATGCACATAGCCTGCGGGCAGCTCCTGCCAGCCCTTGCCGGAATTGAACGGGAACAGCACTTCGCCCTGTGATTCGTCATTGACAAGCAGATACTGTGTTTTATTCGGGTGATCCGCCGTACCGGCACACTGAATATAGCAAAGATTGAGGCCGTAGTAGCCCTCCTCTGCCATATCGACCGTTACGGTCACCGCGGCATTTGCACGGTCGATGTAGACATAGCCGTCACCCGACCAGCCTGTCATATCACACGGATTGCCGAAGCCGTCTTTGTCGATCTGCTCCCATGTGAGGGTTTCGCGGTATTCACAGTCTGTGAGCGTACCGCTCTCGAATTCGACCTTCTGCAAAACATTATCTGCCGCAGAGGCCGTGCCTGCGGGCAGCGAAAGTGTGCTCATGACAAGCACAGCCGCCGTCAGCAGGGCTGCTTTTTTCTTTGTTTTCATCTTTGTAACCTCTTTATAAATATATTTTATGTCACCCCGCAGCGGGGAAAACATACCTTTTTCCGCAGTCCGGTCATTTGCCGGCTGCTTTTTTCTCTGTTTATCGGAATGCTGTTGCATTATGATCTCTGATTGATAATTCTGCGCAATATTATTCGAGCAGAGAAACCCCTGCCTCCGCGCCGCCGTCCATTGATATATAGCTCTGATCTGTGCGTTTGTAATATCCGAGCGGAGCAGACTGATCTTCGGCATGATCGGCATACGCACGGCCAAGCTGCTGATCTCATAGGAAAAGCCGTATGCGTCATCCCGCAGCGTCAGCAGCCGGCGCTTCGGATCCTCCTGTTCGGAAATCAGCGTGCGCTTCCGTGGCTTTCTGTCGCTTCCTTCAGCATCTTCCCTCTGGATTTCGGATGCGGCACCAGCAGAAAAGCTGCCGTGATTGCCGCTGCTGCTGCAAATATCAGAAGCGGGATTATCAGCTTTGCGTGTGATTTATTCATACCGCAGCGCACGGCTGTTCAGCTCGGCAAACTGCGGCTTGACCGTCCTGCGCATCGCTTCTTCAATATCTTCAATTGTGAACGGAATCACGTTCTGCCGGATTGCAAGTCCCAGCATAATCATATTGAGCACCTTCGGGGAACCTAGCTTTCTTGCCGCGGCATTGCCGTCGATCTTCACGAGATGCTGCACATTTTTTTCCAGATATGTTACCATTTCTTCGCCGTGATAGCTGCCGCCGGAAAGCGCCGCCGTCACCGGCATGATTGCATAGGTATTCAGCACCATGCTGCCGCCCTCTTTGAGATAAGAAAGCATCCGGACAGCCTCCGCCGGCTCAAAGCCGATGATAATATCCGCAGCGTGCTCCGGAAACATCGGGCAGTGCAGATCATCGCCCAGCCGGAGAAAACTGAATACGCTGCCGCCCTTCTGCGCCATGCCGATGGTTTCTGCGCTCATGACCGGAATCTGATGTGCCATTGCGGCCGCCGCGATCAGCTTTGAAGTCAGTACGATACCCTGACCGCCGACGCCGCAGACCAGAATATTCGTCTGCATCAGTTTTCACCTCCCAAAGAGATCGCCTTGAATGTGCATACCTGTGCGCAGAGGCCGCAGCCTGTGCAGAGCGAGCGCTCGATCTCAGGCTTGCCGTCCCGCAGGATAATACCGGGACATCCGAGCTGCAAACATCGCTTGCAGTTCAGGCAGCTTTCCTTGTTAATGAATGAGGGGGCATCCGGCTTGATGAGCACCGCGCAGGGCGAACGGAAAATGATCGCCTTGACACCATCCTCCGCAGCAACGCGCTGTACCGTATGAATGGCCTTTTCCAGCTCCAGCGGATTGACCGTTTCAACCGTTTTGACACCGACGCCTTTCAGTACGGCTTCAATGCTGACCTTGTCAACGACCTGTCCCATCATCGTGCGGCCGGTTCCGGGATGCGGCTGATGACCGGTCATTGCAGTCGTGGAATTGTCGAGCACGATCAGTGTCATATTCGCCTGATTGTAGACTGCATTGACTGCGCCGGTAATTGCGGATGCGAAAAATGTCGAATCTCCGACAAATGCAAAACAGGTTGTATCCGGTTCGATCCTGCCGATCCCCTGCGTGATATTGACGCCTGCGCCCATGCAGAGGCAGGTATCGACCATATCCAGCGGCATTGCATTGCCGAGCGTATAGCAGCCGATGTCGCCGCAGAACACGGTCTTTTTGCCCTTCATGGCCTGCTTGACGGCATAGAAGGATGCACGGTGCGGACATCCCGCACACAGCACCGGCGGACGCACCGGCAGTGCAGGCGGAGTATCCGTAACGGGTGCTTCGGGCAGTGTCCAGCCCATGAATGCCGCGATATTCTCCGAAACGGAAGCGACGGTATTTTCGCCGGCATTTTTGACATCATGCGTCAGCTTGCCGCGGATACGGACATTCAGATGATGCTTGCCGCAGAGATAGGTCAGCTCGCGCTCGATGACCGGATCCAGCTCCTCAATGCAGAGAACCTCGTCAAGGCCGCGCAGAAATTCAACGGCAAGCTGCTCCGGAAACGGAAAGGGTGTTGCGATCTGTAAAAGGCGGGGTGCATCCTTTCCCTGCAGGGCTTCTGCGGTATAGGCAGCGCTGACGCCGTGAGTCGCAATGCCCTTGCGGCATTCTGCATCTGCGGCGGGGGTGATGCGGTTGTGTGCATACTGCGAGAATACCTGCTGCAATTCGACGTTCCGCGCCTCAATATTGATATGTGCCTGATAGGAAAGCCGCGGGAAGATGACCCATCTGGAAGAATCCTTTTTGAAGCCCTCCGGCTTGTTGATATAATATTCCTCCGGATCCTTCACCGTAATTGACGCATAGCCGTGACAGATACGGGTTGTCGGGCGGAAGAGCACCGGTGTATGGTACTGCTCGGAATAGGCAAATGCATCCTGAATCATGTCATAGGCTTCCTGCACGGAGGAAGGATCGAAGCAGGGCAGCTTGGAAAAGGCCGCAAAGCTGCGGGTATCCTGCTCTGTCTGCGAGGAAATGGGGCCGGGATCATCTGCAACAAGAATCACCATGCCGCCCCTGACACCGATATAGGCAAGGCTCATCAGCGGATCGGAGGCCACATTCAGTCCGACCTGCTTCATCGTAACCATACTGCGTGCGCCGCTGTAGGCGGCACCGGCGCCAAGCTCCATTGCAGCTTTTTCATTCACAGACCACTCAACATACAGTCCGCCGTCATTATTTTTTGCGGCTGTTTCCAGCACCTCCGTCGAGGGCGTTCCGGGATAGCCGCATACAAGATTGAGACCCGCAGCGATTGCGCCTCTTGCAATAGCTGCATTGCCCATCAGAAACTCCTGATGCATGAAGATCACTCCTTTTCCCTGAATTACGAGATTACCATGTCCAGTCTTCCCAGAGACGTCCTGCACGCTGCTTCAGCGAATCGCCGCGCTGCTTGAGCATTTCGTTCGATGCAGCGACCACGATCAGCACCAGACCGGTCAGCAGCAGATAGACCCACCACTGCGTACCGTCTGTCAGCTTCATATGCATATACGCTGCCGTCAGCACCAGCGAGATGCCGCCGAGCAGGAACCATTTTTTCTGGCGGATATAGAACGATGCCACGAACATCACCAGTGCGACCGCAAGCAGCGTGATCAGATCGGCTGCATCCTCCGTTGCAATGGCCGTGACCGTCAGGCGCAGCATCGAATATACGCCGATGCCGAACAGGAAACCGCCGCCGACCTTTTCGTCGTATAGATGCCGGATTACGATGCCGAATGCGATCATCGGCAGAATATGCAGCTTGCCCTCAAGATAGGTATCCTTCACATCGACGAGCGGCTGCATCCAGAAGGCGATCATACCGAGTGCCGCAGAGATTGCAAGGATCATATTGCGGGTTTCCGTTTTCTTTGCGAGCTTTGCAAAGTGCAGGATATAGCCTGCCAGCAGAACCGGCACAAAGAACGCCATCCACTGCACCTGTGTTTTCGAGAAATCACCCGATTCAGTGCCGTAGGAAGCTGCTTCGAGCAGCCAGAAGGGCATGATGCCGCCGAGGCCGGTCAGCACCCATGTGCGCCGCTGATCGGCCGGATCATCCTCCGCTTCGCGCAGAACCGTGCCGAGATACGGCATCAGCAAGGTCATGCCGGCAAAGCAGAGCAGAACGACCGCAACAAGCCCGTCGCTGCACCATGTTGCCTGCCGCCGGAGCGCTTCCAGTGAAAATACCAGTGCAAGGCAGCTGACCGCAGGCAGGATGATCTGCGATTTTTTCGTCACAAACCACGCAAGGAAGCACAGTCCGAAGGTGAAAACGAAATAGAAGTTCTCCCAGACCTCCGGCTCCATGCCGAGCAGCATGGAGGACAGCACGAGCACCGTGAGCGGCACAGCATACTGCATAACCGCAGGAATCGCGGAATTGCCGACAAACAGCAGAATCCGCTTGGAAACAGCCAGGGAAATCACGCCGAATGCGATCATCCAGACAGCAGCGGTCATCCAGACCGTGAAATTCATTTTTCCGTCATAGACATGATCGCGCACCAGATAAACCGTGGATTCGGTCAGCAGAAGCAGCATGACGCCGAACGCGGTGATTTCCAGCTTATGAAAGCCGCGGTTTGCGAACAGAATCCAGAGTCCCGCCGCGGCCGCCGCACAGATAAGCTGCTGAAGCACGATCCAGTTTCCGGAATCAAGCACCTCACCAAAGACCGCAATAATGAGCGGCGGCAGGATGCTCAGTGCAAAGAGCAGTCTGCGGACATTGTGAAAACGGCGTTTCGTTGTCAGATAGGTCACCATGCCGATGCCGATGGAGACAATGCTCCAGCCGATCGTTACCAGCACGGAATCGGTCTTAATCAGGATGTTGTTTGCAAGGATCACTGCAAACACAAAGAGCGTCAGCGGTGTCAGCACCGCATAGGCATACTGCACGGGCTTCACGGTATCGTGCCGCAGCGCCATGAACCAGAACAGCGCGGTCATCAGCACGGTCACAGCAACGCCGCCGGCGCGCAGCAGCGGTTCAGATGCGGGCGCAGCACTCGTCACGACCAGTGCAGCGGCTGCCGCACTGACGGTAAAGAGCAGATCGGAAACGGCAGTGCGGTGTTTCTTTGTCAGCACAAAGATCAAAAAGCAAAGGATGAACAGTCCGGCAAAGACTATGCCGTTCTTGCTCAGCTCCTGTGCAGTCGGCTCCGTCCGGAAGGCCGTGCAGATCTGCCGTCCGATGTTCCATGTCAGCATCCAGCTCTGTGCTGTCACGAGATACGAGATCAGCGGCGCAGGCTTTTTATGCGCTGCAAAAATCCAGACTGCCAGCAATACGGCAGAGGCAGCCGGAACGATCAGCATGATCCCCTCCGCCTCCGAAAGCAGCAGCGGGATATGCAGTGCGGTCAGTCCGAATGCCGCATAGAAATATCCCTTGCGTGTCTGTTCCGGCAGGCTGTTCGTCAGCAGCAGAATCAGCCAGAGCAGCGCACAGGTTGTCAGCAGCATTGCAAGATAGGGGACCGGATAGGTGCGCTCATATGCGTCGGAATGGATCGTAAAGATCGAATGATAAAACGGATTGAGCAGCTGTCCGAAACCGAGCACGGACAGAATGCTTGCCGGGATCGCGGATGTCTGCTTCAGCCGTTCGGTCATGGCCGGTGTAAAATATGCAATCGCCGTCAGGAAAACGGCTGCCGAAGAAAGCTGTGCGCCCTTTGTCAGCGCAGCCGAGGAAAGCATTGTCACAGAAACAATCGCCGTTACAATGACAGCATACGGCTCGATCACGCGGCCGACTGCGATCGGCAGAATCTGCTTCTGACGCAGGATGCGCGAAAACAGGCACATAGCCAGTGCATAGCACGCAATCAGAATCAGGAAAACGGCATCACCGATGTCGCCGCGCGGCACAATGCCGGCCGCAGAAGCGGAATAGGTTACGGCAAGGCCGCAGAGTGCAGCAATGGCCCAGCCGATCTGTTGATACATCTTGACAGCGATCACCGCAATGACGGTAAACGCAGCAGCGGAAAGAGCCGTTCGCCATACACTGGCATCGCCGGAAAGGCCGTCACCGAGCAGATGCAGATAGCCGGCAGCCCAGACCGAGATCGGCAGAAATGCGGCACCCAGTGTAAAGAACGCCATACCGGTACGTTCGAGCTTCCAGACACGCCTTGCAAGCGCGGATGTGCCGAAGAACAGCACACTGCCCGCAGCAAGTGTTGCAAGCCGTCCGAAGCTGCCGAGGCTTTCCCATGCAGTCCGGACAAAGATCAGACCGGCGCTGATAATCAGCAGAACACCGACTGACAGCATCACGGTAATTGCGGAAACCTTCAAGCCGGCAGGCTTCGGCCGGTAGGCCTGATAGGACGGTGCGGGCTGCGGATAAGCAGCAGCGGGCTGCGCAGAAAATGCTGCTGCGGGTTCTGCCTTTTCCGGCATATCCGCGGCGTCCGGTGCCGCAGTATTTTCTGCGGGTATCTGTTCCGGCAGCGCCTCTGCGGAAACAGATGCGGCTTCCGGCACAGCCGTTTCTTCGCCGGTTTGAGCGGTTTCCGGTAGTGCAGACGCTCCGCTGAGGATCTGTTCGATGTCGGATTCCGGTGTTTCTTCCTCAGCAGCGGGTGTCACGGCAGAAGCATCGGCAGCGGGTGTCTCATTCTGTGCAGGAACGGGAATTTCAGAAAGCGGCTTGCCGGTAAGCTCCGCTTCCGCAATCCGTGCGGCGCGTGCTGCGGCATCGGCCAGTGTCTGCTCCGGATCAGCCGGCGGAGCGGCAGATTCCGGCATCGGGAGGAATGGCGCCGGAGACGGCAGAACGGCCGTCTGCTGCGGCTGCATCTGCGGAACAGCTGCGGCTGCATTCGGCAGCTTTACGCCGGCGAGCGTCAGTTCTTCCGCCGTCATGCGCTGCTGCATAAACAGATGCAGGAGCATTTCCTCCTGCTTTTTCTTCTTTTTTCGGGCAATGATATACAAAACGGTCAACGGTATCGGTGAAATCAGCCATACAATAACGGCGAAAATCAGCGTCTCCAAAGGATCATCCCTCCTGTCTGTTTTTATTCGGAAATCCTTTGTTTATTATAGCACAATCGCAAAAAAAATGCAAGTTTTTTTATAAAACATCACAAATTCATTTTATCAGGCACGGCAAATACAATTTTAATGGCAGTCCGCGGAAAAATCAATCTGATTTGAGGGTTCGTCACATCGGAGCAAAATAGAAACAGACTGGGGAACCGCCCCGCATTTTTGAATCTTTCGTTCTTCTGTGACACCGGCTTAACCGGAATAAAAATACGGACTGCAAACTATGGGAGCCTCCCGAAAGGAAGGCTCCCATAAATCCTATGATACGATTTCTCCTCCGCCGAGACAGATAGCTCCGTCATAGCAGACAGCAGCCTGTCCCGGCGTAATCGCCCGCTGCGGCTCATCAAACCGCAATACAGCAGAATGCGTATCGGTAAAGTGCAGCCATGCGGGCTGTGCCGGATGACGGTAGCGGATTTTCGCCTGACAGCGCACAGGCTCCTGCGGCGGCTCCCCTGCGATCCAGTTGACCTCCCGCAGCGTGCAGACATCGGAAAACAGATCCTCGTTTGAACCGATAATGACGCGATTATGCGCAGCGTCCAGTCCGCAGACATATGCCGGCTTTCCGAGTGCAATACCAAGTCCGCGGCGCTGCCCGACCGTATAATGCAAAAGCCCCTGATGCGTTCCGAGCACATTGCCCTGCAAATCAACAAAATCACCGGACTGCGGTGTTTCATGCGAATATTCAGCGATCACCGCTGCATAATCGCCGTCCGGCACAAAGCAGATGTCCTGCGAATCCTGCTTGTGTGCATTGACAAAGCCTTCTGCTTCTGCAAGCGCACGCACCTCCGGCTTTGTCAGCGTACCGAGCGGCAGATATAAATGTGCAAGCTGTTCCTGCGTCAGCATATAAAGCACATAGCTCTGGTCTTTTTCGGTATATGCAGCTCTGCGGAGCTGCCAGCCCTGCGCAGTTTCCGTGACCTGCGCATAATGCCCCGTTACGAGCTTTTCGCAGCCGAGCGCGGCAGCTTTTCCGAGCAGCGCCTCAAATTTGAGAAACCGGTTGCACTGAATGCAGGGATTCGGCGTTTTTCCGCACTGATAACACGCAGCAAACGGCGCAATCACTTTTTTGCGGAACAGCTCTGCAAAATCAAATACATAATGCTCCATGCCGAGACGCTCTGCGATCGCACGCGCATCAGCGGCATCATTTTTTTCGGATTCAAAAAGATGCATTGTGCAGCCGATACCGGTAAAACCGGCCTGCTGTGTCAGAAGGGCGGCAACGCCGGAATCAACGCCGCCGCTCATGGCAATCAGGGCTTTTTTCATAATAATCTCCGTTGCAGCGGCTGCCGCAGAGCACGAAGCCGGCTTTTGCAAAAAACGGCTTCCCGCCTTCCCTGACCTGTCGTTTTTTTCCGCAGTTTCAAATAAAAACACGGCGTTTCCGACAGACAGGCGGCAGCATCTATCATTATTTTTATTATACGGATATTACAAAAAAAGTCAAGTCCTGAAAAAGGACGGTGCCGGCAGATGATTACCCTGCCGCCTTTTCACCGCGGAACCGAAGTTGCGCGAAAGCAACGTTTCTGCGCCTGAAAGCATCAAAATCCCGTACATATCCTGTTTGCAGGGGCGGAGTCTCCGCTTTAATTCTATCATTATTTTATCCTTTATATCACATTGTGGTTGTGCAATCGTCACATTTACTGCGCGATTGTATCCAATTGCGTTTTCAGTAAAAAGTCGAGTGTTACCGGTTTGTAACCTTTATTACAACGAACTGCTTTTATCAATTGGGGAGATTCGACAAAAAGCGCCTCCTGATTTGGTTGTTCTGCACATAGGATTGCTCGTTTTTGGCCAAAATCGGAACATAGATTCACTATTCTGAACAAGCAGCCTGCCTGATTACAAAAAAATTTACTCTTGACATTTTTGTAACTTTCTGGTATAATGACACTGCACCCCAAAAATTGAGGCGAAAAACAACAAAAAATACCAAAAATAGACAATCCATCTGAAATCCGTCCTTATTTTCAATTATCAAACATATTCAGAGTACAGAAACAGATCAATCGGGAAAACGGGAAAACCTGCGCTCACCAAAAAATACCAACCATATTCTAGGAAAGAGAAGGTCACCCTCCCCATGAAAGAAAGGTTCAAACGATTACTGACTGCGGCAGCCGCTTTTCTGATGCTGCCGGCAATGATCCGTGTTCCGGCAGCCGGAACCGAAGCATCCGCTGCTGAGATCAGCAGCACAGATTACAGCAGCTCCGCTGCATTCAGCAGCAAGGTTCAGGAAATTATCAACGGCGACTGCGGTCTTTATTTTGATGCTGCACGCACAATGCCGGCTTCTCTGCCGCTCGGCGCCCGCCTGAACACATCCATTTTCTATTATCCCGTACAGGGCTGGGCAGGAATGCAGTGCTATGCCTATTCGCAGGGCGTTTACAGCAAGCTGTTCGGCGTTATGGCCGGAAACGGTGATTTCAATACCGAATATGCGCACAATGTCATTTCTCCGGCAGATCAGATCACCGATCTGACCGCACAGGATCTCTACAGTCACCGCGTCATGCCGGGCGCCTATTTCCGCACAACCGCCAATGTTGATTTCAGCTATCACGGCAGCAACGGTCATTCCGTTATCATCCTCGGCTATAACAATTACAGTGTAACCGTGATCGAGGGCAATACGGATGGCTGGGGGCTGATCGAGAAAAACACATTCAGCTATGCGGAATTCAACAAGCGCTTCACCTCCGGACGCAGCCGCAGAGTATGCCATGTGATTCAGCCGAGTGAAGCAGTGTATCAGTCGCTTTACGGGCTGTCCTTTGACGGTTCATCCGCACCGGCGATCTCAACGGCACAGCAAACCGGAGCAACAACTACCACGACTACGACCACAACAACTACAACCACCACAACCACCACGACAACTACTACGACTACAGAGGCTGTAACGGAAGCCCCTGAGACGTTATCCGAACCGGAACCGTTCCTGTACGGCAATCAAACGAAAACGGAAGCTGTACTCCGCACGGTTGAGAGATATGAACCGGTCACCCTGCGGCGCGAAGGACAGATGATGTTCCTGCCGCCTGCCGATGCATCGTCCTATACATGGTCTACGAGCAATCCGGATGTTGTGATGCTCGTATGGGACGGCATCATCGTCAGCGGAAAGAACGGCTCGGCTGTCGTGACTGCAGAAAAGGACGGTATCTGTCTGGAATTTCCGGTCACAGTCGCGGCTGTTGAATGGGAAAAGCTCGGTGATGTGAACAATAACGGCATCATTGAAACGGGCGACGTAATGTATGTAATGCATATGTATCTCGATCAGATGGGCGGACTGATTCAGCCGGAGGATATTCCGGAGGATGAGCTGCTGCTCGCGGATGTCACAAATAACGGCGTTGTAGATCTGGCTGATGCGCAGAGAATCCTCGCCTTCTATGTCAATGTTGTGCTCGGCGGAAACGGCCAGACTGCCAAAGAAGCATGGACCGAGATTCTGCATCTTTAATTCATAAGTGCAAAACGCCTGCGGTATGAGAGCCGCAGGCGTTTTTTTTGCTGTTTCCATT
>JAFYBM010000135.1 GCA_017540225.1 Oscillospiraceae bacterium | reverse complement strand
CGCTGACAAATTCCGTATCCGGCTCAAACTCCTGCCAGTAGATTATATCCTTCGCATAGACATCGCTGAATTCAAATTCCGGATCGAGGATCAGCCAGCCGGTCACGGTCATTTCATCGCGCTTGACCGAATAGCTTTTGCCGATCAGATCGGGAATGAGGCCGTCAGGCGTGCGCTCGCGTCCCTGCTCATCGGTCTGAGCGGGCGCGACATGATCGCCGGCAGAATTATCCTTTCCGCCCTTGCCGTTATCCAGATGACTGTTTCCGGCGCCGAGACCCCAGACGCGGATAAACGCCCAGATGACGACCGCGACAATTGCAAAGAACAGAATGCCGATTGCAAGCGGCGCACGGATGCGCTCAAATACTGTGATCTCGCTTTCACGCTGACGGTTTCTGCTGCCGGAGCCTGCTGCTGCGGCGGCCGGACGGCGCCGAACCTGCTGTCCGTTTCCGCTGCCCGAACGCGGTCTGTTCGGATTGGCACTGCCGTTTCCGCTGCGCTGCTGCGGTCTGCGCTGACCGTTTGCAGGTGCGGGACGGCGCTGACCGTTTCCGCTTCCGTTTCCGTTGCGCTGCGGATGACCGTCCTTTGTGCTTCTGCCCTGCGGGTGACCGTTTCCGGTGCCGTGTGCGGTCTGGCCGGTACGGCGCTGCGGATGGGATTCCTCGTATGCGAGCGCTTCCGGCACTGCGGCATGGTGATTCTGCGGATGAAACACCGCTGTTGCGTCCTTTTTCGGGCGGACTGTCTCAAAAGGATCTGCGACCGGTTCCTCATTCTCCGGTGCGCTTTCCTCAAAGAGCAGCGTCACAAGGTCAGTGATCGTGCGGACACGGGCATTGCTGTCGAGCAGCAGGCCCTGCATAATCCCCTGTGAAACATTCTCCGGCACCTTCGGATTCAGCTCATGCGGCGGAACCAGACTGTCATAATCCTGACGGGAGATCGCATCCGTGGCGCGGCAGCCGGTCAAAATCCTGTAAAGCACCGCACAGATGCCGTAAACATCCGTCCATGTTCCCTGCTGGCGGTCAGCAAAATACTGCTCCGGTGCGGCATAGCCGTCAAAAAGCTCTGCATCCAGCTCGGTATCGTTTGTGCGCACGGCGGAAATGCAGAAGCCTGTGAGCTTGATCTCGCCCTTGTCGGTCACAAAGACAGTCTCCGGTGAAAGGCCGCGGTGCAGCACGCCTGCATTATGCAGCAGACTCAGCGTGGTGAAAAGCGGCGGGAAGATGCGCCGGACGATATTCCAGCTCAGTTCGCCGGCATTCTCCTTGAGATATTCAAGCAGCGTTCTGCCCTCAAGATATTCATAAACGGCATAGGTTGTGTTATTCACCGCAAACATATCCAGTGCGGGATTGAGATGACTGAGATTTCGCAGACGCGCAAGCGCCTTGTTCATTTCTGTATATTCGGCCATCAGCGCCTTATACTGTGCGAGATGCTCGTAGCCCACATTGATAACGGCACTGTTCGGCATACGCTTGCAGAGGCGCTCCGGAAAATACTCCCGGATGAGAACCTTGCAGTCCACCGAGGAATCATAGCCGACATATGTGACGCCCTCTCCGTTTGCCGAAAGCACTCTGCCGACAAGAAAACGCTCATTCAGAACGGAACCCGGCCGGATATAATTCGCAAGCGAAACAGTATTCCGGTCGTAGCCGCAGTGAGGACAGACGCTGTCCGTGCTGCTGAGCGGCTCCATGCAGCCAAAGCAGAGCTTTGAATCGCTCATTGCATAAACTCCTTCCTGCCTGCGCCGGATCACAGAGGGGCGCAGGGATGGTGTTATGATAACTCACATTACATTTTAGCAGGAAACTGCATTCCTGTCAATCGTTTTTCCGAGATTGCACCGAATTGCTTTCAATTTGTAGCATTTTTGTAATGTTTTTCGTCAATCCGGACAAACGTGCCGACGGAAACACTCAGCTTTCTGTAGCGGCAGGAGAAGCCAGCAGTGTGCCGATATAATTTCTCCGCACATCCCGAATCTCCTTGAGCATACCGGCTTCATCCAGTGTGGCCGTGATGACATAGGCTGCGATTTCATCAGAATTACCGTCCTTGTAGCAGTAG
Organism: Oscillospiraceae bacterium; assembly: GCA_017540225.1. Lineage (GTDB taxonomy): Bacteria > Bacillota > Clostridia > Oscillospirales > Ruminococcaceae > Firm-04. The sequence continues at coordinate 19,792 of JAFYBM010000135.1, read as the reverse complement.
CGGTATTCGCGCAGCTCCTGCTTGCCCTGAAGATACTGGATACGGTATGGCTTGAGGTCAAGCTGCTCCTCAACCTGTGCAGCCGGTACGCCGAGCGACACAAGGTTCGGATCGAGATAGGATTTCCGCTTCGTGCCGAAGATGCTGTCCTCCAGCAGTGCATAGTTATAATATGTGACATTCGTCAGCTCCTCTGCATCGGTGTTGCAGAAGATCGCCCACTGCGGCAGCTTCACGCCCTCGATGTGGCAGCTCTTTCTGCTCTCAGTGATCCCCTGGAAAGAGGCATAGAGCGTATTCAGCGTTGCGTATTCCGATTCCTGCGCAAGCGTCACGCCGGCAGATTTCTGTGCCGCAGTAATCTGCTGACCGATACCGGATGCCAGCTTGCGCGCATAGCGTGCGCCGTCATTTCTGCGCTTCGCAATCAGCAGCGCAATCGCAAGAATCAGCACAAGAAGCAGTGCAGCTGCTGCGACAATCAGAATGCGCTTGCGCTTCATTGCCTTCATTTTTTTGCCGGAAGCCTTCTTTTTCCGCGGCGGCTCCGGTTCCAGCACTTCAAAGGGATTATTCGGCTCGGTCTTTTCGGCCAGTCCTTCATTGAAGTATTCTTCCATATCCAGCTCTTTATTCTTTGCCATGATTTTTTACCTCCCGAGGATTTATTTTCAATTTACATGACGAATAATATCACAATCTTCCGGTGTCCAGCATCCGCTGCGCTGCGGTCAGAATGCCGAGTTTTCCGCTGCTGTAGGTCAGGCCGCCCTGCAGATAAACCGCATAGGGCGCCCGCATGGGGCCGTCTGCCGAAAGCTCGATCGAAGCGCCGCCCGTGAAGGTCCCCGCCGCCATGATGACCTTGCTCTCATAGCCCGGCATATCCCATGCCTCCGGTGTGACGTAGGAATCGACCGGCGAGCCGGCCTGAATCCCCGCACAGAATGCCTCCATTGCCTCCGGTGTGCGCAGCATCAGCACCGTGATGATGTCCCCTGCCGTGCTGCCGGCCTCCGGCAGACATTCAAAGCCGAGCTGCCGGAATAATTCCGCCGCAAAAACACCGGTCTTCCGTGCATTTGCGACAACCTCCGGTGCCATGAACAGCCCCAGATACATTGCGCGGCACTGGTTCAGCGAGCAGCCGACTTCCTTTCCCATGCCCACGCAGGTCAGCCTGTATGCACACTGCTCCACGAGCTTAGCACGGCCTGCGATATAGCCGCCGGTCTCCGCGATGCCGCCGCCCGGATTCTTAATCAGCGAGCCGATGATGAGATCTGCGCCCGCATCGGTCGGCTCATCGTATTCCACAAACTCACCGTAGCAGTTATCGACCATGATAACAGCCTCCGGATTGGTCTGCCGCGTCAGCGTGACAATCCTGCGAATATCCGGAACCGTCAGTGCAGGCCGCAGCGAATAGCCGCGTGAACGCTGCAAATACACAACCCTTGCGCCTCTGACCGCCTGCGGGATCGCGTCATAATCGGGACGGCCCTCCGCAGTGAGGTCAAGCTGTTTATATTGTATCCCGAAATCCGCGAGAGAGCCGCTGCCGCTGCCGCGGATCCCGATGACCTCCTCCAGCGTGTCATAGGGTGCGCCGGTCACGGAAATCAGCGTATCGCCGGTTCGCAGAACGCCGAACAGCGCCGTGGAAAGCGCGTGGGTACCGGAGACGAAATGATGCCGCACAAGCGCATCCTCTGTGTGAAACACATCCGCCCAGACCTTATCCAGCGTATCACGGCCGACATCATCATAGCCGTAGCCGTTTGCGCCGGCAAAGCAGGCCGCCGAAACGCGGTACTTCTGAAATGCCCGCAGCACCTTTGCGGTGCCGTGCTGCGCAATGCGGCCGATCTCCGCGAACTGTTCCTCTGCGGCCTTCTCCGCCGCTGCCGCCGCATTCAGCAGGCGGTCGTCAAAAGCAAATATCTGATCCATAAAAACCCCTGAAACGATCATGATAAAGGGCAGTTTCGCCCGAAAAAACGATTTTCTGACACTGATACAGCGCAGTTGCGTCATTTTTCAAGAAATCACATTCAGAATCCGGAAATCCCGTGCGATTTACAGAATACCCTTGCCGCCGTCCGGCTCGGCTGCATGGAGATGCTCCCAGACAAATTCCGATTCAATCAGCGTAAAGCCGATCTCCTCATAGAAGCTCCTGCGGATGTCGAGTGCATAGAGAATGCCGGTCTTGCCGCGGGCTTCGAGATCGTTTGCAATCCAGTGCAGGAAATCGCGGGCATAGCCCTTGCCCCGCGCCGCAATCTTCGTTGCAACCTGCCCGATCAGCACCTGATCGCCGTAGTCATAGATCGCCGTTGCCGCGGTGACATTATAATATGTATAGCACTGCCGCAATCCCCGCCGAACCATGTGCGAGGTGTCGGTCAGCCAGATGTCATAAGCAATGAGATTCGGGAAGCCCTCTGAGAGAATTTCGTAGACATCATCGAGCTTCGGCGCACGGTTCACCTGTTCGGGATCAAAGAGCGGCGAAATGCCGCCCGGTTCCAGCCGGAACACAGAACGGTGAAGCTGCTGCCAGCCCGTAATCTGCAAATTATTCAGCAGCGACTGCGCACCCTCCACGCGGAAGGGCTGATGCATCTGCACAAAGACCGACAGCTCCTCGGCGGCCTCTTTGTCGGCGGAGAAATCCGCCTGTGTGCTGATGAGCAGCGTGCTGTTTTGCAGCATCATCCATGCTGTTTTATCGTGAGAGCGCAGCCGGAAAAACCGGCAGAAGCTGTATTTTGTTCCATAGGCGACCATATTGCAGAGAATCTTCCGGCCGTAATGGCACACCGCGAGAGATTTGCGGTCAAGCTCGGTCGCACGTTTCAGCTCTGTAATCATAGGTCGTCACCGTCCGCAAGCGCCGTCAGCAGCGCAGCAAGCCTTGTGCATTCCTCTGCATCGCTGAGCCGGATCACAGACTGCGGCGCATGGAGATACCTGCACGGCACACTGACCGCCAGCACCCGCACGCCGTCCCCTGCCGACTGGATCGCACCGGCATCATTGCCGCCCGCGATTTTCGTTTTCGTCTGCCAGCGGATGCCGTTTTCCTCACAGATCCGCACTGCTTCGTCATAGAGCGCCTTGTCATAGACCGTTCTGCCGTCCATGAAAGAGATCACCGCGCCGCCGCCGAGTCTGCATACCTGATCGGCGCCTTCGGAACCGGCAATATCGGCAGCCGTTGTTGCCTCAAAGACCACGGCAATGTCCGGATCAATCTGATAGGCCGCACAGCCCGCGCCGCGCAGACCGATCTCCTCCTGCACCACAAACGAGCACCACATTTCCTGCTGCGGCTTCTCCGCAAGCAGCGTCAGCAGCAGTGCGCAGCCAAAGCGGTCGTCAATCGCCTTGGAGCAGAACGAATCCTCCCCGAAAACGCACGCATCATCGCAGAAATAGATGATATCACCGAGCGAGACATACTGCATAGCCTCGGCCTTGTCCTTGGCACCGATGTCGCAAAAAAGACTGTGCATCTCGGCGGGCTTTGTGCGCGCATCCTTTGCAAGCAGGTGAACCGGCTTGCAGCCGATGACACCGCTGATGCGGTCTTTGCCGACCTGCACCTGCCGTCCGATCACCGCAGCCGCATTGATGCCGCCGACCGTATCAAAGGCAAGTGTGCCGTCCTCGTGGATATATGTCACCATCAGCGCGACCTCATCCATGTGCGCCGAAAAGAGAATTCTGCGCTTTGCAGGCTCCTTGCCGCGCCAGTGCACAAGAATATTGCCGAGCCTGTCAACGGTGATGTCCTCCTGCGGGATGCCGGTTTCCACAAGCTCCCGCAGAATCAGCGCACGCACAGTGTCCTCACGGCCGGAAGTGCCGTTTTCGGCGCAGAGCCGCCGGAGCAAATCACGGTTCAGTGTCACGTTCATCTGCCGCACCTCCCCGCATATGCCGCAAGCAGTGCGGCGGTCTGTTCCACATCTTCGAGATCAATGACCTCGACCGGCGTGTGCATATATCTGAGCGGAATGGAGACGGTTCCGGCTCTGCATCCCGCGCCGGCAACTGCCAGTGCGTCTGCATCGGTTCCGGTCGATTCCGGCATGATTTCAAGCTGATAAGGGATATTCTCTGCCTCTGCGGTATCCGTCAGCGCCTGCGAGAGCGCCTGATCGAGCGCCGCGGAAATGCCGATCGCAGGGCCTTTTCCGAGCGGGAATGTCTCCTGCGGATCCTCGCCGTGCGCGGTGCCGAAGGTCACATCCACGGCAATCGCATAGTCCGGATTTTCGCGGAAAGCCGCAGTTTTTGCACCGCGGTGCCCGCTGCGCTCCTCCTGTCCTGAAAAGGCAAAAATCACATTGCAGGGCAGCGTTTTCCCCGCGAGCCGCTCTGCCGTAAGAATCAGTGCAGCCACGCCGCAGCGGTCATCGAGCGCCGGAGCGGTGATGTGCCTGCCGAGCAGCTTTTTGCAGGCAGTCCCGTAGTAAACCGCATCCCCGCGCGAAACCAGACCTTCGAGCGCCTCTGCCGAGGAAACGCCGAGATCCACGCAGAGCTGTGCATCCTCCGGAACGGCCTGCTCGCCCTTGAGCAAATGCGGCGGCAGAATGGAGATCACACCGAACAGCGGCTTTTTTCCCTCAACGGTCACGGGCTGTCCGAGCAGCAGACGACGGTCAATTCCGCCGACCGCACCGATCCGGAGAAAGCCCTCCGGTGTAATATCCGTCACAAGGAAGCCGACCTGATCGAGATGGGCGCAGAGCATCAGCGAAGGCTTCTGCGGGTCACTGCCGAGGTGCGCAAGCACTGTTCCGTCGCGGTATTCCGCATCCGGCACATATTTGCGCAGCAATCCGGCAGCCGCTTCTCCGGCAGCCTGTTCACGGCCGGAAACGCCGTGCAGCGCGGTGAGCGCCGCAATCAGATCATAGGTATCCAGCAAAGCAAAAGCCTCCTCCCGCAAAATATCTGCATTCGTATTCAGATTATATTATACCAGAATCGCTGCGAAAATGCAAGAAGGAAAGCTGGTTTTGTCGATTGACACAAATCGCGCAGGATTCTGCACCGCAGTTTTTACATTGCAGAAGCATCCGCCTTTTTTAGCATGATTTTTATTCGCTGTCAGGCGAAAAATCGGCTGCTCCGGACATAGCTTTTCCCGATCATGACCTGCCGTGAATCTGTAAGAAAACGGGAGCATCCGCGAGAAAACTTCATAAAATTTTCATATCTCCGTGCAACGGCATTTTCCTGCGGTTTGCCTTTTGCCGGCAGATGCGGTATAATAACAGCATCACAAACGAAACAATGCAATGCAGTACGGAAAGGAATTATTACAATGGGCAAAGCATTCAAAATCGTTCTCGCAATTCTGCTGACACTGGTTGCCGCAGCACTGATTCTCTTTCTCACGCTCGGCGGACTGCCTGCAAAGAAAATGGCAGAGAAAAATACAGAATATATCAGTTATGTTGCAAAAGATTACCCTTACGCTGACATTGCTCCGCTCGAAAACGGCATGACACTGGAAGACCGCGGTCTGCGGATGCAGATTCCGGCCGGTATGCACCCGAGGGATGATTCCGATCCGGATTCGATGAAAGCGCATCTCTATGTCAGTGATACGGACAAAGCATTGGCGTTTATCGTTCTGGAGCCGTTTGATTTCGAGGAATTTGATCTGGACGGCGAGAAATATGACTTCTCCGAAAAAACGCTCAACTGGTTCTCGGAAACAATCGGGATTCCGCACAGCGGCTCATGGGACTGGTACAGCTTCTATAATCTGCTTTATCACATGGATATGGATGATTGCAGCATCCACAGCTTCCGTCAGGCCAATACATTCTATGCGCTGGCACTCATCAAGGATCAAGTCATCAGTCATTATCATGAGGTGTGGGACTGGCATACGGACTGCGGAAACGACTTCATTTCCATCATGCAGACACCGGAATCATCCGAAAAAAACCCGAAATACAAAATCAACGCATCGCTCTATTTTCCGGATTCGCCGAATGTTTCACATGATGTCATGATCGCTGCAAAGGATATAGAAACCTGCTGCGCGATTGTCAATTCAATCACACGCGCCGATTAAACCTGCATACACTTCCTCCTCAAAGCCCTCCGTACAGTCAGGCAAATGTACGGAGGGTTCATATTTTGTCTCCAGAGCGCATACATTGTCTCATAGGAGATGAAAAACATGAAGCCACTGCGCTGTTCTCTCAGCATCCTCACAGCACTGCTCCTGCTGCCGTGCAGACCTGTTTCCGCCGCGGAGCTGCCGGAGCCTTCCGCGAAAGCCTATGTCCTCATGGACGCACAGACGACGCAGATCATCTGCGCTGCAAATGAAACCGAAAAACGCCCGATGGCCAGCACAACCAAGATCATGACCACGCTGCTGACGCTCGAAAGCGGTGATCTTGACACACCGTTCACGGTTGACAGTGAGGCAATCCATGTTGAGGGCAGCTCGATGGGCTTGCAGGAAGGCGATATTGTCACGAAACGGGCGCTCTGTACCGGAATGCTGCTGCCCTCCGGCAACGATGCCGCCAACGCCGCTGCGGTCGCGGTCGGCGGGAATATCCCGCATTTTCTGGAAATGATGAATGCACGCGCCGCAGAAATCGGCATGACGCGGAGCTGCTTTGCCTCTCCCTCCGGACTGGACGCAGAGGGGCACGGTGCCTCAGCCTTTGATATGGCGCTGCTGGCACGGGAAGCGCTCAAAAATGACGAATTTGCGGAGATCTGCCGGCAGCCTGCCATGACAGTCTCCTTCGGGCGGCCGCCCTTTGCGCATACGCTTTACAATACCAACAAGCTGCTGACGATGGATAACTCTGTGATCGGCGTCAAGACCGGCTATACGGATGCAGCGGGGCGCTGTCTGGTCAGTGCCGCAGAACGGAACGGCATCCGCCTGATCTGTGTCACGCTCTTTGACCGGAATGACTGGGCGGATCACGAAGCACTATACAATTATGCTTTCAATTGTACGGACAAATATGAGGTTCCCCTGCCGGAACTGCCGCAGATGTCTGTTGAGGGCGGCAAAGCGCAGACTGTTTCCGGCTATATCGCCAAGCCGCTGACCGTCACCGCATGGAACGGAAAGCCGCCTGAGCTGACAACTTCTGTCACGACACCGCCCTTTCTGCTCGCACCTGTTGAAAAAGGAGATCAAATCGGTACGGTCATTTACCGCAGCGGCGGCCGCGAAATTGACAGATTGCCGGTTTACGCGGCAGAATCTGTTGCTGCGAATGCACCAGACGGGCATGAAAATATTATCGAGCGTATAAAAACATGGGTATTTAGCAGATAGTAAATTTACAAATAGTATAATCGCCGTCACTTTTTACAGATAAGGGCATCTGTTTCTGTGGACAATGCCGATTTTTAACAAAAACGCAAAAACCGCTTGACGAATTTAGATGAATTTGCTATAATATATATGGTGAGCAAAGAAAACGGCATCCGCCATTCCTTTCCTCCTTTTCATTGATTTATCCGCTCACCGTTTCATGATAAATCAATACCCTCTCGATATTTACCCGTAACCAAAACAGCTCTCTCTCAGCCCGGGAGAGCTGTTTTGGTTTTTGTATGTATTGACAAATCCTGCCTGATATGATAGAATATTAAGACATCCTTATGAAGGGAACAGCCACATGAATACAATGAACGCCATTTTTTTCCTGAACAGCATTCTGCTCGGTGCGGGGCTTGCGATGGATGCCTTTACGGTTTCGCTGGCAAACGGTCTGCACGAGCCGAAAATGCGTCTGCGAAAACAGTGCATGATCGCGGGCGCCTTTGCCGGATTTCAGTTCCTGATGCCGATGATCGGCTGGGTCTGTGTGCATACGGTTTTGCAGTATTTCAAGGCATTTGAACGGTTTATTCCGTGGATTGCACTGGGCTTGCTTCTGTTTATCGGCGGCAAGATGCTGATTGAGGGCATCCGTAGCCGGAACAACACAGAATGCACGGCTTCATCGGCAGTGAAGCCGGCGGAGCTGATCGTGCAGGGAATCGCAACGTCGATTGATGCACTTTCTGTCGGGTTCACAATCGCGGATTATTCACTGCTGCCTGCGCTGGTTTCAACGGTCATCATCGGAATCGTGACATTTCTGATCTGCATGATCGGACTGAAGATCGGGCGCAAAGCAGGCATGAAGCTCGCCGGAAAAGCAACGATCTGCGGCGGCCTGCTGCTGATCGGGATCGGGCTGGAAATTTTCCTTACACACTGATGATACATGATACACAAAAGAGGCTGTACGGCAATCCCGTACAGCCTCTCAATTTTACGAAGAAAACACTGCTTTTATCAGTCTAAATCCGGTCGGGAAGCGGTACCGGAACCGCGTACTGCGCGGTGATCTCCCCTCTCCCTGCGGTTCATCCCCTCATATTCGCGCTCTGTACCTTGAAAAAAAGCGCAATCTGTGTTATAATACTCAAAAAAAGGAGGGATTTCCCATGAAACCGAAATTCATTCTGCTGACGGGTGCAGCTGCTGTGCTGGCCTGTCTGGCCTGCGGATGCGAAAGCGATGAACCGGAAAGTCAGGCGGAACTGTATACGGAAACAACATCAACCGAGAACACTACCGCTCCCGTAACAACAACGGAATGCACAACCGCCGATCCGCGCAGTTACATGGAACGGCACGCAGATCTCCTGACGGAAAGTGCGCCGCCGGCAATCACGGAACGGCGTGAGGGCGTGACCTATCCGCAGTTTGAAAAATACTATTATTATTCAAGCACCGCCGAGCGCCAGACCGGCGTCAATGTGCTGCTGCCGGCAGGCTATACGGCAGACCGTGAATATCCGGTGCTCTATATCCTGCACGGCTCCGGCGACAATGAGGACTGGATCGCAAGCGATGCGATGATGGTCAATGTCATGCTGACCAATCTCTGCGCCGACGGGCTTGCAAAGGAAATGATCGTAGTTTCGCCGTATATCTATTGCAGCAAGGATATGCCCTTCTGCACCGGACTGGATGAGCAGAATTTCCGCAATTTCGATAATTTCCGCATTGACCTGATGACCGATCTCAAGCCGTTTATTGAGGAAAACTTCTCTGTCGCAAAGGACAGGGAGCACACGGCAATCACCGGCTTTTCGCTCGGCGGCAGAGAAGCACTCAATGTCGGATTCCATCATCCCGATGCATTCGGGTTCCTCGGCAGTATCTGCCCTGCCTCGGGTGTTGTTGAGGGAACAGGCCTGCCGTTTGTATTCACAAATGAAGAATTCCGCTTTGCCGAGGGACAGCAGCCGGAGCTGTTTCTGCTCAGTGCCGCGGAGCAGGATGCAGCCGTCGGCGTGATCCCTTATGACTATCACCGGATCCTGACGGAAAACGGCACAGACCATATCTGGCACGTTATGACCGATTCCGGACATGAAATGCGGAGCGTCATCTCGCATCTCTATTCCTTCATGCAGATGATCTTTCTGGATGAATAAAGAGGAAACCCTGACAGAACAAGCCGCTTTTTCTTAAAGAAAATATGAAGATCGCTGCGGAATAAAACTATCATATTGACATTTAAGCTGCGGATATGGTATGATATGGATATGCGTTTTTGCATGATTTTTGTACGGAAAGGATACCTTCGGAAATGGCAAAAGGAAAAAAGAAAACAGGCTGCATTGTCGCAGTTATTATCGTGATCCTGCTGGCTGTCGGCCTGATTGTCGGGCTGGTCATGGCAATGAAATCGGTCACAGCAATGATGCAGAGCACTCCTTACGGTAAAGCTGCCGTCAAGGATCTTTCAAGCTATGTCAATGTTTCGGGCATTGTCGCAAGCAGCGATACCATCACCGTAACATCTGAGCTGGGCGAAAAAATCGTCAAACTGAATGTGAAGGTCGGAGATTCCGTCAAAAAAGGCGATGTGCTCTGCGAATTTGATTCAACCTCGTTGCAGCAGCAATTCGACAAGCTCTCCGCAAGCTCCGATCAGGCACAGGATGCGGAGGACTACAAGCTGAGCATTCTGCGCAGAAATCTCAATGAGGCAAAGCAGGATAAGGCAACCGCGCTGAATCAGGCGCAGCAGGCAATCAACAATGCGGAAAAGCGCCGCGATGAAGCCTATAATACCTATAATGAAAACGTCAACATCTATAACCGGCTGATTGACGACATCGCCGCCTCCGATCCCGCACAGGCCACAGAAATGCAGCAGCAGGCTGACGCGCTGCTTGAAGCAAACAAGGAGCTGTATCCGCTGCTTGCGCAGTATGACGAAGCTGTAACATCCGCATACAACGCCTATAATGATGTCAAAAAGGCAACCAGTCAGAGTGTGCAAGCAGCACAGGATCAGATTGATTCCGAAAAATATAACGTGACAGACACCTCTGCTTCCGATCAGCTGGAAAAGCTCCAGGAGCAGATTGACAACTGCATCGTGGTTGCCGAATCGGACGGCGTTGTCACAAAGGTCAATGTCACCGAGGGCAGCGTGGCTGTTTCCCCCGTTCTCATGGTAATCGAAAACACCGAATCCCTGATGATACGCGGAAAAGTCAGCGAAGCAGATATTCTCAGCGTGGAGGAAGGCATGACCTGCGAGATCAAAACCACTGCGACCGATCAGGAGATCATTCCCGGCTCGGTGAAGCGCATCGAAAAATTCATTTCGGCCGCAGATGCGGAAGCAGGCAGTGCAGGATATACCGTCGAGATCAGCATTGACGATCCCGAAAGCAAGCTGCTGATCGGTATGTCCGCGAATATCAAGATCATCATTGACAAAGCGGATCAGGCGCTCAGTGTCCCGTATGAATCCATCCGCGGCGGCGAAAACGAAGGCTATTTCGTATTTGCCGGCGTTCCGGGCGATGCCGAGGGCACGCTCAAGGTGGTCAAAAAGCCGGTCGAGGTCGGCTTTGAGGGCGATTATTATACGCAGATCACAAGCGGTGATCTCAAAGAGGGTGACATTGTCTTTACAGGCAGATACGGTGCGGAGATTCCGGAGGAGGGTGCTGTGATTCCCGATCCGTCGCTCCTCGATCCTCTGAAAGATCTGTCGTCCGAGGCGGCGGAATAAGCCGGATCGGAGGTAGCAGGAATGTTTTTCTTTGAAAATATCCGGCTGGCATTCGGCGCGATCTTACAGAACAAAATGCGCACCCTGCTGACAATGCTCGGTATTATTATCGGCATCAGCTCGGTTATCACAATCACAACGATCGGCAATTCCCTGACAACGATCCTAAACAAAACCTTTACGGAATTCGGTGCCGCCGGGTACTATATTAACTATGATACCAAGATGAATGATGACGGATATTATTATGACTGGACCGATCTGCGGGATGAGGATTTTGTGACGCCGGAGATCATTAAAGCAATGAAGGAACAGTTCAACGGCCGGTTTCTGATTTCCGAAACCGAGCATCTGGGCAGCGCGATCATCCGGAACAGCAAGGGACAGACCATTACGGCAAGCGTTTCCGGCGATTCGGAAGGCGCCATCGTCAGCGATTCACAGACGCATCTGCTCAGCGGCCGGCAGCTCACCGAACAGGACAGCGAACAACAGAAGAATGCGATCATCGTTTCCGAGCTGTTTGTGAAGCAGTATTTCGTGAACGGTGAAAACCCGATCAATCAGACGATCACACTTGATATTACAGGAGTCTGCACCGCTGATTTTGTCATTGTCGGTGTGGTCAATCATCCGCAACTCTTTGACAAAATGCTCCAGCCGGGCACGGCAACGATCGACAAAATTTCCATGATGTCGATTCCTTATGGCACGGCACTGCATCTGCTCGGAAAACAAGCCGAAACCGACAGGTATCCCAGCATCATCCTGAACGATTCCACGATCAGTGATGCAGACGGAAAAGAGGAATTGCAGGCTTTCTTCGATCAGGCATTTGCGAACAACCAGAAGCTGGACGTCATCGTCCGCAGCAACGCAGAGGATATGAAGATCATCAACATCGTTATGACGGTCATTACGGTCATGATCTCGGTCATCGCGGGAATTTCGCTGCTGGTCGGCGGCATCGGCGTTATGAACATTATGCTTGTCAGCATCACCGAACGCACGCGGGAAATCGGTATCCGCAAAGCAATCGGTGCGCAGCGAACGACCATCCGCACGCAGTTTATCATCGAAGCGATCATACTTTGTCTGACGGGCGGCCTGATCGGGATTCTGCTGGGGCTTTTGAACGGTATCGGCCTCGGTGCGCTCGGAAACTACATTTTCCAGACAATGTACGCAGAATATGCGGATTTGATCTCGATTACGGTGACACCTTCTCCGCTGGCCATTCTGATCTCGCTGGGCTTCTCCATGCTGATCGGCGTGTTCTTCGGAAGCTATCCGGCCTCCAAGGCAGCCAAGCTCGATCCGATCGAAGCATTGCGATATGAATAAACATAAGCCTCAGACATTCGTCTGAGGCTTTGCTGTTACCCTTTTTATTCAGCGTCATCCTCTGAGAGCTGTTCCCCGCCGGCATTCTCGTCCGGCGATTCTGCCTCATTCTCTGTTTCATCGTCTTCTGCATCATCCGGCTCTGTCTCATCCGTTTGCGGCTCCGTTGTCTCAGCCTCGGATTTCGGCGTATATGCCGGTGCGGGCAGACTGATGATCGGATCGCCTTCTTTTGAGAAATCCTTAAAGCAGAGATTCAGATCAACATTGCCCTCAATCCCGTTGACCTGACCGGTGCAGCTGTACTGCCACATATCATAATTATAGATAAAGGTCGGGCCGTCGCCGTATTCGGCAAGCCAGAACGGATAATCCGTCAGGCGCGGCATATCGAGCTTGAAAAGCGTCGTGCGCTTGTTCTGATAGATCATTGACCGATAGCCATAGGATTCAATATTCTGGCAGAATGCAATCGAACAGTCTGTCAGCACATCAACAGGAACATTATCCGTGCGTGCCTCGCTGTCATGAAAAATAATCTCCCAGTCATAGGCAACAGGAAAATCAAGCTCACAACCCTCAAGCATCTGCGCTGCAAGGATTGCCTCCTCAACAGCTTCCTCCTCGCTGATTGCCTGCGAGAAAAAATAGGCACCAACCAGCAGTCCGGCTTCCTTTGCGCAGCGGTAATACTCCTGAAATCTGGAATCTTTTTTCAGCTTGCCTGTCCCGATACCGTATCCGCGGTACCCGAGACGCAGCATTACAAAATCAATGCCGTCCTCTTTCAAGGCTGCCCAATCCGTGACATTATTGAATTCGGAAAGATCTGCGCCGGTCAGTGCATTGAGATTGCCCGCATCGTCAAAGGAAAGCATCCTGCCGCGGTCTGTTTCTACCATTTTATCCAGCAGATGCTCGGAAAGCGGGACATCCGCAAGCACCGGCAGCCAGATCTGCCCGAAAGTATCATCGCTGAGCAGAATCTTGTGACCGCGGCGCTCATAAAAGTGATTGACCGTGACCGGCTCGTATACGCGCGGCGGAACATTGATTGAATCGGGATTTTTGCCCTCATCCTCCAGTGCGCGGCGCAGCGATGCGATCGTATTATCGCGGCTGCGGACAGTGAATGCAAGCGCACCGATTGTTGTGACGGCGGCGACAATTGCAAGTCCTGCCAGAATTTGTTTCAAAGCCATTATCTAATCTCCTTGTTTCGGCAAAAAAATAAACTACTCTTGTTATTATACCACAATAAACGAAAAAACGCAATGGGAGCAGCAGAAAAAAGGTTTCATGAAAACAGCATGGGAGAGAAAATGGCAGCCGGCACTGCCGGCTTATACCACAATATACGAAAAAGCGCAATGGGAGCAGCAGAAAAAGATTGTACGAAAAACAGCGTGGGAGAGAAAATGGCAGCCGGCACTGCCGGCTTATACCACAATATACGAAAAAACAAATCAAAACCGGATATATTCGCCGTTTTTCCGGATTGTGACCGTGATCGAAGTATCCGCCGAAACACCGGAAAGATAAGCAGAAAAACCGTTTTCTGAATATTCCGGCAGCTCCAGCACTTCCTGTTCACAGCAGCAGAATGCCTCAAAGGTCCGGCCGTCCGCAGTCGTCAGATATACCGCATCTGCACCGGAAAAGGCAGCATCATACAATCCGAAGCAATGCAGGCTGTTTCCTTCCTCCTCCATCTTCAAAACCGGCAGCGCTGCATCGCTTTCCTTAACATTTTCCGGCAGTTCAGCTTCAGGCGCAGGCATTTTCGGTGCAACCTTCACAAGCTGATCGAGATTGCGCTCAACCAGCTCATAAACAACCAGATCCGCCGGCGATGCTTCGAGCTTTTCCAGCGGCACCGCCGTTGCGCGGCAATATGTGCAGTCGGCAAACCGCTCAGAGAGCAGCGGAATCAGCGCACGCCCGAAGGAATCCCGGAACATCAGCAGCTTTCCTTCGCCGTCTGAACAGTGCGTCTGAATTGTCAGATCGTCGATGCTGCGCATATGCCCGATATCCTGCCATGTCTGCGGAATGTCGTAAACCGCATTCGCATCCGGATTCTCCTTATCGGGATAGAGCATCTGCCAGAGGTCTCCCGTCCAGTCCTGCGTTTCGGTGCGGGTGGCATTCTGCCAGCCGCGGCTGTCCAGTCCGGCACTCGCCATCAGCATCGCGTAGCCGCGCATGGCGCCGTCATTGTTCCAGTGCGTATCCAGCTTATGATAGAGCTGCGTTGTTCCTTTTTTTGCTTCATCCAATAGCATCCCGCGCCAGTTGCAGACGGTCACATCCGTTTCCGCAAGCGCGTCACGCAGCAGATCGAGATTGTTTTTTCCGCCGGTATGCAGATAGCGTGCAGGCAGGTATTCCGGATAAATGCTTGCTTTATTCGGTGCTGCCGCAAAGATCAGCTTTGCGCCCTTTGATGCTGCATAATCTGACATCATTTGCAGATTATGCGCGGCCTGCCGGATTGCATCACCGGAAAGCGTCGGCACCCCCACGGCATCGGATACGGTCGGGCTGTAATATAGCCAGCCTTCTTTTCCGATGATAACATCCGGATTGGACGATACATGAAAAATACTGTCGTTCAGCGCATTATACTGCGTGACCATCTGTGTCCGGAAGCCGAAATGATCGCGGAACCATGCTTCGATCTCCATTGTATAATTCTGATTCCATGCACCGTCCTCTGTTTTCAGCGAAGGGAATGCCGTCAGCGCACGGTTTTCGGCATTTTCCGTTTCGGACTGTGCGCCGGTATTCTGCATCACGGTCGCAATGCCGGGAACCGCAAGCAATATGCAGACCGCAGCCGTAAAACCGGTCTGCGCGATTTTTCGCAGCGTAACATTTTTCAATCTGCACACCTCCTCAGAAACGGAAATAGATAAACGGATGATAGCTCGTTGCCGCTGCATTCATCATGCAGAGCACCAGCAGCAGCACCGCACAAACCGAAAGAACAGCTTTGACAGGCACTTCTGCCTTTTGCTCGCATTTCTGCACAATGCGGACGGGCAGCGGTGTGGCACCGATCACTGCTGCGATCAATACCGTGACAACGAGCGGAGAAAAGCTCCGCACACATTCGCAGAGCGCTGCGGTATTGCAGTTTCGGCCGGTAAACATACAGACATAGTAGTGCAGTGCATCCGGCAGCGTCTCTGCGCGGAAGATAACAAATGCGCAAACCACAAACAGCATCGCATACAGATGCCCGTACCATTTGCGCTTCTCCGGCTTTTGGCCGCGCCGGAAGATCTGTTCGAGATTCATCATCAGACCGTTCAGCGCACCCCATATCACGAAATTCCAGCTTGCGCCGTGCCAGAGACCGGTGCAGAGAAAAACGATCCATTTATTGAGCAGTGTGCGAACATTGCCCCTGCGGTTTCCGCCGAGCGGGATATAAAGATACTGCCGGAACCATGTTGTCAGCGACATATGCCAGCGCCGCCAGAACTCAGTCACGGATGCCGCACAGTAAGGGTGATCGAAGTTTTCGGGAAAGGCAAAGCCGAACAGCCGTCCCATTCCGATTGCCATATCGCTGTAGCCGGAGAAATCGTAGTAGATTTGCAGTGTGTAGCAGATCGCGCCGAGCCATGCGGCCGGCATGGAGAGCGAATCACCCAGTGCAAACGCATAATCTGCAAGCACACCGACCGTATCCGCAATCAGCAGCTTTTTTGCCAGACCGCAGATCATTCTGCGGACACCGGAGGCGGCCTGTGCAGCCGATGTGTGTCTGGAAGAAAGCGCTGTCTCAACGGTCTGATAGCGGACGATCGGGCCGGCAATGAGCTGCGGGAAAAAGGAAATATACAGCAGCAGCCGGAAGAAGCTGCGCTGTGCCTTCGCCTCGCCGCGGGAAATATCCATGATATAGGAGACAGCCTGAAAGACAAAAAAGGATATGCCGATCGGCAGACGCAGATGCAGCGGTGCAAATCCCGTTCCGCAGAGCTGATTGACCGATTCAATCAGGAAATCCGCATATTTATAAACGCAGAGCACGCCCAGATCACCGATGATTCCGAGCGGCAGGAAAATCCGCCGGCAGATTCCGCCTTTTTGCAGAAGCAGCGCCGTGATCCAGCTCCAGAATACGACACCGAGCATCAGCAGCATTGCGACCGGCTCACCGAATCCGTAAAAAACAAGGCTTGCAGCGGTCAGCAAAGCATTCCGGAGAGGCAGATGCTTCTCCGGAATCAAAAAGTACAGAACACATACCAGCGGAAAAAATGCAAATAAGAAGATCGGACTGCTGAATGTCATAGGTCAGCCCTCTCCGAGTACATCCAGTGTGTAAATGTCAATGCGGTTGACAGTATCGCCGTCAAAGAAGAACTGTACGCGGCCGTCATCGGTTTCATACATATAGAAATCTGCTTCTGCCGGCTCGCCGTAGGCAGCAACCACATCTGCTTTTGTGCTGCCGAGATGAATATCCTTGCGGGTTTTGAGCTTGTCCGTCGTGAAAACGATCTGTGCGACAAGGTCTTTTTCGCCGTTGAAATAGGTGTGCAGCTCAAAATCCTTATAGGTATAGACGCGGTCCTTGCCGGAGCCGAGGCAGCTGTTTGCTTCCTCAAAGGTATAATCCTTATGCTTGCTCACATAATCCGTGCAGTCCTGCTTGATCTTCAGGGAATCCAGAAGATACGGTTCTTCCTCGGCAGGCGCCTGTGTTTCTGCGGGCTTCGGATCCTCCTTCTGCTCGGCAGGCTTTTCATCCTGCTTGTTTTCATTCTTGTTCTCTGAGGATTCCTCTGAGTCACTGCTTTCCTCCGCCGTTGTTTCGGCTGCCTTATCATCCGCAGCAGCGGTCGTTGCAGCAGTGTCATCCGTATCCGCAGCCGTTGTCGTGACGTCCGCCTCTGCGGTATCGGTCGTTTCTGCGGTCTCCTCGGTGAGTGCAGTGGTCACCTCAGCATTCTCGATCTCCGGTGCAGCGCTGTTTTCCGTAACAGGCTCGCCGCAGGCCGTGAAAGCAGTCAGGCAAAGGAGTGCGGCAGCCAGCGCCGCAATTTTATTGCTTTTCATAAATAACGCTTCTTTCTTTTTCATATAATCCGGAATGCGTATCGCTTAAAAGCGCTTCACATTTCCGTAGACATCAATATAGGTGTAATCCTTCATGGTACCGCGGGCATCGTAATCAACATCCAGATAGCCGAGAATGATATAGCTTCCGAGTGCAATCTGATAATCCCACGAAATATTGCCGCGGTTTGTGTAGGTCGGGTCATAATTCTGCCAGACACCGTCTATCAGTACCTGTACCCAGTAGTGGTTGCCCGTGGAGTGCGTTGCATGAACCATTCTCGTCGTATAACCCGCACGCTGACAGAAATAATCCATCGTTGCCGCAAGGTAATAGCAGACAGCGCCTCTGTTGACGAGCGTGTAATTGACAAGATTCTGCCAGCCCGCATTGATGAGCTGATCGACCGAGCGGGTTCCCTCGATATGGGAATACCAGTAATGGCCGACACAGTAGGAATAAATGCCGAGCGGTGTTTTGTTTGTCAAATTCAGCAGATTATCGACCGTGACCGCCGTCTGGCAGCGTGCCACGCCGTTTGCGTCGATCGTATAGCCCTCGACTGTCGTGGAAACGGCCATTGCGCCGTTCGCGTTGAAGTAATAGCCCTTGCCGTCAATCTCCGCCCAGCCGGTTGTCGCCTTGCCGTCCGCACCCGCATAATAGCGTGTGCCGTCTGCCGCAGTGTACCATCCCGCAGCCGGAACACCCTTGTCACCGAAAATATATGTAACGTTGTCAATCTGAACGGCGCCGTTTGCCGCGATGCCGTTCGTTCCGAGATAATGCTGCACGCCGTCTGCCGTGATCCAGCCGTAGAGCCGGACACCGTCATCGCCGAAATAAGCAAATCCCGAAGGCATTTCAATCCAGCCGGTCTGCATGATGCCTTCTGCATTGAAATAATATGCCTTTGCGTCAATGAGCTGAAGCCCGACCGCAAGGGTATGCGCATCGGTCAGATACACCATGCCGTTGGCCGTTTCAATAAAGCCGGTCTTTTCCGCACCGGTCTCATCATAATAATATTTGAGTCCGTCCTTTTCAACCCAGCCGGATTGCGGTATGCCGTTTTCACCGAAATCATAGCAGGCACCGTCAACCGTGCAGATTCCGACATACATCCGTCCGTTTACCGGATCAAAATAGCGTCTGCCGTCAGAGAGCACCTGCCAGCCGGTCAGCATTGCGCCGCTTTCATCAAAGCAGCGTGTGCCCGCGTCATCCGTTTGCAGGCCGGTCAGCGGCACACCGTTCTGATCCAGCAGATAATATTCGGAGCCGATCCGCTGAAAACCGGTCAGAATGCCGTTTACGCCGTCCGCATAGGATTTACCGAGCGAATCCGAGAACCAGCCGGAATAAACACTGTGCGTTTCGGCATCATAACAGCGCGTGATGCCGTCCGAAGCTGTCTGCCGGCCGGTCAGAAGATTTCCGTCCGCGTCAAACAGATACGGTACGCCGTCGATCAGCATTTCGCCCTCCGCATCCGGACTGAACCAGACACCGTCTGCATCCTGCTGCCATGTATCACGGACACCGTATTCGTCAAAGCTGAAGGTATCGCCCTCATCGGTTTCGGCCTTTCCGGTCAGCTTGCCCTCTGTTTTGGAAACATAATAAGTCTCACCGCGCCATTTGACCCAGCCGAATACGGCTTCACCCTCTTTGTCGTAAAACCAGCGCTTGCCGCCGACCGTCTGCCAGCCGAGCTGCTGTACGCCGTTCGGCGCAAATAAATAGGAAATGCCGTCAATTTCCTGTTCACCGACCGCTTTTTCGGTCTCGGAAAGGTAATAATAGCGCTTGCCGTTCTCCGTCTGCCAGCCCGACAGACCGGTTTTCTCCCCTTCCGCCGAGGCCGCAACCGTCAAAAACGCGGAGGCACTCAGTACTGCACACGCAATGACTGTCCGCCGTATGTTTTGATTCATTTTTCTGCACCTCATTTCATCGAATATCTTTTATTATACCAAAAAACGACTCTCTTGTCAATATATCAGAATCTCCCTTTCACGGGAACTGCCTGCTGTTTTGCATATGATGACAACCTGAATGCCTGCTGCGGGCGAAAGGGTATTCTGAAAACAACAAAAAAAGATTTCCGGTTCCCTGTCATTTGTATGCAGTGCGCATTTTGCTGCTGACATCTTGCATTTCCGAACGAAATATGATATGATATTAGAGCGGTAGTATCGAATCCTGTCGGTTTCTGCCGCAGAAGGAAAGGAGTCAGTCCATATGAATCACAAAAAAGCACTTG
>JAFYBM010000134.1 GCA_017540225.1 Oscillospiraceae bacterium | reverse complement strand
TGCGGAAATCTTCTGCAGACGGTATGCCGGACTGCTTGATAATTACCGCACGGAGGATGCGGATTATATTCTTGTGACGCTCGGCAGCATTGCAGGGCTTTGCCGAGAAGCTGCGGACCGGCTGCGTGAACAAGGCATCAAAGCGGGCGTTGTGCGCATCCGCTATATGCGCCCGTTTCCGAATGAGGAAATCGCCGCAGCGCTCAGAAATGCAAAGGCATTCGGCGTGCTGGAAAAGGATATTTCCTTCGGCAATGAGGGCACGGTCTATACGAATGTCAATTCCGCGCTGCAAAAGGCGGGCATTCAGATTCCGGGCTATGATTTCATCGGCGGTTTGGGCGGCAGAAATATCTCTGCCGGTGACATTGCACAGATTTTTGCCGATATTCAGAACGGCACGAACAGTGTAAACTTTATCGGGATCGGAGGTGACGGCAATGGCGAATCAGACGGCTGAAAAGCTCTCGCGTGATGAATATTTCTACGGGCATAAAGCCTGTGCGGGCTGCGGCGGCGCACTTGCCGTCAGAGCGGCACTGAAAGTATTGGGGCAGAATGCAGTTTCGGTGCTGCCGGCTGGATGTATGTCGGCAGTCGGCTTCAATTTTCCGCAGCTCTGCTTCTCGAATAATTCGATCATCTCGACGTTTGCAGGTACGGCATCCATGCTGACAGGCATTGAGGCGGGACTCCGTGCAAGAGGTCACAGCGACTTCACGGCGGTCGGATTTGCGGGCGACGGCGGCACTGCAGACATCGGCATTCAGGCACTTTCCGGCGCGATCGACCGCAATGACAATATCATTTACATCTGCTATGACAACGAAGCCTACATGAACACCGGTATTCAGAAAAGCGGCCTGACACCGTTCGGTGCGCGCACCACAACCACGCCCGCCGGAGCAAATATCCACGGCAATCTCCGTCCGAAGAAGAATATGTTTGAGATTGCGGCGGCGCATGATATTCCGTATGCGGCAACGGCGAGTGTCGGTTATCTTGCAGACTTCATCAAAAAGGTTGAGAAAGCATCGAAGATTCAGGGGACAAAATATATCCATGTAATCGCGCCCTGTCCGACGGGCTGGGGCATTGCGCCGGATGAGACTGTCGAGATTGCAAAGGAGGTCGTGGACTGCGGCCTCTGGTATCTTGCAGAATACGAAAACGGCGAATTTACGCTGAATCATAAGCCGAAGGATTTTTCAAGCGTTGAGGCTTATCTGAAGAAGCAGGGACGCTTTAAGCATCTGGATCTTTCGGATTTGAATACGATCATTGAAGCCCGTGATAAGAAATGGGCATTCATCGAAAAGAACTTCACTTATAAATAATTCCTATTGCAAACGATAAAATGCCGGTATTGGACAAATGACGCAGAATCGTGTATAATAAAAGCATACCAATCCTATGGAATTACTTACAAACAGGAGGATAAACCAATGAGCAGAGATATTAACAACAA
The DNA here is from genome assembly GCA_017540225.1 of Oscillospiraceae bacterium. GTDB lineage: Bacteria > Bacillota > Clostridia > Oscillospirales > Ruminococcaceae > Firm-04. The sequence goes on along the minus strand of JAFYBM010000134.1, from coordinate 533 downwards.
ATACTGGGATGAGGAGCTGGAAACGCTCCCCCGTGCGGAACTGGAAAAGCGGCAGCTCGCTGACTTGCAGGAGATCGTGCAGTTCGCATACGATCATGCACCGTATTACAAGCGTTCGTTTGATGAAGCGGGTGTGAAGCCGTCGGACATCAAGCAGCTTTCCGATTTGCAGAAGTTTCCGTTCATCAACAAGAAAACGCAGCGTGATACGCAGGGCGTCGGCTCGTTCCTCGGTGAACTCGCAGCCGTTCCGGAGGAGGATGTGGTCTTTATCTCAACCTCGTCCGGTTCGACCGGTGTGCCGACCATGAGCCCGTTCACAAAGAAGGACTTTGACGAGTTCCAGGAGACTGAGAGCCGCTGGTTCTGGCAGATCGGCATGAGACCGAATGACCGCTATGTTCACGCGCTGAACTTTTCGCTGTATGTCGGCGGGCCGGATGTCATCGGCGCACAGAATCTCGGCGCACTGTGCATCTGGGGCGGTACGCTTCCGAGCGAACGCCTGCTGTTCATCCTGAAAACCTATCAGC
>JAFYBM010000133.1 GCA_017540225.1 Oscillospiraceae bacterium | reverse complement strand
GCGGTATAGCCCTGCGGCAGACCGAACATTGCGTGGTCACCTGCATCGTGGAAGCCGCCGGGAACTGCATCGTCCGTGTGGCAGTTGCCGCGCCACTCAAAAGCGGACTTGGAACCGACCTGGCCGCACATATTGGCATCGTAGAAATACAGGCTGTACTGAAGCAGCTTTGCATAGTTGTCATCGGCCGCATTTGCAGTCACGGAATCGACATTGCACAAAGCAAGTGCGCCCATGCTGATCGCGGCGCTGGTGCAGACTGCACCGATGCGCTGGAGCAATTGTTTTCTCATAAGATTTCCCCTCTCATCATTTAGGTAAATTTGTTTCCAAAAACCCCTCTCGTTTTTGGGCCGGAAACCGACATTTATATTATAACTGAAAACAGACTGTATTATATGGACAGACTATGAATTTTCTATGAACCATAAATAAACATTTCTCAAAAAATGCACTTTGGAATTGCACATTCTGCATAATCTTGCTTTTCCAACATTGTTTAATATGCTGAAAATGCTCTGAATCGCAATATAGTTCAAAAACAATACTGGTGCTTCTGCACGCGGTTTTTACCATCCGCCTTGTGTTTCTGTAATAATCCGGCTTTGATATACGGATAGTATACAAAAATCATGCTGACGGCCGTTTCTTTTCCGAACGGCATTTTGTTGTAAATTTTACGAAATTATGATGCTGATTGACAAAACGTGTGCAACATGGTATACTGTAAGCTGAAATCCTGTGAAAAGGAGCATTACCATGACGGAACAAATTACACTTGCGGAAATCCCCGCGCTTTCTGAACAAATGACAAATGCAGCGAGCCGCGTGGTCGTCGGTGCAAAAGAAACGATCCGTATGCTGATTGCAGCGCTGTTCTGCGGCGGCCATGTTCTGCTGGAAGACCTGCCCGGAAGCGGAAAAACAACGCTTGTCAAGGCAATCGCAAAGCTGACAGGCTGCGACTGCAAACGTGTCCAGTGTACGCCGGATCTGATGCCGGCTGATCTGACCGGCTTTGAGATCCTTCAGCAGACACCGGACGGTACCCGCAGCATGACCTTCCGGAAGGGGCCGGTATTCACAAATCTGCTGCTCGCTGATGAGATCAACCGTATGGCACCGCGCTCACAGGCCGGTCTGCTGGAATGTATGGCGGAATATCAGGTCACGGGCGGCGGAAAGACCTACGCGCTGCCGGAGCCTTTTTTTGTCATTGCAACACAAAATCCGATTGAATTGCAGGGAACCTTCCCGCTGCCGGAAGCCCAGCTCGACCGCTTTTTCATGCGGCTTTCCATGGGACACCCGAGCCGTGCGGACGAGCTTGCGATCCTTGCGGACAGACAGACTGACGATCCGCTGGAAAGCCTCACCGCGGTCACATCGCCGGAATCGCTCTGCTCCGCACAGGCTGCGATCCGCAGTGTCACTGCGTCGGATGCCGTACTGAATTATCTGCTCTCGCTTGCGGATGCGACAAGAACGCATCCCAAGCTGCGTTACGGACTCAGCACCCGTGCGGTTCTTGCGCTGCGTCATGCAGCACAGGCACTCGCCGCAGCGGACGGCCGGAATTATCTGCTGCCCGATGACATCAAGGCGGCCTTTCCGCCCGTCTGCACGCACAGACTGCAAACAACAGACGGTCTGCTGGCTGACCGCGATGCTGCCGCAGCGATCATTCAGGAGCTGCTCCAAAGCGTCGAGGTGCCGAAAGCATGATTCTCGTTCTGCTGCTCTGCATCGGCGCGGCGATTCTGAGCACTCAGCTTCTGACCCGAAAATTCGGGTTCCGTGATCTGACCTATTCTCTCGCATTTTCAACTGATGAAGCAACGGAAGGCGATACCGTGACGCTGACAGAGACAATTTGCAGCCGCAAGCTGCTCCCGCTCCCGTGGGTGAAGGCAGAGCTGACGACACACGCCGCACTCCGTTTCGCTTCGGGGCAATCGACCGTTGCGGATGATTCGCGTTTTGTTTCAAGCTATTTCTCCCTGCTCCCCTACCGGAAAATTGAACGGCACTGGCGTGTCGTCTGCACACAGCGCGGACAGTTCAGCGTTTCGCACGCTGTCATTGTCATCAGCGATCTATTCGGTACTATGGAGCTTTCCGAGCTGTTTCCCGATGCCGAAGCCACACTGACCGTGCTGCCTGCTGTCCGAAAACTGACAGACGTCAGTGAACCGCCGCAGCAGCTGACCGGCGATATTTTCCGCCGGCGCACACTGATCCCCGACCGCTTTGCGGTTTCCGGCATCCGCGAATATCAGAACGGCGATGCCGTCCGCGATATTTCATGGGCAGCCTCGGCACGCTCCGATACGCCGATGGTCTGGCAGTATCACGAAACTGCTTTTCCAGCCGTCACGGTGCTGCTCAATCTCGAAACACGCGATACCGACCGCGACAAAATCTCGAATCCGCCCGCCTTTGAAAATTGTGTGCGGCTCTGCGCATCCGTGCTCGGAGAAGCAGACCGTCTGCGGATTCCGGTGCGGCTCTGTGCCAATGCAAGAATCGGTGCGGCGCCCGCAGAAACACGCCTGAGCGCAGGCGGTCTGCACAAAATGCTGCGAATGCTCGCTGAAATACCGGATACCATCGCCTGCCGATTTTCGGAAACCGCACAGCGTGCCTGCGAATCAGATAGGCAGTCAACAGTCATTGTGATAACGGCGATGCCGACAGCAGATATTCTGCATTTTGCTGAATCCGAGCCGCGTGCAACGATTCTCACGCTGCGTGCTATGCCGCATCATTTACAGTATCCGAATATTCATCTTATCAAGACAGCGCAGCACAAATCCGGCGGTGCAGATATGTAATGTGCAATCAGTTTTTTGTGCCGGATAAATGAAATATGCCAAGCAACAGAAAGGAATGTACTATTATGAATTATGTTCGACCGATCAGAGCTGCTGCACTGATGCTTCTGACTGCCGCATTGCTCAGCGGCTGCGGCACTCAGAATCCGGACAGCACCGCAGACACAGCGGAAAACCTTGCAGTTCAGACAGCGGCGCCGGAATCATCGTCTGATGCGCCCGCCTCCGAAACGGATGCCGGAACAGATCCGACAATTGCTGTTGCATCAATCACGGCAAAGGCCGGCGACCGGAAAGTCCCTGTCAATATTGAATTCCGGAATAATCCGGGCTATTGCGGCGGCGGATTGCAGATCGGCTACGACCCTGCTCTGACTCCCTATACAACCGGCATTGAACCGGGAATGGAAATACCGGATGCAGAATACAAGCCGGGACCGGCCGCTGACGGCTTCCTGACAAGCTGTATGGTCGGTGAGCAGGTTCATCTGATCGCATTCGGCTGCATGGGCACGGAAGACAATACATCCAGCGGAACAATCTTCACCTGCTATGTTGACGTACCGGAAGATGCAGAATCCGGCACGCAGTACAAATTCACAGTCAATATTGATTCTCTGACATCTTCGGAATCCAGCAAAATTGACTGCAAAACCGAAGACGGCATTCTCACCGTTGAATAACAGTACCGAAATCAGAACGACAGCTTCCGACCTGATTCGCGGGCAGGATCCGGTATAATAGGAACAGTATTCCGGCACAAACCGCAAGCAGCAGTTTGTGTCAGAAAAACCGAAAAAGGAGTCCTGTTTCATGCCGCATCTTTTCCGCACTGCCGGATGGCTGCTC
>JAFYBM010000132.1 GCA_017540225.1 Oscillospiraceae bacterium | reverse complement strand
GGCACGACCGGTGCCATTTTGCAGAGGATCTGTCCGGTAAAGCTGTTACCGCCGAGCAGCATGCCGATCTGTGTTCCGAACTGTCCGATCAGCAGCACGACAAACAGCGCATAGGAAACTGTCTGTTCCAGAATTTTTTCAGTCTGCATCCGGATCTCGTCGAAGCGGTTTTCGGTACGGGCACGCGAAAGCGACGGCACAAGCAATGCCGACAGACAGCACTGCACGACAGACGGAAAAAACAGCGTAGGAATGATGATCGCTTCAAATTCGCCGAACTGTGAAAGCGCTTCTTCCGTGCTGCTGCCGTATTGCAGCAATGTCAGCGGCACAAGCGCATCGTTTGTGCTGCTCAGAATCGCGACAAGACAGGCATTCCCGATCATTGGCAGAATCGAAATCAGCAGCCGCCGAAAGGAACAGCTGCATACCGGATGCTCACAGATATGCGGGATCCTGACCGCAGCAAGAAACAGCGTTGCACTCCCCTGCCCTGCAAACATCGAAACCGCAAACGCACCGAACACAGACATTTTATTTTGCGGCAGCAGGAATACTGCACAAAATGCGAGTGTCCCGGATTTCACAACAAATTCAATATATTCTGCGATTGCCGGCGGGATCACACGCTGATAGGCATAGCATCTGCCTTTCAGACATGCGAGCACCGCCGCGACAGGCAATGACAGACAGAGCATCCGGACGGTTCCGACACTGCATGTATCCGGCAGAAACCGCTGTACGATCAGCGGCGCAAGCAAAAATATCACGGCAGAAACCGCAATGCTCAATACCATGCAAAATCGCAGCACATACCTGAAAATTCGTTTTGGATTACCGCCGCAGCCGATCTCCTCGGACAGAAACCGGCTGACTGCAAGGAATCCGCTTCCCCCGCTGATGACCGCGGCAAGACTGTAAAACGATCCGGTCAGTGTGATCGCGCCGACATTGGCTGCGCCGAGCCTTCTGGTCAAAAACACATTGAACAGCAGTCCGAGCCCCTGCAAGCCGACTGAAAACAGGCTCAGCAGCAGCGCTTCGGACATCATCCGATCCATTCGATTCCGTTTTGTCATCGGTTCACCCCCATGCAATATATGACAAAACGGCACAAAAAAGAATCCCGCCGGAAAACCGACGGGATTTCGGATTATGTAGAGAAGACTGCGGTGAATGTCACAAGCTGATTTTCGCTGGTGACACTGATCTTTCCGCCCATTTCTGTCACGATGCTCTTTGCGATGCTCAGTCCCAGACCGGAACCGCTCGGACTTCCTTCCGTATCGACACGGTAGAAGCGGTCGAACAGATGTGAAAGCTGTTCCGGCGGAATATCTTTTGCGGTATTGGAAACCGCAAGCCGGATCTTGCCCTGTGCATCCTTGGAGAGCGATACGGTGATTTGTGCTTTCGGAACGGAGTGCAGCACAGCATTGTCAAGCAGAATCGAGAGCAGCTGCTTCACATTGTCTTCCTCAGCGCGCAGCGTCACCTTCCGCTGAATGAATGTGTTCATCGTCTTGCCGTGCTCGTAAATGACCGGTTCAAACACCAG
>JAFYBM010000131.1 GCA_017540225.1 Oscillospiraceae bacterium | reverse complement strand
CTGACCGGCGACGGAAAGGTCTCATCCGCTGACGTCAAAGCTTTGCAGCAGTATCTGCTGGCAAAAAGCAGCAGTCTTTCTGACTGGCAGGCGGGCGACATGAACGGCGACCGCGTTCTGAACGCTGCGGACCTTTCCTTATTAAAGCGCATCGCTCCGGCCGAGGAGGAACCGGATCCCGTTTATATCCACTTAAAGGGATCCTCGATCACCTCCGAGGGCGGCAGTGTTGATATCTCCGGCAATACTGCGACGATCTCCTCCTCCGGCGTGTACTACATCGACGGCACGCTGGACGGCGGTCAGGTCATCGTGAACATCCCGGACGAGACCGTTGATTCCAAAACCGTCAAGCTGTTCCTGAACGGTGTCAAAATGACAAATAACAGTGCACCGTGCATCCTCGTGGAGAATGCGGAGAATACCTCCGTCAATCTCGCCGAGGGGAAGGAGAACACGCTCTCCGACGGCAAGGAAGCCCCGGCGGCTGAAGCCGAACCGCAGTTCGCGGTGCTGCAGGCAAAGGATGACATGACGATCAAAGGTGACGGCAGCCTGACCATTACAGCCGGCACCGAGTACGGCATCCACTGCAACAACGACTTAAAGCTCAACGGCGGCACCCTTTCGGTCACAACAGAAAACACCGACGGCATCCGCGGGCGGACTTCCCTGACAGTCAAAGGCGGAAGCATTACGGTGGACAGCAAGGGCGACGGCATCAAATCGACCAAGGGATCACTGGAGATCATCGGCGGCGATGTGTCGGTCAAATCCAGCAAGGATGCTCTGCAGGCGGAAACAACAATGGCGCTCAGCGGCGGCACTGTTCTGGCCTGCGGCGACCGCGGACTGACGGCTCCGGCACTCAGTCTGGACGGGTGCACGCTTCTCGCGACCGCAACAGATAATCAGTGCGAGACGCTCAGCAGCACCGCGCAGAGCACCATTGCAGTCGATCTGACCAAGGAGTGGTCGAAGAACAATCCGATCGCTCTGACAGACGGTTCCGGCAGGACAGTCTTTGACCGGAACACCCTCAAGAAATTCCGTTACGGCATCATCTCTTCCCCGGAGCTGAACAGCAGCACCGGCTATGAGCTGTATGTCGGCGGCATTCAGGTCAAGCAGAACGGCAGCGGCAGCTTCAAGGCGGGATCCCCGGCGGCATATACCAATGTCAACAATACCGTCACCGATACAAAGTTGCTGTACGGCGATCTGTTTAACCAGTCCAAGGTGCACCGCATTGAGATCACCATGCCGAACTGGTCACAGTTCCTTTCCTCCTGCGATCAGCAGAAAGAGGACTGGTATCCCTGTGACGTCAAGATCGACGGCGAGGAGATCAAAAATGTCGGCATCCGTGCCAAGGGCAACAGCTCTCATATGTTTGTCGCACAGGCAGGCAGTGCCGGAAAGGGCAAGTACAGCTGGCGCATGAAGTTCGATAAGTATGACAAATACGGCAATTATCACGGTCTGACCGAGATCTGCATGAACAACATGTATTCCGACCCTTCCTGCATGAGAGACATTCTGTGCTACAATGCCTGCTATGAGGTCGGCAGCTATGCGCCGGAATGTGCATATACGAATATGTACGTGAACGGCGATCTTTACAGCTTCTACTTCTTGGCGGAGCAGCCGGGCACAACACTCGCCGAGCGTCTTGCGACCAAGGATGACGCGGTCTTTTACAAGGCGATCGACAAAACCAACGCGCAGGGCAGTTACGACTGCTCGTTCACATCCCAGATGACACTGGATAATTTTGAGGTGAAGTGGGGCACGGACGATCAGCTGAAGCATATTGACGAGGTCAAGCAGGCCATCAACCAGCTCACGACATCCAATTACAAGTTCATCGAGGATATCATTGATGTACCGAGCTTCCTGCAGGGATTTGCCGTCAATGCAATGATGTGCAACTACGACAGCTACAACGGCATGATGCCGCATAACTACTATCTGGAGTATGACAACGGCAAAATGTACTATGTCAGCTGGGACTTCAACCTGTCGCTCGGAAACTTCATGGATAACGGCGCGTCCGTCAATTCGGATATCAACACCGGCATGTATCAGGCGCAGCTCTCGCAGCGTCCGCTCCTGAAGCTGCTGCAGATCCCGGAGTACAAGAAGCTGTACGACGGCTATGTGCGGCAGATCATGCAGATGTACAGCAATCCGGAGCAGACGGTCAACAGCATCGCATCCGTGATCCGCAATGACGTCAAGGCTGATCCGCGCTTCTTCGTCACGCCGGAAAAGTTTGAGTCCAACATCGCAAAGAGCCCGAACGGCCTGCAGGTCTCCGGAGGCGGAGGCGGCGGCATGGGCGGCTGGCCCGGCGGCGGAGGCGGCTGGGGCGGAGGCTTCGGCGGAGGCTTTGGCGGCGGTTTCGGAGGAGGCTTCGGCGGCGGTATGTTCGGCGGCGGTCTGTATTCCTACGGCGGCGAAAATGTCTCGATCGTTGACTTCATGATCAAGCGAAATGAAGTCGTCAGCAGTACCCTGGGCAAATAAGCCCGCAATTCAAATGTAACGGGGGTGTCCCCAATATCCCCGGAACACAATCACATGATACCAAATAACCCCTCACTTCGGTGAGGGGTTCCCCATATTAAGAGTTTTTTCGGAATCCATTGCTTCTTTCGTGGCTTTATGCTATAATTTTAACAACGGTAATTCTGCCGGAATATTAGCGGAAAGGATGTTGAAGATGAAAATGATGCGAAAACTGGCACTGCTTTGCGCGGGATGTCTGGCGTTTACGGCAATGACGGCAGGGCTGCCGATGAACCTGATTCCGCCGATTGATGCAAAGGCTTTTGATAATATTTATTTATGGGATAAAAACGAAACGGTAGAATACTGGATCGTTGGCGGTGTGGCAAGGGTTTCAAGTTGTAATGAAAATGCTGAAGGGCAGATTGAAATACTTTCTGAAATCTATGGTGTGCCTGTTGTTCACATTTCCGGCTATGCTTTTCATGAGTGTACCCATATAACGAGTATTAAAATTCCGGACAGTATTACTTCAATCGGATGGCATGCTTTTTCTTATTGTACAGCATTAACGAGTATTACGATTCCGGATGGTGTGACCGATATTCCAACGTCTGCTTTCGAGAATTGTACCAGCTTATTAAACATTACGATTCCGGAAAGTGTTACTGAGATCGGATGGCATGCTTTTTCTTATTGTACAGCATTAACGAGTATTACGATTCCGGATGGTGTGACCGAAATTTCACCGTTCGCTTTTGAGAGTTGTACCAGCTTATTAAACATTACGATTCCGGAAAGTGTCACTGAAATCGGAGAATCTGCTTTTTCCGGATGCAGAGGGCTGACAAGTGTTGTAATCCCCGGTAATGATACACGAATCGGCAAAAATGCTTTTTCCGGATGCAATGGTGTCATCAGCCTTGAAATCGGGGCGGGAGCTGCGCAATATCAAGACATCTACAATGACTTGCCGCTATCATCTCCAAAACTTGAATCTGTTACAGTATCACCCGATAATCCGGAGTATTCAAGTGCTGACGGCGTTTTGTTTAACAAGGATAAGACAACGATCATACGTTATCCGATGTCTAAAAAAGATGAATCGACTTATATACTTCCAGACAGTGTAACGAAAATTGGAATGTGTGCTTTTTCCGGATGTGAGAGCCTGACGAGCGTCACGATTCCGGACAGTGCAACAGAAATTGGCGGAAGTGCTTTTTCGGAATGTACAAACTTAGCTGGCATTATAATCCCTGACAGCGTGACCGTTTTCGGCGGAGGGGCGTTTTCAAAAACACCGTGGCTTGAAACGAGACAGAAAAGTAATCCGCTGGTCGTTGTCAACGGCGTTTTGATAGACGGAAGCACTTGCAAGGGCGATGTTATCATTCCGGAAAATGTCAGAATCGGTGCCAGTGCCTTTTATGAATGCACTGGTCTGACGAGTGTTTCCATTCCGGATAATGTTACTGAAATTGGGGCGGCTGCTTTTTATAGATGTACCGATTTAACGAGCATTAACATTCCGAATGGTATATCTGAAATTAGCGCATTTACTTTTTGGGGATGCTTAGAATTAGCAAGCATTGTTATTCCGGAAGGTGTCACGAGCATCGGAGATTCTGCTTTTTCCCGATGCAGAAAGTTAACGGGTATCACGATTCCCGAAAGTGTAACAACAATTCACAAGAATGCATTTGATCCATTATTCTCGAGAGTAACAATTAGAGGCTACTCCGGGTCGTATGCTGAAGCATTTGCGCAATCGCATAATATTAAGTTTGAATCCCTCGTTGATGCTCCGGAACCGCAGGTGAAGTACGGCGACGTCAACGACGACGGCTCTGTCGATCTGAAGGATGTCACAGAACTGCGCCGCGCGCTGGCGGACTGGGACGTCACGATCAATGAGAAAGCGGCAGACGTCAACAGGGACGGCTCCCTTGATCTGAAAGATCTTGTCATCCTCCGCCGGTATCTGGCAGGCGGCTGGGGCATCGAGCTGTAATACAAAACACCGCAGGGCAAACCGCTCTGCGGTGTTTTTTGCAGCTGATTCCGCTATAGAATTTGTGTCGGGATAATATTGCATTTTTCCGGATAATATGCTAGCGGGTAGAACCCGCCGCCGTTTTATCCCCCAAGAAGCATAGCAATAAAATATTATCCGCCTTTCCCATTGCATTTTTCCGGATAATATGCTATAATAAAAATACCTTAATTTGCAATGAGAACAGGAGGATCATTATGAGTTCAAACGTCAGACCCGAAAGCATGGAGCGCATCACAACGGAGGCACTCGCACAGGCATTTATCGACGAGCAGGTCAAAGAGCTGCGCGCGCAGATCGGCGATAAGAAGGTTCTGCTCGCACTCTCCGGCGGTGTGGACAGCTCTGTCGTCGCAGCTTTGCTGATCAAGGCCGTCGGGCAGCAGCTTGTCTGCGTGCATGTCAATCACGGCCTGCTGCGCAAGGGCGAGCCGGAGCAGGTCATCGAGGTGTTCCGCAACCAGATGAACGCGAACCTCGTCTATGTGGACGCTGTTGACCGCTTCCTCGATAAGCTGGCAGGCGTTGCAGAGCCGGAGAAGAAGCGCAAGATCATCGGCGCAGAGTTCATCCGCGTCTTTGAAGAAGAAGCACGCAAGCAGGACGGCATCGAGTTCCTCGCACAGGGCACGATCTATCCGGATATCCTCGAG
>JAFYBM010000130.1 GCA_017540225.1 Oscillospiraceae bacterium | reverse complement strand
CCGGAAGATCCGGTTGACCTGCTCGTCATCAGCATTCCGGTTCCGCACGGCGGCAACCTTGCCGGTGTGCAGAATCTGTTCCTTTCGGGTTCGACTTACGGCGCAGAGACGCTTCGCGCCAATATCGGAATCTACTCCGGTCCGGTTCAGCCGGCAGTCGAGTCCGTCATCAAGGTCGTTGTGCAGCTGCATTCGGGCATGAGCGAGGAGATCAGCCGTGTGGAGATTGCTCCGGCCTTCTACCGCGGTGAGTTTTCCGACGGCGGCGAAGAAGCACAGAAAGCTTTTGAGGAATCCCTGCCCGAACAGCTCAATCTCATGGAAATCAGAGAGTGGGTATACTCAGAGCCGCAGGTCGGCTGAGTGCAGGATCTTCATCCGAATGCACCGGTGAAAACCGTGCGCTGACATAAACAGATTACGCCATAGTATTTCTGACTCGCATCAGGAATACTATGGCGTTTTTCATTGCGCCGCGAAGAAACGGCTGCATAAAGAAACGGGGCATCCGTGCGTGCATGCACAAATGTCCCGTTGTATATTGGCAGATGCATATCCGCAGCATGTCAGGATGTACTGCGTATCTAAACAGCCCTGATTGTCAGGGATGTGCGTATGTTACCGGCTCTCGTCGCTGAAGCCGCTGTCAACCAGTTCGACCAGAGAAGCAACTGCCTGCTCCTCATCCGTGCCGTCAGCGATAATGCGGATTGCAGTGCCGCCGACAATGCCCAGAGACAGAATGCCCAGCAGAGACTTTGCATTCACACGGCGCTCCTCTTTCTCAATCCAGATTGCAGAACGGAACTCGTTTGCCTTCTGAATGAAGAAGGTTGCAGGACGTGCGTGCAGACCCACCTGATTCTGAACCATAACATCTTTGATACACATAAACTTTCTCTCCTTTAAATCTAAATCATTTCATTACCCGATTTTCGTACGGATCATGTGTTTGTTCCGTGGCCGCTCCGCCACACGCGGAAAACAAAAGCATCTTCAAGCCCGGATACGGCAAGGTATGGAAAGTCGGTGCGGTACAAAGCTGCCTGACCAGCCTCATTAACGATATGTATTATAAAATTCAGCTATACATACCGTATAATCACCAAATCCCCAATTACGTTCCGTTCTTTTTATCTCCACGGAATCATGTTATCATTATACTGTTTTTTTGCCGTTTCGTCAATCTCTTTTCTACACAAAAGCCGTCTTTTGGCGCAAATTTCTCCCCTATGCTACATTTGAAACGATAGTTGCCCTCTCAGTTTGGGCAGTTTCACGAAAACAGATTGTTGAAAGTGGTTGAAAACCTTTGTTTGCGGCGCTGTCTTTCAACAAAAGAATTTGTTGAATATCACAACAACCCCTTCGTTTTCTGTTCCTTTGACCATTTTGCATAAAGATCCGGACGCCGTTCCTGCGTAATGGCGAGGCTCTGTTCCTTCCTCCATTGTGCAATGTTTTTGTGATGTCCGCTCAATAAGACCGGCGGGACGGCTTCGCCCTCCCAGATTTCCGGCCGGGTATACTGCGGGTATTCCAGAAGCCCGTTGAAGTGACTTTCCTCCTCATATGCCTCCGCGGACGGCAGCACATTCTCACACATGCGCGCCACAGCGTCTGTCAGCACCAGTGCGGGCAGTTCGCCGCCGGTTACGACATAATCACCGATCGAGATTTCCTCGTCGCAAATGCGGTCCAGAACGCGCTGGTCGATGCCCTCGTAATGACCGCAGAGCAGAAAAAGCCGCGGCATCTGCGCCAGCTCTCGCACCCGCTGCTGCGTCAGTGTCCTGCCCTTCGGGGACAGATATATTGTATGCATCGGCAGGGAGGAGCGTTCCTGCACGGTCTTCCAGCAATCGTACACCGGCTGCGCCTGCATCACCATGCCCATGCCGCCGCCGAACGGTGCGTCATCGACGCGGTTGTGGCGGTCTGCCGTGTAATCGCGGATCTGGTGGCAGTTGACCTCAATCGCGCCCTTTGCCCGTGCCCTGCCCAGTATGCTCGCGGAAAGCACCGCTTCGCACATCTCCGGAAACAGCGTTGCAATCTCAATTACCATCAGTCAAACAGCCCCTCCAGCGGACGGATCCGGATGCAGTTGTTCTCGTCGTCAATCGCAAGGACAACCTGCGGGATCACCGGAACCAGCAGCGTTTTGCCCTCCGGCGACACGACCTCATAGACGTCGTTCGCGCCGGTTTGCAGGACATCGTGCAGCTTGCCGTATTCTGCGCCGGTGTCGGCGTCGATCACTGCCATGCCGATCAGATCCTGCACAAAATGCGTCTCATCGTCCAGCTCGACGTCATTCCGGTCCATGTACAGCACGGTATTCCGCAGTGCGTTGGCGGCTTCGGGGGTGTCGATCCCCTCGAACTTCACCAGCGCCATGTTCTTCTGCACGCTCGCTCGTTCAATGTTCATCGGCTCGTGCGTCCTGCCGCGGTACAGCGTTTCAAATTCGCACAGGAATTCTGCGGAATCACACCACGGCATGACCTTGACGGTGCCGTTCAGTCCGTGAACATTTACGATCTTTCCGATCTCTAAAAACTGCTTTTTCATCTCTGTTTCCTCCGTTTTCGGGTCTTCCTGCATATTATACCATATTATATTGAAAAGTGCAATGGGAGCGTGCGAAAAAAGTCTGAGGATGAAATATCGGGGCAAATTCGGAGCTGTTCCGTTTTGGGATAATTATATAAAAGCAAATGTAAATATTTGTATAAAGCGTGCATTGAATTTTTTTTATTTTATGTTATACTATAAATGGGAGCGTAGATTTACGGGAATGCGCTCACGGGAACAGGGCAGCCTTTTCTGCCCGCAGCCATAGAAGGAGGGTGTTTATTATGAAAAAGATGATTGCAGTTCTGAGTGCCGCGGT
>JAFYBM010000129.1 GCA_017540225.1 Oscillospiraceae bacterium | reverse complement strand
GAAGCACTTTTTGCCGAGCAGGACATTGCCGCCGTAAGCAGAATTGATCGACCAGATTGCATTGTCCTCCGGGAACTGCACGATATAACGGTTCTCCGGATTGACATCTGCCTTGGAGTGCAGACCGCGGACAAAATCATTGGAAGTATCACCGAGGTTCTCGAAAGCCTTGGTGCCCATACGGGTCATGATGTTCATGTTGAGAACAACATAGATCGAATCAGTGACCTCAACACCGACCTTTGCCAGCGGAGAACCGATCGGGCCCATGCTGTACGGAATGACATACATGGTTCTGCCCTTCATGACGCCGTCATAGAGCGGAGTCAGCTTTGCATACATTTCCTTCGGATCCATCCAGTTGTTTGTCGGACCTGCGTCCTCCTTGCGGCGCGAGCAGATAAAGGTTCTGTCCTCAACACGGGCGACATCGTTCGGGCGGGTGCGGTGATAAAGGCAGCCCGGATATTTTTCCTCATTGAGCTTATAAAGTTTATCAGGATGACCATCCGGCAGTGCGGTAACCTCTGCGATCAGCTCATCGAGCTGCTCCTTGGAGCCGTCGATCCAGACGACCTTATCCGGCTTGCAGAGTGCGATCATTTCCTCGACCCACTTGTTGACATTGGGATTTTTTGTGAGTGACATATTGCAGACCTCCTAAAGAACAATTTGGGAAAAACGATCTTTTCCTTTTATATTATACCGAAAAACCGCTTAATTGTCAAGAGTTTGTCTATGATAATCGCGTGAAAGTTACGGGTCGCAGCAGCTTTCCGGACAAAACAGCAGGCACCGGCAGAAATAATCATGCCGGTGCCCCAGACGGTATCAGATATTATGCATTCTGCGGCGAGATCAGAAGATTGACGTCGATTGCCAGAACCTGCGAGAGCTTCATCAGTATAACAAGATCCGGCTGACGTCCGCCGTTTTCCCAGCGATAGACGGTTTGCAGGGAAACAAAGAGTGCATCCGCAAGCTCCTGCCTGCTCATGCCGCGCTCCTCGCGGTATTTTTCGATCCGCTTGCCGATCAGCGGCTCACCGGCATAGTGCTCCTCAATATTCTCCGTGGAGAGATGTGAAACCGGAAAGCGCAAATGCTCGAACGCTTCGCGCAGCCGCTCTGTTGTTACCGGCTTAACCAGAAATGCACTGGCAAAGGTACTGTAGCTTTCCAGCGCATACTGCGGATGACCGATGATATAGATGATGTTCGTGCGCGATTTGATCTCGAGAATCTTTCTGGCAAGAGAAATACCGTTTTTGCTGCCCATTTCAATATCCAGCAGGACAATATCATATAAATTCTGACGAAACAGCTGCAAAACCTCCGACGGATTGCTTGTGCCGGTACATTGTGCTGCGGGCAGCAGCTTTTCGGTTTCATCAATTAAATCGTCTACGATCATCGGGTGATCGTCAGCAATCAGGACTTTCATTTCTGCTCATTCCTTCCTGAAAGGGTACGACGGTTGAAGCTCCGGTTTATTTCATCTCAATTATAGCATAATTTACCGGAAAACGCAATGGGGGCGGCATAAAAAGATACCGAGCGGAAGAATCCCGCGCTCTGTCCCTCGATTCCTCGAATATTTGAAAAGAATCGCAGAGCTGAGGCTTCGGTCAGCTTGACCGATGCCTTTGGTGTATTTCGGGATCTTCATTTTTACGCATCATATGCTGCCATTTCAGCACAGCCGTACCGATAATGATGATGTATCCTGCCACACTGAACAGATCCGGTATCTGACCGAGAAACAGAAATCCGAAAATTGCCGCAAAGATCACAATAGAAAAATCGTAAACTGAAATCTCCTTCGCCGCTGCCTTTGCATACGCTTTTGTAATGCAGATCTGGCCGCCGGCCGCCGCAATGCCCGTCAGCAGCATGAAGCCCCATTGCCCTGCGGTCATCGGCTGAAAATTCAGCAGCAGAAACGGCAGCAGCGCAAGTGTTGTCGCCGCAGAGAAAAATGCAACAATTATCATACTGTTTTCACCGCGCGAACCGAGCTTCCGCACATTCGCATATGCCAGTCCCGCGCCGAATCCGCCCATCACGCCGGCCAGCGCCGGCAACGCCGCAAAGCCGAAGGTCGGCTTCACCACAAACAGTGCGCCGATGAACGCTGCCGCGACCGAAAGCCAGTCTGCGGTGCTTGCGGTTTCATGCATCAGATAATAGGAAAAAATGATCGCAAAAAAGGGCGAGAGCTTATTCAGCATCGAAGCATCCGAGATTGCCATATGATCGACCGCATAGAAATTGCCGACCATGCCGAGGCCGCCCGCCGCTGACCGCACAAGCAGATATTTGAGATTCCCTTTGCCGATCCGCAGCGGCGTATGTGTGCGCAGGAGTGCGCCGGCCGCTACCAGCAAAGCAAAAAAATTGCGGAAAAAGCATTTTTGCAGCGTCGGAATATCACCGGAAAGCCGGATAAACAGATTCATCAGCGCAAAGCAGAATGCCGAGCTGATAATGAACACAATACCGAGCTTTTTGTCCTGCCGCATCTGCGGTTTCATCGGCGCACCTCCTTTCAGGGAAAAGAGCGCCGGCAAAGCACCGACGCTCTTGAATTGATACATTTCAGGTTGATTCTGTCTGCTCCGGTTCCGTCTGTTCATCCGCGGAGGCTGTGTCAGCCGGCTGTTCCTCATCGACCGGAATGTCGATCGGGGAGGCCTCATCCTTGCTGCGCTTGAGCGCATCCTCAGCTTTTCTGCTGTCAACGGTCAGTGTGCCGTCCATAATTTGCAGGAATTCCTGCTCATCGACTTTTTCATATTCGAGCAGGAAGGCTGCCAGTGCATCGAGCTGATGACGGTTCTCGCGGAGAATCGCAAGCGCTTTTTCATAGGCTTCCTCCACGATTCTGCGCACCTCGGCATCAATTTTTGCTGCGACCTCATTGGAATAGTCGCGCACATGGCCGTAATCGCGGCCGAGGAACACCTCGTCATTTTCAGAGCCGTATGCGACCGGTCCGAGTTCATCGGAAAGGCCCCAGCGCATAACCATATTCTTTGCGAGCTTCGTTGCACGCTCAATATCATTGGAGGCACCCGTGCAGATGTCATCCAGTGCGGTTGCTTCACCGGCACGGCCGCCCATCATCATGACAATGGTTTCCAGCAGCTTCGTGCGGGTCATGTGGTTATCCTCGGTATCCGGCCGTGTCCATGTCATACCGGCAGCCATACCGCGCGCGATGACACTGACCTGCTGTACGCGGTCCTGCGTTTCGAGATGATATGCTGCGACTGCGTGGCCGGCTTCATGGAACGCGGTGATCTTCTTGTCACGCGCCGTCGGAATATGCGATTTCTTTTCAGGGCCGGCGATGACCTTCATAGTCGCCTCGTCAATATCCGCTGCAATGATTGCTTTGCGGTTTGCGCGGGCGGCAAGGATCGCCGCCTCATTGAGCAGATTTTCGAGGTCTGCACCTGTGAAGCCCTGTGTATTCTTCGCAAGATCGTGGAAATCGACATCGGGCCCGATCGGCTTTTTCCCCTTGTGAACCTTGAGAATATCCTCTCTGCCCTTCACATCGGGATAATTCACCGTGATCTGACGGTCGAATCTGCCCGGACGCAGCAGCGCCGGATCCAGAATATCACGGCGGTTTGTTGCCGCAATGACAATGACACTTTCGTTGTCCTCAAAGCCGTCCATTTCGACAAGCAGCTGATTCAGCGTCTGCTCACGTTCATCGTGGCCGCCGCCGAGGCCGGAGCCTCTGTGCCGGCCGACCGCATCAATTTCGTCGATGAAAATAATCGAAGGTGCGTGCTTTTTCGCCTGCTCAAACAGATCACGGACACGGCTTGCGCCGACACCGACGAACATTTCCACGAAATCGGAACCGGAGATCGGGAAGAACGGCACGCCTGCCTCGCCTGCAACGGCTCTTGCAAGCAGCGTTTTACCGGTACCGGGAGGGCCGAGCAGCAGCACGCCGCGCGGGATTCTCGCACCGATTTCATCATATTTCTTCGGATTTTTCAGGAAATCGACGATCTCCGCCATTTCCGCTTTTTCCTCATCCGCACCGGCTACATCGGAAAACATAGCTTTTTTGGCAGCACCGGTTGCCGCCTTAATATTTGCTCTGCCGAAAGAATTGATCTTTCCGCCGCCGTTGGCCTGCCGGAACATGACCACAAACAGCACGATTGCCATAATCATCAGCACCGCTGTCGGTACAACAGTCAGCATCCACGAATTATCCTTGATCTTGAAATAATCCTGTGTCAGCTCATTTTTCGGGTGCATCTTATTATAGGTCTCGCGGTATTTTGCGGTATCCTGTAAAAACAGTGTTACATTCGGAACCTCGTAGGTATGTGCCTTTTCATCGCCTTCGAGCTGATATTTCAGCTCGCCGGTGCCGAGATCCAGTGTATATTCCGTCACCTTATAGTCATCAAAATAGGCCATAATATCAGAGTATTTGATCTGATGCTCGTTGCTTGAAAGCGAGGGCAGCAGCACCCAGATCGCTACGATAAAGATGAGCGCTATAATGATATATGTCATCAGTCCGCGGTTTTTGCTCAAAATTACATTCACTCCTTTTTGGTTGTCTGTATTTCAGCCGCGCTGACGGACAGCGTCAGGATGCGGCGGCTGTTCAGATCCGGTTTCACGCGCGCTGCAATGCCGACCCGCTCGCACCAGATGCAGCCCAGGTCGTCATAAAGCGTGCAAAGCGTCTGCCGCTCCGGCACAGGCACTGCGGCCTGCACACATTTTTTCAGCAGCGTACTGAATCCCCGCGCCGGTAATGTGATCCGGTCATCGGGACGGCGCGGCCGAAAGTACGGTCGCCCTATTATTTTATCAAAATCCAACGTCGCTTTTGTGTCTGCTGTGTGAAGATTTTGTGATACTGCATCACCTTCGTGCAGTACGGCACGGCAGATTCTTCCGCTTGCGCAGCGGTTTTCTCCGATCTGCATATAAACCGGCTTCTGCTCCGGCACTGCGTCCTCCTGCATATACAGAATGCCCCGATCCGCCCGTGCGTAAACACCCGCCGAAAGATTCACGGTTCCGCTGCCGCTGCAAACCGCATCATCTATGGCACGAAGCTGCTCAAATGCGGGATCAATATGCACCGAGAGTTTTCGTTCCAGCGCCAGCCTATATACACGCATCCGGATCGGACGCGGATAACTGCCGATTCCCGAAAGGCCGCCGGACTGCAAATCCAGACACATACGATATGCTTTCTCTGCCTGCGCTGTCAGATATGCTTCATCCTCTGCAAGCAGCTCAGCCGTTTGTGTGATATGCCGGATTGCTGCCGGATTCTCCCGCAGCAGCAGCGGCATGATGTCCGAACGTATGCGGTTGCGGCTGCTTTCAGCGGTAAAATTGGTGCTGTCTTCAACGAATGTCTGCTTGTTTTCCTGCAAAAAAGCAAGAATAGCCTGCTTTTCAGCAGTCAGCAGCGGCCGGATAATGCGTCCGGAGCGCGGAAGAATTCCGCGCAGCCCCTTCATTCCGCTGCCGCGCAGCAGATGAAAGAGCACCGTTTCGGCATGATCTCCGGCGTGGTGCGCGGTCGCAATCTCGCCCTCCGGCGCAGCATTTTGCAGCGCTTCATAGCGCAGCAGCCGCGCAGCCGTCTCGGGCGAGAGCTTTTTCTCCGCCGCAAAGGCCGGCACATCCACATATACACACTGAAACGGAATGCCGTACTTTGCGCAGAAATCTGCACAGAATGCAGCATCGCGGTCAGCCTCTGCACCGCGGATACCGTGGTGAACGTGTACTGCCCGCAGATCAATTTGCAGCGCATCACGCAGCTGGTAAAGGCAGAGCAGCAGCGCCGTGCTGTCGGCACCGCCAGAAAAAGCAACCGTACAGATGCCGGACTGCGGTTTCCCCGCGCCCTGCATCACAGTCTGTAAAAGCGTTTCGTTTTTCATCATTCCGGCGGCGCTTCACCGCGTTCCGGCGACGAAAAACGGGTAAACTGCGCATCCCAGATCATCTTGACCGTTGCGGTGTCGCCGTGACGGTTTTTCGCAACAATGCATTCGGTGATATTGGGGGCGGCAGATTTTTCCTTGTTATAATAATAATCGTTATACAGAAACATGATAATATCGGCATCCTGCTCGATCGAGCCGGATTCACGCAGGTCGGACATCATCGGACGCTTATCGGTTCGGGATTCGACGCCGCGGTTGAGCTGCGAGAGCAGCAGCACCGGAACATTCAGCTCCTTTGCCATGAGCTTTAAGTTTCGCGTAATATCCGAAATAACCAGCACACGGTTCTCCGATTTCAGCGGTGCATCCATGAGCTGCAAGTAGTCGATGACGACCATGCCGAGATTCTTGACGCGCCGGAGCTGTGCCTTCATCTGCGGCACAGTAATGCCGGTCATTTCCGAAAGCAGCAGCGGCAGATGCCCGAGCGTATCCGCGCTTTGTGCAATGCGGTTCCATTCGGTCGGATCCATCCGGCCGGTGCGCAGCTTATGCGAATCGACCAGCGCTTCTGTGGAGATCATGCGGGAAGCAAGCTGTTCTGTGCTCATTTCGAGCGAATAGATCGCCACAGTGCGTTTTGTGCGGCGGGCAACATTCGTTGCAAGATTCAGTGCAAACGAGGTTTTGCCCATGCCGGGACGCGCAGCAAGGATCACAAGGTCGGAATTGTTCATACCGCCCGTAATCGCATCCAGCTCCGGAAAGCCGGTCTTTGCACCGATATATTTTTCGCGGTCGGGACCGGAAATATCCTCAAGATGCTGATATGTGGAGATAATGACATCCTGAATCGGCACCAGCCCGTGAACATCGCGTCCCTGCCGGATGTCATAAATGCGCTGTTCAGCCGAATCCAGCAGAGTCTGTGCGGTCTCCGCGCCGGCTGCGATGTCACGCAGCAGCTCTCTTGCAACGGTTGCAAGCTGTCTTGCACAGTAGCGCTCCGCAACGATTTTGCAATAGCTGACGATATTTTCCGCAGAGGGCACGCCCTCCATCAGGTCGCGCAGATAGCTTTTTCCTTCATTTTCATTCTCAAAAACGCCGGCGCGCACTGCTTCATGCACAACGACGACCGGATCAAGCTGTTCCTGATCCTGAGCGCCGTTCTGGAAGATGGAAACCATAATGCGGAACAGCTCGCGGTGCTGCTCCATATAAAAATGTTCCGCATGGACAATATCCAGTGCCGCGGAGATCATTTCCGGATCAATCAGAATGGAACCGAGGATCGCCTGCTCTGCTTCCTCACTGTAGGGCAGCGAATGATCGGAAAAGCCGAGATCGGAAAGCCCCGGACGGTCAGCCATTTTCAGCCACCACAGATACGGTGAATTTTGCGGAAATGCCGCTGTAGAGCTTGGCTTCCGCGCTGTAATCGCCCTCGTTCTTCATTTCGCTTCCGACGGACAGTTTGCGCTTATCAACAGCAAAGCCGAACTGTGCCTCCAGTGCATCGGCTACATGGCCGAGTGTCACGGCGCCGAAGAGCCGACCACCCTGTCCCGCCTTGGCGCGGACAATGACCTTTTTGCCTTCCAGCTTTGCAGCCTGCTCCTTTGCCTCTGCAACGGCAACATCAATTTTGTGCTGCTCGGAGGCCTTCTGTCCGGCCAGCTTATTGAGATTTTCGTTGGTTGCCTCTGCGGCAAGCCCCTTGCCGATCAGAAAATTGCGGGCATAGCCGTCCGAGACATTCTTGATCTCGCCCTTTTTGCCCGTTCCTTTTACATCCTGCAACAAAATAACTTTCATAATACGGATCCTTTCTTATTCTTCTTCGGATTCTTCCGCTGTATCCCGCTGTGCTTCCAGTTCGCCAAGCACCTGCACCAGCATCTCGCAGAGCTGATGAATCGTACAGTCTTTCCGCTGTGCAGCCGCCATGATCTGATGTCCGCCGCCGCCGAGCGCCTCCATGATGACCTGCACATTGACCTTGCCGAGCGAACGCGCCGAAACACAGGCCTGATCGCCGCTCTGATAAATCACGAACGATGCATCCACGCCCTCAACGCCGAGCAGCTCATCGGCTGCCTGCGAAGCGATGACACGAATATCCGGCAGTCCCTCCGGTGCAACGGTAATTGCATAGCGGCCGTGGAGCTGTGCCTCGGAGACAAGCTGCGAACGGTGCTGATAGGCTGCCAGCGATTCCGCGAACAGCGTCTTGACACCGATCGGGTCGGCGCCGTGCTCACGCAAATACGCCGCGACTTCAAAAGTATGCACGCCGGTCTGCATGACAAAATTCTTCGTATCCAGCATGATGCCGGCCATCAGTGCTTCCGCAACAAACTGCGGCATTTCCTCACGCCAGTCGAAATACTGGATCATGCCCGTGACAAGCTCTGCCGCCGAGGATGCGTGCGGATCATGCAGCTTCAGTGTCGTGTTGTCAAGATAGTTGACCATCTGCCTGTGATGGTCGATCACCACAACGTGCTTTGCCATCCGGTAAAGCTCCGCATCCTCGACAATGTCCTTGCTGAATGTATCGACAATGACAACGAGGTCAGTGTCGGTAATCAGTGTGCGGGCTGTCTCCGGCTCAATCATGCAGCCGGGCATTTCCTGTGCAATGCGGTCTGTCAGCAGCTTTGCAAGCGTGGATTCCGTGCGGATGACGATATGATACGGAATGCCGGTCTGCTGCGCGATGAACGCCACACCGACCGCTGCACCGACCGCATCAAGGTCGCTTGCGCGGTGTCCCATGATATACACATGGCCGCAGCGCGACATCAGTTTGATGAGATCCTTTGCAACCGCACGGTTTTTCGCTTTGTTTTTATGTTCGATGCCCTTGGAGACACCGCCGTAGAAGGTGAAGCCGTTGTCTGTTTTGATCGCGGCCTGATCGCCGCCGCGGCCGAGCGCCATATCAAGCGACTGCTGCGCAAAATGTTCATTCTGTGCAAGGGTATCGCCGCTCCGACCGACGCCGATCGAAAGTGTCAGACTGGTTCTGCCGCGCACCTTGATCTTTCTGGCTGCATCCAGCAGCGGGAAATGTGCGCGCTCCATTTCAAGGCAGTGCTTTGCCTCGGTCAGCACAAGAAAGCGGTCCTCATCCAGATGACAGAATACACTTTCCGTACCTTCGAGCATCTTGTCAAACAGTGTTTCAAGCGATGCGAGCACGGCTGCCCGTTCGCTCTGTCTGGTGCCGTTGAAGAGATCCTCGTAGTTGTCAATGTTAATGAGCAGCACGCAGGGACGGGTATCAAGATACACACGCCGCAGCGTGACATAATTGGTAATATCCTCAAAGCTGAAAAGCTGCGCATGGCTTCCTTTCCGGTCATAATCCGTGCGGGAAACGCGGAACTGCCTGTCATATAATCCCAGCTCCATGGATTCACCGTCTGCGAGGGCATCCGGCCGGAAGGGCAGCACGGATTGCAGCGGCAGTCCGAATATATCACTGCCTGCCGCGATGCACTCTGAAAACGCCTCATTATACCAGATAATCTGCTGCCGGTCATCGAGAATGACGATCGGAACCGGCATATGCTCCGGTGCATTCTGCATCGTGCGGACGAGCAGATTGTCCATGCGGGCAACATAGCGCAGTGAATTCCGCCGGAGTATATAGATTTCATAGCCAAGCCAGCAGGCTGCGCCGAGAAACAGTACAAACGTGAACCAGAACAGCACGCTTTTGTACTGTGCGTGTGCCGTAATCAGTGCGATCAGCCCTGCCATTGCCAGCAGTGCAGCAGCACACATGATCCGCCACGGCTGTTTTCCCTGCATGAATCTCACCGCCTTTTTCCGTCTTTTTTCGGAATGCTCAGATCTCCATAATGACCGGCAGGATCATCGGAGAACGCTTTGTTTTCTGGAAAATATGATCGGAAAGCACATCGCGCAGCTTTCCCTTGAGTGCATTCCAGTCGCGCAGTTCATTCGGTGCGCACTGCTCCAGTGTTTCCGAGAGCAGCAGCCTTGCTTCGTCCATCATTTCCTCGGCCTCGCGCACATACACAAAGCCGCGGGAAATCAGCTCCGGCCCTGAAACAATCTCATTGATCGACTTGTCAATGCCGATGACGATGATGATGAGGCCGTCCTGTGCCAGATGCTTTCTGTCGCGCAATACGATCGAGCCGACATCACCGACGCCGAGGCCGTCCACGAGCACTCTGCCCGCCGGCGCCTGACCGGTGATCTTCATATCAATGCCGTTCGATTCGATAATGTCACCGATCTGACCGACAAGGATGTGATCCCTGTTCATGCCGATTTCCATTGCAAGCTCCGCGTGCTTTTTCAGATGCTTGTATTCGCCGTGAACCGGAATAAAATACTTCGGCTTTGTCAGAGAGAGCATGAGCTTCAGCTCCTCCTGACAGGCATGGCCGGAAACGTGTACTTCATACATTCTTTCATATACAACGTGTGCGCCGGATTTCATCAGCTCATTGACGACCCGCGTCACATATTTCTCATTGCCGGGGATCGGTGTTGCGGAGATGATGATAAAATCCTGCGGCGTGATATTGACCTTTTTGTGGTCCCCCATTGCCATGCGTGTCAGCGCGGACATCGGCTCGCCCTGACTGCCCGTGGTAATGAGCACGATCTTGTCAGCAGAATAGCGGTTCATCAGATCAATGTCAATGATCGTACCGTCCTTCACATCCAGATACCCAAGCTCCCGCGCGATTGAGATGACATTGACCATGCTTCTGCCGAATACGGCAACCTTGCGTCCGGTGCGCTCCGCGTGGTCAATGATCTGCTGCACACGGTGAATATTGGAGGAAAAGGTCGCAATGATGATGCGCTTGCCCTCGGCCTCTGCAAAGAGCTTGTCGAAGGAGATGCCGACCTTGCGTTCTGTCGGCGTATAGCCTGCGCGTTCGGCGTTTGTGGAATCGGCCATCAGCGCCAGTACGCCGCGGCTGCCCAGTTCTCCGAAGCGGCCGAGATCAATGATGCCGCCGTTGATCGGTGAAAAATCTACCTTGAAATCGCCCGTATGCACAAGCACGCCCGCCGGTGTATGGATCGCAAGGCCGACGGCATCGGGGATCGAGTGGTTGACATGGATCAGCTCAACCGCCATGCAGCCCATGCGGATCGTTTTCCGCGGTGCAACGATATTGAGGCTGACTTTTCCGTTCAGCTGATGCTCCTTGAGCTTTGTTTCAACGAGTGCAAGTGTCAGGCGTGTACCGTAAACCGGTGTATTGACCTTTTTCAGCAGATAGGCAAGGCCGCCGATATGATCCTCATGGCCGTGCGTCAGAACAATGCCGCGCAGCTTGTCGGCGTTGCGTTCGATATAGGTGAAATCCGGAATGACAAGATCCACGCCCAGCATTTCCGCATCCGGAAAGGCAAGACCGCAGTCAATAATGAACATATCATTGGCGCATTCGATCACGGTCATATTCTTGCCGATCTCGCCGAGACCGCCCAGCGGAATGATGCGTACCGGTGTTTTTGCGCGCACTTCCTTCTGCTGTGCGCGCTGCACATTCGCCTGCCGCGGCGCAGCAGGCTTTCCATTTCCTTCAGCACTGTGTTTTTTTGAGACGGAAGCAGTGTTATTTGCAGTACCTTCTGATTTTTTCCGTTCCTGCTTTTCCAGCTTTTCGCTGACAAGCTCAGCCGGCATGATTTTGCGGCCGATCGCTGCAAGCGGAATGCCGCCGCGCTGATTCTTTCCGCGCTGGAAGCCGCCCTTTCCGCCCGCACCGGAACGTTCTTTGTTTCTGTTCAAAAGTGAAACCTCTCTTTCTGCGGAGACCTCGCAGCATCCGCGTTTGATTCTGGGTATAACCATACAGATTCAGTATACGCCAAATACCCGAAAAAGTCAAGTGTCAAGCGCCGTGAAGCACTGATTTTCGGTATCTGCGGCAAAAAAAATACTGAAACAGCACGGTTTTTGCCGGATTCATGCATGAACCGTCTGACAGCGGATGCAGAATACTTGACAGGAGGCGGCAATTGTGTTATAGTATATTATAAAATTCGTTTCTTTTTTTGTAAGGAAAGAGCAGGTAGTTATGTCAGCTATTATCGAAATCAAAAGCATTACAAAAGAATTCAAAGTACTCAACCGGCGGGAGGGTCTGGCCGGCAGCCTGAAGGATCTGTTTTCCCGCAATTACAAGATTGTCCGTGCCGTGGATAACATCAGTATGAGCATTGAACAGGGAGAGATCGTCGGCTATCTCGGCCCGAACGGTGCCGGAAAATCGACCACGATCAAAATGATGACAGGCGTACTGGAGCCGACCTCCGGCGAAATACTGGTCGCCGGTCGCATTCCCTATCAGAACCGCACGGAAAATGCGCAGGAGATCGGTGTTGTGTTCGGACAGCGCTCGCAGCTCTGGTGGGCGCTGCCGCTGATTGAATCATTCCGCATCCTCAAGGACATTTATCAGATCACGGATGCCGACTATGAAGGCATGATGAAGCTCTACCGCTCACTGGTGGATATTGAGCCGCTGCTGCACAAGCCTGTCCGGCAAATGTCGCTCGGACAGCGCACACTGAGCGACATTCTTGCGGCATTTCTGCACAACCCGAAGATCGTTTTTCTTGATGAGCCAACCATCGGTCTGGATGTATCCATGAAGGCAAAGATCCGCACACTGATTCACGCGCTGAACAAGGAAAAAAATACGACCGTTATTCTCACGACACACGATATGGGCGATGTGGACGCGCTCTGCCGCCGCATTGTCATCATTGACAAGGGGAAAATGCTCTATGACAACGATATTGAGCACCTGAAGGGTTTTTTCGGCTCCTACCGGACGCTGAAAATCCGTATCGACGGCAATCTGAAGGAACAGGCGGCGGATATTCAGAAGGAGCTGCCGGATTGTACTGTTTCGGCGGATGAAGAATGGATTTCCGTTCTGGTTGACGAGGAAAAGGCAAAGGTCATTGATGTACTGGGCGCTCTCCAGAAAACGCACCGGATCCGTGATATGCAGCTGGAGGAAATTTCAACGGAGGCTGTCATCAAGAAGATCTACGAGGAGGGTGTCCAGTGAATCTGAAAAAGTATTTCACCCTCACCCGCGCCGGCATGATCGAAGCACTGCAATTCCGGCTCTCGTTCATCATGATTGCGGTCGGCAATGTGCTTTATCTGATTGTTGTGTATTTTCTCTGGAAATCCATCTATGCCTCAGCCGGAACGGATGTTGTCAGCGGCATGACCTTCACCGATACGCTGATCTATCTGGTTCTCGCAACGGCACTGTTCAATTTCATGGAGATGTATACGGTCTGGGAAATCGGACGGAGCATCCAGTCCGGAAAGATTGTCCTTGACCTGCTGAAACCGATCGAATACCGGAAATATCTGTTCTGGTCCTATACCGGCTCATTTGTCACGCAGTTTTTCCTGACCTTTCTGCCGACATTCATCATTGTTGCCGCCGTGACACACGGCGCGATTCCGCTCGGCATCAATCTTTTATTTTTTGTGCTGTCGGTCGTGATGGCCGTTTCCGTCAATTACAGCATTGATTTTCTGGTCGGAACGATCTGCCTGTATACGGAATCCATCTGGGGCATCAATATCATGAAGCAGGTGATTGTCCTGCTGCTTTCCGGCGCGACCGTGCCGCTTGCCTTTTTCCCGGAAGGACTGCGAAAAATCGTCATGCTGCTGCCCTTTCAGTCTGTATATAATGCGCCGCTGACGCTTCTGCTGGACGGAAGCCCGCAGACCGGAACCGTGCTGAAAACACTCGGCACGCAGCTTTTCTGGTGTGTCACGATGACGCTGCTGAGCAAGCTGTTCTGGAAGCTTTCGCTCCGCAAAATTACGGTGAACGGAGGCTGAGAACAACTATGAAAAAGAGAAATATACGGTTTTATCTCCGCATTTACCGCAAAATCCTTGCGCAGGATCTCAAAAGCAAAATGAGCTATCGGGCTGATTTCATCATCTCAACGGTCGGTATGATTTTCACGAATATCTCCGGCTTTATCGGCTTCTGGATCCTGTTCCGCAATTTTCCCTCGATCAATGGCTGGAGCTATTATGAAATGCTGTTTTTATACGGTTTTTCGCTGGTCTCGCTGACACCGGTGCAATGCCTTTTTGATAACAACTGGAGTCTCCGGCAGAATGTCTATACCGGCGATTTCATCAAATACTGCTTCCGTCCGATCAATCTGTTTTTCTATTATCAGTCCGAAGTGTTCGACATCAAAGGACTGGGGCAGCTCGCCTTCGGCATCGGGACACTTGCATATGCTTGGGGAAAAATCGGGCTGGCATTCACACCGCTGATGCTGCTGAAAATGATTGTTTTTCTGCTGACGGCTTCGCTGATAATGATTGCCATGCAGAATGCTGCCGCCGCGGCCTGCTTCTGGATTCAGAATTCGTTTTATATTCTCGATCTGGCAGTTCGCTTCAAGGATTATGCCAAATATCCGATTACAATTTTCGGTCCGGTTTTCCGCTTCATTTTCATTTCATCATTCCGCTGGCGTTTATCGCGTACTATCCGAGCCTTGTGATTCTGCGGCCGGACGAGGTTCCGCTGCTTTCGTGGCTGTCACCGCTGATTGGTCTGGTATTCTTCGGCCTGAGCTATAAGATCTGGATGCACGGCGCCATGCGCTACAGCGGCACCGGTTCCTGATACAAAACAGGAGAGCCTTCCCTGACGGGAAGGCTCTTTGCTGTTCACTGTGCATCTTCACTCTGCGGTTTTCCGCCGGTATTCTGCTGACGGTGCTGCCCGCGATGATTCTGCCAGCGGCGATTATTGCGATTGGGACGGCGGGTGCCGTCTCCCTGCTTCTGATTCTGCGCCGCACTGCGCTCCGGATGCTCGATCACGGCGCGGTGCTCTGTGAAATCCATGTCATCGAGCGGCATTGCTGCTCTTGCGGGCTTCGGCTGCTTCGGCTGCTCGGCACCGCTGCGCTGACGGTTTTCCCCGAATTCCGGATGCAGCACGGCCGACTGCGGCACAGACGACTCCGCGGATTTTTGTTCAGACTTCGGCGGTCTGGGCTGCTTCAGCTGCTGATTGGGTTTTTCCTGCTTTTCCTGTTTTTCCTGCTTTGCCTGTGCAGTATTTTTCTGCTGCGGCTGTGCCTCCGGTTTGGCTGGTGCCGTGCGCTTATCGCGCAGATCCTCCCGCGTCATGCGGCGGCTCGCATCCTGCAGGCGCTCGACCTGATCGCGGTGTATTGTGATCGGCACATCGGAATTTTCCGGCTTCACGCGCAGATTGCCCGTCACAAGATTTGCCTCCATGACATAGGCGCGGTGCGGCACCTCGCCCGGCAGAATGACCGTCGAGCCGACCTTCGGCGTCAGCTTGATCAGCTCCTCATAAACCGGACTTTCATAGCGCAGGCAGCACATCAGTCTGCCGCAGGCACCGGAAATTTTTGTGGGATTCAGTGCAAGCCCCTGCTCTTTGGCCATTTTGATAGAGATCGGCTGAAAATTATTCAGATAGCCCTTGCAGCAAAACTCTCTGCCGCAGATTCCGAGTCCACCGAGCAGCTTTGCCTCATCTCTGTCACCGATTTGCCGCAGTTCAATGCGGACATGAAAGGCAAGTGCGAGATCCTTGACCAGCTCGCGGAAATCGACACGCGATTCCGCCGTAAAATAAAAGATCAGCTTATTGCTGTCAAAGCCGCATTCCACATCGACCAGATGCATCGGCAGCTCCCGTGCCGCGATGCGCTCCTCGCAGACACGCATTGCTTCTGCCATATAAGCACGGTTTTTCTCCAGTATTTCCATATCTTCATCCGTTGCAAGCCGGAGAATCGGCTTGAGCGGTGCGGTGATGTTTTCATCCGCAACAGCATGGCGGCGTGCCGCGACCTCTCCGCATTCCGGACCGCGGGCCGTTTCCACAACCACATAGCTGCCCTCTGCGGGATTTAAGTCTCCGGGCGCAAAATAATACATTTTGCCGCCGCTTTTGAATTTCACTCCGATTACTTCAATCATGTTGAACCATCCAAATCTAATATTGTTGTGATCTGCCGGATCACAGCGAATTGTAATGCTGTTCCCAGCTCATATTGCGAACCCGTCCGACCGATACATATTTGTCAAACAGCGCACGCAGATCGGAACCCTCCTCGGCGTTCTCCTGATAAGTGCCCTCGACCTCGTAGCGCACGGCACCGTTCGGCAGTTCCCAGAGAACCTTGTAGCTGTCCCGAAAGATCATGCTGTGTGAGACTGTCCGGTTACGCAGAATCCCCTTGCATTCCGCGAGCGGACAGCCCGGAAAATTCACATTGATGATCTCGTTGTCGCAGGGCTGCTCAGAAAGCAGTTCCTCCAGCAGCTTCGGCAGGAACCGATCCGCGACCTCGGAATAACCGTTTGTCCCTTCGGAGAAAGCAATCGAGAGACAACCCTGAAAGGCGCCCTCAAAGGCTGCGCCTGCCGTTGCGGAATACTGAATATCCGTTGCGGCATTGTAGCCGAGATTGATACCGGAAAGGACGGCATCCGGTTTTTCGGGCAGCAGTGTTGTGCAGCCGAGCCGCACGCAGTCTGCCGGTGTGCCGGTGCTGTAAAATGCCTTTGTTCCCAAAACAGGAATCGTTGTCGGATACACATCAATCGAATCATGCAGCGTGATGCTGTGTGAGCCGCCGCTGCGCTGTTCTTTCGGCGCGATGACCCAGACCTTGCCGAACGCACTTGCAGCACGCGCCAGACGAATGATACCGTCCGCATAAATGCCGTCGTCATTGGTAATCAGGATATTTTTCATTCCGACTCCTTTAATGTTTGATTTACAGTGCGCAAAAGCTCATTGCGCACTGAGTGCAGCGCAGAGCGCTGTTGCCGTCAGTACCGCGCCGACATTGCTTTCCAGATCGGCAAATGCTTCCGTGATCGCGCCGTGCATTCGCATCGCGCGCCGCGGGGAAAGCCGTGCAGAGAGCGCCTCTGCCGCCGCACGGTCACAGCCCAGCCGCCGAAATTCGCCGTTCAGCGAAAAGACCGCCGCGTCCCGTATCTGCATATCGAGCAGCTCCAGCGTCCGGCGCAGCAGATCCTTGTCAGCCGCAGCCGCCGTCAGCAATTGCAAAAGCGTGTATTCATCGACCTGTGCAAGTGCTGCGGTCAGTGCGGCCGCAGTCTCGGCCGCTTTCCGCTGCATCTCATCGCTCAGATATGCAATGCACCGGCCGATATTTCCGCCGAAGCGCGATACCGCCGCCTGTACGTCATCTGCCGGATAGGACAGCCTTGTCAGTGCAGCCACGCATTCGCCCTCTGAGACCGGAAACACAGCCTTTGCCGTCATACGCGAAAGCAGTGTGGGCAGCAGTGCGCCGACCGTTTCCGTTGTGAACACAAAGCAGCTGTGTGCAGGCGGCTCCTCCACGGATTTCAGCAGGGCATTCTGCGCCTGTATGCTCATGCCGTCGGCATCCGCAAACAAAAACACACGCATTTCGCCGTTGTTCGGCAGAACCGCCGCCTCCCTGCGGATTTCGCGCACCGTATCCACGGTAAAGCCCATCCGCTTGCCGGAATGCTCCGCCCACATCACATCCGGATGCGCATCCTCCTGCACAAGCCGGCAGGCTCTGCATTGCCCGCAGGGCGCCTGCTCCGGATGCTCACAGAGCACCAGCATCGCAAACCATTTCGCAAGGAGCTTTTTGCCGCAGCCGCGTTCACCGTGCAGCAGCAGCGCGTGCGGAAGATGATTCCCGCGGCGCATGGTCTGCAAATCGGCGCGGAGCTGTGCATTTCCGACGATCTCCGGCATATTTTGTCCGCTCACAGCTTCTCAAATCGCTCGATATTCGTGACAAATATCGTTGCGCCGCCGACCGGCACCTCGACCGGCATGGAGGGAAGCTGACCGGTTGCAGGACCGTAAACCGGTGCAGCCGGAATGAACTGCTTTCTGTGGTGGCATTTCTGCTGCACAACGCCGATGACCGCATCGACCTCGTTCTCCTCAACACAGATCAGGAAGGTTGTGTTGCCGGAGCTGAGAAAGCTGCCCGAGGAGGCCAGCTTTGTGGCACGAAAGCCGTTTTTCGCAAGTGCCTTGGAGACAGCCGCGCTGTCATCTCCGTTTACAATTGCAAAAATCAATTTCATGGATGTATCTACCTCATTTCCGTGTTTTGATTGCTTTATAGATTTACCCATAATCAGTATACCACAAAAACGGATTTTTCGCAAGGGTATCATGCAAAAAAATGCGGGGCGGATCCTGCCGTACCGGTTCCTGCGCGAAAAAAAGACAGCACACAGAGTATTCACTCTCTGTGTGCTGCCTGAAAAAAACTTATGATTTCTTTTCTTCTTCGGCTGCCGCATCCTTTTCAGATGCCGCCTCCTTTTCGGCCGCAGCCGTCACCTTGCGCTTTTTGGTTTCTTCGATCAGAGCCGTCACAAAGGAATAACCGAGGAAGAACATCAGCAGAATCGCTTCAATGCCTGCCAGCGGCATGATTGCCTTGGAAAGACCGCTCTTAACCGTTGTGATTGCATCCGAAGTTGCCGGAACCAGAATGCTGTATGCACTGGAAAGAGATACATTCTGATAGTAGTCGTCTGCGGTATCATTGACCAGCTTGACAAGATCCTTGACCTTTTTGTCGAGCTTTTCAAGATCCTTTTCGATGCGCTCGGTCTTGTCCGTCTTGCCGATCTTTGTGTTCTTCAGGGCAGTCAGGCGCTCTTTGTAATATTGGATATCGGATTTGATCTGGGAAAGGTCACGCTGTGCGGAAATGCGCTGCGAAATCAGCTTGTCATATTCTTCCGAAGCAATAGAGGATTCTGTATTCTTGTTGCTGTCAGAGAAAATAATAATCTGATCTTTTTCGTAGGAATCAAACGCCTTTTCGATCGCCTCAAGCACTTCCTCGTCCGCCTTCTGCTGCCGTTCGAGATTCTGGATCCGGAATTCGTAATAAGTCTGAAGGCGATCCTTATCCTTGCTGATGTTGTTGACATTCAGATAGGAGGAGATCAGGTCAAGATCCAGCGTCTGCACGGAGCTGATCGTGGATTTCAGATCCGCGAAGGTGTAACCGGTCACCGTCGAGCGGAATCTAGCGGTGTCATCCCTGGAAAGGCTGTCCACATAGCGGTTCAGCTCCTGCAGGGTCGTGCGGAACATATCAACAGCCTGTGCATAATCGTAATCTGTATAGTCCTGTGACTCAAGCGAATTGCCCATTGCCTCGTTATAACCGAACTGCTTGAAGAAGAAGTCGCGGTACGCATTCAGCATGGCATTGAGCACATCAACTGCTTCCGAACGGGTCAGACCGGATTCCTTATAATTGAATGTGATGTTGTACTGGGTTGAGAACCAGGAAACATCAAGCATTGCCTGTGCAGCTGCAAGCTGGCCGTTGGTCGCATTTTCGTAGATGTTCTTGTAGGTATTCAGGCGCTGATAGGAATCCTCCGGAATTTCGCCCTCAATCCGGATACCGCGGCGAACCGACTCCAGGAGCTTCAGCTCCAGTCCGCATTCGTTCAGCGCAGCCTCAATAATCTGCGGGCTTTTCAGCGTGTTCCAGTCAAAATCCGTCCCGTCCGGATTCTTGCCTTTTTCGATTCCGTCATAATTAAAGCTGACAACTGCATGAACCGGCGCAGAGGACGTTGTATTGAAAAACACACTGCCGCCTGCGATCAGACCGCCGATGATGACCGCGACCATGAACCAGACCATGAAATACTTTTTGAGCTTCCGGAAGATCGCAGAAATGGAAATAACAACTTCTTCCTCGTTGTTTCGCTCATCCTGCTTGACAATCAGATTGACGTTCTGTTCTGCCATTTGAAGGCCTCCGTTTCTGTTTTTTCATCCTGTTTTCCGCGTCAGGCGCGGTTAAATTATAGTATAGCACATTTCGTCCGGCAAAGCAAGCAGAAGACGAAGGCTCGCAAAAAGATTCTCTTTTTTGCACAAAAACAGCGGCCTGTCAGGCGGATTATCGGCACTTTTCAAAGCGTCAGTCCAAACGCAGAACAGTCCATGAAAAAAGATGCAGGAAATTTGGCATTATCTCTGCAATTCGCTTGACATTCCTTCGGAAATATGGTATGATATACTAAATGACAATGAGCGGGAACCGTGTTCCCGAATTACTATAAACAGCAAGGAGGCAAATCCATGTATATCAAAGATGATTCCAAGTATCAGGAGCTGAAAACGCAGGGCGAAGCGCTGGAACAGCTTTTGCAAAGCGCAGACCGTTCCGAGCAGGAAAAACAGAAGGAACTGATGGAATACCTCAATCTTCTGAATACAGAACGTGCATCTGAGATCGGTGTTGCATTTACGGAGCGGATGCTTGAGCGTGTTAAGAGTGCATTTGAAGCGCATCCGACAGCCGATCTTGCTGTGGATCAGCTTTATACCTGCCTGCTGCTGCAATCCTTCCATTCAATGCAGTTTGATTCGTGGCGTTCTCATCCTGCAATCGAAAGCTGCCGGAATGCACTGACAATGCTGGAGGCAGAGGGCCGCTGGTCGGATTGTCTGCGTTACTGTCAGGATACGGCAAACACCTATGCAGAGGCGCATTTCTGGCCGGAGGCACTGAGCTATGCCGTCCGCGCGCACAATGATGTGCGGGAGCTGCTGGCTGCGGGCGTCAAGGTTCTGGAGAACGGCGAGCTGCTCGATCTGACTGACAGCGCATTTTCGATCCTGACCTGTGCGCTGAATACTGCAAACGGCGTCACACCGGAGATTGAGACGGAATTGCGGAATGATCTGGGCGCAGAGGCCTATGCAGGTGTGTATGCAGAAGCAAAGGATGCCGTGGATTCCGAGCCGGCCTGTGATCCGATTGAGCTGACGCCGGAGTATCTTTCGATCCGGTTTGAGCTGGAGGAAAAGATTGACGAGGCGCTGGAGCATGAACGCGGCTATTATGATTACTGCAAGGAATACTGGATGGCAAAGCGCATGATCCTGCGCAGCGATTACGGAATTCGCTGGAAGTCGCCGGCCGCGCTGAACCCGAACGACGAATTTCATTGATGCAAAAAGACCGGACATTTCAGGATGTCCGGTCAGTCTGTCTTTATAGACAGGCGGCTCCTGCATTTGCGGAGCCGCCTGTTTTTTTCGTATCAGTAATTTTCGGCACGCAGCTTGAAATATGCCTGCGGATGCGCACATACAGGACACATCTTCGGTGCATTCTTGCCGACCACGATGTGACCGCAGTTCGTACATTCCCAGATCATATCGCCGTCACGCGAAAAGACCAGTCCGCCTTCAATATTTGCAAGCAGCTTGCGGTAACGCTCCTCATGCGCCTTCTCAATTTTGCCGACCATCTCAAACAGTGCGGCAATGCGCGTGAAGCCCTCCTCCTTTGCGACCTTCGCAAATTCCACATACATATCTGTCCACTCAAAGTTTTCGCCGTCAGCGGCCGCTTTCAGGTTTTCAACGGTATCCGGCACCTCACCGCCGTGCAGCTCCTTGAACCAGAGCTTTGCGTGCTCCTTTTCGTTGTTTGCGGTTTCCTCAAAGATCTCTGCAATCTGGACATAACCCTCCTTGCGCGCCTTGGACGCAAAATAGGTATACTTGTTTCTCGCCTGTGATTCGCCTGCAAATGCAGCCTGCAGATTGGCCTCGGTTCTTGAGCCTTTCAGTTCCATGATAGTTTCCTCCTTGATTGTAAAGTTTCATTGTATGACCGCAACGCGCATCATATTATTATTATACCACAAATTTCATTTTTGTCAATGAACATTTTGTGAAAATCGGAAAAATTCAGGTCGATCCGTCCCCTGCGGAAAATTGCGCTTGACAAATCACGCAAAATCGAATAAAATAAAATACAGGAGACCCGCACGCAATACGAGTTCCGGTCAGAGAGGCAGCGCCGCAGGCTGAAAGCGCCGTCACGGAAAACAGCGATGCGGCAACACTCCCGCGCAACGAATTTGCGCTCCACAGGCCCCATTAAAAAAAGTGAACCGGGGTTTGCTTTCGGCAAACCGGGGTTAAATCGGGTGGCACCGCGGGTTTTGTATGAAACAGCTCGTCCCGAAGCAGTCTGATTCAGGCAGCTTTGGGGCGGTTTTATTTTCTTATTTTCCAAAAGGAAAGGAGTATTTTTATGTACCGTACCGTTATGTGCAACGAGCTGCGCAAGGAGAACATCGGTCAGACCGTTTCGCTGGCCGGCTGGGTCGATACGATCCGTGACCACGGCGGCGTGCTGTTTCTGGCACTGCGCGATGAGACCGGTATTACACAGGTCGTATTTCACGATGACGAAATGCTCAAAGGCATCGGCCGCGAGTGCGTGATCAGCGTAACCGGCGAGGTCGTCGAGCGCGATGCCGAGACCGTTGATCCGAAGCTCGCAACAGGTCTTGTCGAGGTGCGCGTCAGCGAGATGGAGCTGCTCGGCCCGTCGAAGTCGATGCTGCCGTTTATTCCGGCAGAGTCGATGGATACCCGCGAGGAGGTTCGCCTCAAGTATCGCTATCTCGATCTGAGAAACCCGAAAATCCACGAGAACATCATTCTGCGTTCCCGCGTGATTACCTATCTGCGCCGGAAAATGGAGGAGCTTGGCTTCCTTGACATTCAGACGCCGATCCTGACGGCAAGCTCGCCGGAAGGCGCCCGCGATTTTCTCGTTCCGAGCAGAAAGCATAAGGGCAAATTCTATGCACTGCCGCAGGCACCGCAGCAGTTCAAGCAGCTGCTGATGGTTTCCGGCTTCAATAAGTATTATCAGATTGCACCCTGCTTCCGCGACGAGGATGCCCGTCAGGACAGATCACCGGGAGAATTCTATCAGCTTGATTATGAAATGGCATTCGCAACGCAGGATGATGTGCTCGCAATCTGCGAAAAGGTCATTTCCGAAACATTCAAGGAATTCCGTCCGGATTCCGTGATTTCGGACGCACCGTTCCGCCGTATCACATACAAAGAATCCATGCTGAAATACGGCACGGATAAGCCGGATCTCCGCAATCCGCTGGAAATTATCGACCTGACTGATTTCTTTGCAAATGTTGATTTCCCGATCTTCAAGGGCAAGCCGGTGCGCGGCATTGTCGCAGACTGCGCGGGCTGCTCCAAGAAATTCTTTGAGGATTCGCTGAAATTTGCGACTTCCATCGGTATGAAGGGCCTCGGCTATCTGACCGCCGTTGAGGGACAATCCAATTTCAAAGGCCCGATCGACAAATTCCTCTCCGATGCACAGCGCGATGAGATCCGTCAGCTTTCCGGCATCAAGGACGGCGAGACTGTATTCTTCATCTCCGATAAGAAGGGCACTGTTGATCTTTATGCCGGACAGATCCGTACATGGCTCGGTGAGCGCCTTGATCTCCTTGAGAAAAATGCATTCCGCTTCTGCTTTGTCGTTGATTTCCCGATGTACGAGATCAACGAGGAAACGCACAAGCTCGATTTCACACACAATCCGTTCTCAATGCCGCAGGGCGGTCTGGATGCACTGGAAAATCAGGATCCGCTGGAAATCCTTGCATATCAGTATGACCTTGTCTGCAACGGCATTGAGCTTGTGTCCGGCGCGGTCAGAAACCACAGCGTAGACATCATGAAGAAAGCATTTGCGCTGGCAGGCTATACCGAGGAGGAGCTTGCAGCAAGATTCTCGGCGCTCTATACAGCATTCCAGTACGGCGCACCGCCGCACGCAGGCATGGCGCCCGGCATTGACCGTATGATTATGCTGCTGGCCGATACGGAGACCATCCGCAATGTCATTGCGTTCCCGCTGAACGGCAATGCGCAGGATCTTCTGCTCGGTGCACCGTCACAGGTCACGGAGCAGCAGCTCCGCGAGGCAAATATTCAGATCCGTGAGGAAGCATAAGAGAACATTTGCAGTGAAAATCCCCCGATACCGTGTGGTGTCGGGGGATTTTTGAACTTTTACGCTATATCATAAGAAATGGAAAAGCGACCCATTTTTTGGCTGTAAGTATATCCAAAAATGTCCTTTTCTAATATTAATTGCCAATCATCATTTTCTGTTCTATATTCAAATTCACTAACTGCCGATACAATTTCTTCCTTTGTTGATAAATCTTTTTCAACCGCTAAAGCAAGGAACAATTCATAATAATTTCGTTCTGATTTTTCATCTTGTCCTTCAATTAACTCATAAAGAATCTGTCCATTGGTATTAAGATCTTCCCTCGTAGGAAGTGCAGGAAATAAAGGACTATCGAGCATTAAAACATATATCATTGATATACTACCATCTTCCCTAGTGTATATAAAAAGTCTTTTACTACCATGGTCTGTGTCAGACAGATTTGTTTTGTCAAATTCATACTTGTACACATTCCCACCTTTCGCCATTTCGTCCTTTACTTCAAACTGAAAATCATTTACTCCGCAAATGGTTTCAAGTTTTTCCGCAAAACTTTCTGCAAAACCTGCAACAGATTCTTCAATATCTAGTGCCACGTCTTCTTTTTCTGTAGTAGTAGAACTATCGGCTTGTTCTTCAGTGTTATCATTAGATGTATTATTTGTTTGTGATTTGGTTTCGATTGTTATGTCCGATTGAGGTGCACTATCAGCCTCAGATGTAGACTGAACAGAACTTTCACCGCATCCGAGGCATGGAATTGATAAACAAATAGATAGCAAAAATGCCAGAGCTTTTTTATTTATTTTCATTTTGACCTCCTCCTCTAATCCACTCTTTTTTGCATAAGTATAGCTTGGTGCCAACATATTCCCTCAAGGAAGAGTAATCGTCTTTGAGGATTATTGCTTCTAAACTTGCGTTTTCCTGCTTTAGCATGAACAAATAGGCAAATAGCGTTGAATCTTTCGCAATCCAATCTACAAGGATTTCAAAAGCAGCCAAATACCCTGCTGATTTAAGATTTTCAAGTACCTCAATTTTATTTTGGATAATTGGATCCTTATCTAAACAGTCTTTATCCTCAATTAGATTGCATATTTCAGAGCTTTGTAATACATTCAGGGCAGGCAAATATTTTTTAAATACTTCCTGCACGAACTGCTTGATTAGCATTTCATCTGCACTTTTTGTAACCATTATTATCACCTTCCCTTAAAATGTTTTAGATGAAAGCATCTAATAATACAACTATTTTGTTGTATAATACGATTATAACAAATGTTTAGGGATTTGTCAATACATCAAATCTGATGTATAATAAATTTGTATACATCAACAAGAAAGGGAGAGGGGATTTATGCAGAATCACTTATATCTCTATCCGAATCTGGTGCGGGCGCGCAAAGCAAAATGCTCTCAGGCAGAGCTTGCAGAACACCTCGGAATCAAACAGCAGGAAATCAGCCGCTATGAGCGCGGCGAGACAAAGGCACCGGTCAATTATCTTGTGGATGTTGCAGATTACTGCGGCGTTTCGGTTGATTATCTGCTCGGCCGCCGGACTGAATCCGCCGATATGCTCTCTGCCGATGAATCCGCGCTGCTGCACCTCTATCAGGCGCTCACCGGAGAAAACCGCATCCGCCTCAAAGAACGCGCCGCCGTGCTCCTCGAATTGCAGGCTGAATAAATCCCCCGATACCAAGCGGTATCGGGGGATTCAGTTTATCGGGAAACACATTGAGAATTATAACAGAAGTCCGCGAAATGCTCCGTATTGCCTGCATGATCAGCGAGATTCATATTCGCTTCGCAGAATCGAGAAATACAGTCTTCCGACATATTCCCCTTTCATGAAGAAATAATCACGCAGGGTTCCCTCATAGGTAAATCCGCATTTCTCAATCACACGCTTGGAAGGCAGGTTGATTGTTTTCGTGCAGATCTGCACCTTATGAAGATTCATCGTGTCAAATCCGAACCGGATCACGGCCTTTGTCGCTTCCGTTGCATAGCCCCTGCACTGAAATTCGGAACCGATGCAGTATTCGATCTCTGCAAAATGATTCTTGTTATCCACAAGGAAATAAGCGATTTGTCCGATGCATTCGCCGCATTCCCGTTCGATGATCGCCCAGCGGTAATAATCCTCCCGCGCATAGCTGCCGATATACTTGTCAAGCAGCCCTCTGACGGCTTCCTTTGTCTCATAGACAGGTTCAGAATAGAGCGACTGGATTTTTTCGTCTGCAACCCAGTTTTTCAGCATCGCATCATCATCTGCATATTCAAATCTTCGCAGAA
Organism: Oscillospiraceae bacterium; assembly: GCA_017540225.1. GTDB lineage: Bacteria > Bacillota > Clostridia > Oscillospirales > Ruminococcaceae > Firm-04. The sequence goes on along the minus strand of JAFYBM010000129.1, from coordinate 932 downwards.
TCAGATGCTCTGTCTCAATGGTCTGTGTTCCGGCGTGTGTCAGCATTTTCGGTTCCTTTCAGCCGATTTCCGGCAGCTTTTCAAAGGATCTTTCCAGCTCCTCGTCAGTCGGAATGTAGTTTTCAAGCAGACCGTCATTGTACTTTGCATAGCCGGCAAGATCGAAATAGCCGGTGCCGGTCAGACCGAAGACGATGGTTTTTTCTTCGCCGGTCTCCTTGCATTTCATTGCCTCGTCGATTGCGGCACGGATCGCATGGGAGCTTTCCGGCGCCGGCAGGATGCCTTCAATGCGGGCAAACTGCTCTGCCGCAGCGAAGATCTCATTCTGCGTATAAGAAACCGCCTCCAGAATTCCCTGATCGCGCAGCTTGGAAAGCGTGGTATTCATGCCGTGATAGCGCAGACCGCCGGCATGGTTCGGTGCAGGAATATAATCCGCACCAAGCGTATACATCTTTGCGAGCGGGCAGATACGGCCGGTATCGGCGTAGTCATAAGCATATTTTCCGCGTGTCAGCGACGGGCAGGATGCCGGCTCAACGGCAATGAATCTGTAATTTGCCTCGCCGCGGAGCTGCTCACCGACAAACGGTGAAATCAGGCCGCCGAGATTGGAGCCGCCGCCGGCACAGCCGATGAGGACATCCGGCTTGATGTCATATTTTCTGAGTGCTGTCTGTGTTTCCAGACCGATGACAGTCTGATGCAGCAGCACCTGATTCAGCACGGAGCCGAGGACATAGCGGTAGCCTTCATGGGTGAGAGCCGCCTCAGTTGCCTCGGAAACGGCACAGCCGAGGCTGCCGCCGGTACCGGGATGCTCTGCGAGAATCTTGCGGCCGATTGCGGTTGTTTCAGAGGGAGAGGGCGTCACAGATGCGCCGTAGGTGCGCATCACCTCGCGGCGGAAGGGCTTTTGCTCATAGCTG
>JAFYBM010000128.1 GCA_017540225.1 Oscillospiraceae bacterium | reverse complement strand
ACGCTGTAACAAGGGGATAAAGCACAAAGAGCAGGAATACAGGCAGATATCTCAGCCACTTTACCTTAGCGGTAAACATCTCTTTCAGCCCGATACAGACATCGTCATTGTAATGATGTACAAGAAGTGCTGCCGGAAGAACCCAGACAAGGTTCTTGATTACAACCGTCTTTACAATCTGCGAACCAATTTCTCCGTGGAAAATTTCATCTATGACCGGTTTCCCTAAAAACTCAAACAAAGTCCATATTGTATAAAATGCAATGCTATATAGGATAAGTACCTTAGTTTTTGATATTCGCTTTTCAGCAGTTTCCATAGCTGAATACCTCCGCTATTCTTTGCATATCTATTACGTCCCCTTTTCTTTACTGTATTGCAGCATCGAACCCGTCACTACTCCGTCAATGACCTCTATCTTGACGATCACATCAAGCTTTTCAAAATGCAGTCTATTTTTGACCTTATTTCCGTCAAGGGTCTGCTCGCCAATAGATATGAATTTTCCGCACGGCCGGATATGATTATCCCACAACGATTCATAAACTGATGGCGGAAGTTTATTCATGTCAGCAGCGAGATATTGATTTATTTCTGAAAATCTGCGTTCAAGGAGAAGTCTTGTGCATTCGGCGCCGATTCGCCTTATCTCCGCTTCGTCTTCTGTATGCGGTGCAGACAGATCGGCAGAATAGATATCCCCGCCCTTTTCGACAATTGCAAGCACTCTCCTGAGAATGGCAGCCCTCTCATTCAGTGAACACAGCTCGGCACTTAACTCGGCTGTTTTTGTGAATATCAAATCAGCCGCTTTTTCTTTGCTGTCTATCACTCCACTGATCTCGTCAAGCGACAGACCAATCATTCTAAGAAACCTGATATTTCTAAGGCGTTCAATATTGTCCTTATCAAGCCTGCGCTGAGCTGTTTTGCTTTCACGCACTGTTTTTACAAGACCACGCTCTTCATAATACCGAATCGTGCGCGGAGTCATATCCAGCATTTTGCAGACCTCTTTGATACATTTCAGCTCGTTCATTTGCATCACCATATATATTATACAACATTACGTAGCGTAAGAGTCAAGTGGTTTCTTCAAAAAAATTTCTAAAAGCAAGCACAGAAACTCGCCGGGAGAGGGTACATCGGAAAGAAAACCGGCGTCAGTTCCTTTCTGAAATCGTTGAAAGTGTGTGCAGCGGGTAAGGATCAATTTTCGCTTTCGTAAATTATACTCAAGCATCCGCCATCTCCGCCTTTCGGCAGAGATGTTTTTTCATGTTGCGCTTTCAGCTTATAGGTGCGGTTCCGGTTCTCCCTGCGCAGCAACGATGCGTGTCTTGCAGAAGCTCGAGCAGGCGCCGGCGCGGGGCAGATTCTGCGGCAGGGGTTGACTTTTCTATGCAGGAAAGGTATAATAAAAACAGATACCTGAATGTCAAAACCGGATAAGCCCGTCAGCCGTATGGGAGGCAGAATATGAAATGGATCGCGATCGTAGACGATGATATAACCAATCTGAACATTGCCGGACAGATACTCAGCAAAAATCAGATGCGCGTCAGCATCATGAAATCCGGCACTGCGCTTCTGAAATTCACGCAGACAAACAGCCCCGATCTGATCCTGCTGGACATTGCCATGCCGGTCATGGACGGCTTTGAGACGCTGCGGCGGCTCCGCGCGCAGGAGGAAGCAATGGGGCGCAGCAAGACGCCCGTGATCTTTCTGACTGCCGATCAGGATACCGCAACGGAAAGCCGCGGCTTTGAAATGGGCGTTTCCGATTTTATCCGGAAACCGTTTGTGCCGGAGATCCTTCTGAAGCGGATCGGAAATGCTGTTACGCAGCAGGCACAGATCAACAAATTTGAAGCAGATGCCACACGCGACCGGCTGACCGGTTTTCTGAACAAGGCGGCTGCCGCAGAGCGGTTTGCCGTGCTCTGCAATGAAAAGCGCGGCGCGATGATGATGATTGATCTGGATTCCTTCAAGCTGGTCAATGATCTCTACGGGCACGAGATGGGCGACAGAGTACTGGCTGCCTTTGCCGACTGCATCCGCGAAGAACTGCCGAACGGCGTCCATGGCAGGATCGGCGGCGATGAATTTCTTTCCTTTGCGCTGGACATGACGCGCGAGAGCGATGCCGCCGATTTCACTGCCGCGCTGAACCGCAGTCTGCTCAGACACGCAAAGGAACTGATGGGCGAGGATATGGAGATTCCGCTCGGCGCCTCGGTCGGCATCGTGATGACGCCGGAGCACGGCACGGAATACGCATCCCTGTTCAAGATGGCGGACAAGGCGCTTTATCATGTCAAGCAGAACGGAAAGCACGGCTATGCAGTGTTCAGCAATTACACCGACGCGCCCGATCAGCGCATGGGGATCGCGGCTTTCTCCAGACTGCTGGATGAGCGCAATATTCCTGACTGCGCCCTGCAGCTGGAGCGAGAGAGCTTCATGTATGTTTACCGCTTTGTGATGCGCTTTCTCAAACGATACCGCATCACCGGCTGCAAGCTCCTGTTCACGATCTCCGCAGAGGGCACCCGCGCAGATGAGACCGCGGAGGAATTCGGCGAATTTCTGAAGAATACCCTGCGCAAAAGCGATCTGATGATGCGTGCCGGAAAGCAGCAGTATTTTGTCCTGCTGCCCGATGCCGGTGAGGGCGACCCTGCCGCGGCGGCAGAGCGTGTCGCAGCCGCATGGAACAGGCGCTGCCCCGAGCATCCGGTTGCTTATGAGACGGAGCTTGTGCAGAATCCGGAGAAGAAGCGCACATAACGCGCCTGCTCTGCGGGCATATTTCATTCTGCGGGAGGGAATCGTATGAAAAAAAGCAGGCTGAACCTCACGCTTCCGCTTGCGATCACATTTATCCTGATGGTTCTGGTCGTCACCTATACCTCCGCACTGTTTTACAGAATCTCGGTCTCCAATGTGTACGAGGTCGGTCAGGACAAGATCACAGGTCTCTCGGCAAATCTCGGAAATTATCTTGACACGACGAAAAGCGTGCTGTGGGTCACAGCGGATTCCGTGGACTACATGGTCAGAAACGGCGCCTCCGGCGAAACGATACAGGATTTCCTCGTTGTCGAGACGCAGAAGCACAAAAGCCAGTT
>JAFYBM010000012.1 GCA_017540225.1 Oscillospiraceae bacterium | reverse complement strand
GTGCGCCGTCGATACCGGAAAGACCGATGGCCTGACCGGAATGGCGTGTCAGATGCGCGACCAGCTCCTTGTTGACCTTACCGGCCAGCACCATGCGGACAACATCCGCAGTCTCGGCATCGGTATAGCGCAGGCCGCCGATAAACTTGCTTTCAATGTTCAGGCGGTGCAGCATATCGCTGATCTCAGGGCCGCCGCCGTGAACCAGCACAACGCGAATGCCAACCAGAGAAAGCAGCACAATATCGCTCATGACAGCTTCTTTCAGCGATTCATTTGTCATGGCATTGCCGCCGTATTTCACAACAATGATCTTGTTGTTGTAACGCTGGATGTAAGGCAGTGCGTCAATCAGAACCTGTGAACGGATCTTGGTGGAAATATTATCCGGAATCTCCATTTTCTGTAACATATTCAGCATCCTTTCTCAGCTTCTGTAGTCACCGTTGATCTGCACATAGTCATAAGTCAGATCGCAGCCCCATGCAATTGCAGATGCATCGCCGCTGTCAAGCGAGATCAGCACCTGAACCTCATCCTCCAGCAGAATCGTCTTTGCATCATCCTCAGAGAACGGTACGCCGCAGCCATTTTTCGCAACGGTGATGCGTCCTTTTGACGATGCAAGATCCACACTGACCTTATTGACATCATATTCACAGTCGGAATATCCCATTGCACAGGCGATTCGTCCCCAGTTTGCATCTGCACCGAACATTGCTGCCTTAAAAAGACTGGATTCGATGACGCTTTTGGCAATCGTTTCGGCAACCTGCTCACTCGCCGCCTCTGTGACCACACATTCGATCAGCTTGGTTGCACCCTCGCCGTCAGCAGCACACAGTCTTGCCAGATTCAGCATCACAGCATAAAGTGCACCGCGGAATGCAGCATAATCTGCATTTTCATCGGTAATCTCCTTATTTTCCGCCATGCCGTTTGCCATGATGCAGACCATATCGTTTGTGGACTGGTCACCGTCTACGGAAACGCGGTTCAGCGTCACGCGGACAACATCGGAGAGCGCCTGCTGAAGCATAGCCGGAGAAATCGCACAGTCAGTTGTCAGGAATGTCAGTGTTGTCGCCATATTCGGATGAATCATGCCGCTGCCCTTGAGCATTCCGCCGAGCGTACAGGTCTTTTTGCCGATCTGAAATCTGACTGCAAGTTCTTTTTCACGGGTATCTGTTGTCATGATTGCGTGCATGGCTTCTGTGTTGCCGTGATAGGACAGCGCCTTTGTCAGCGCAGGGATCGCTGCTTCAATCGGTTCGATCGGAAGCACCTGACCGATCACGCCGGTCGATGCAACAACGACATCATCCGGCTGCAAATCGAGTGCCTCTGCTGCCAGCTCGCACATTTTATTTGCCTTTTCAACGCCGTCTGCATTGCAGGTGTTTGCATTGACGGAATTGACAATCACAGCCGCTGCACGGCCGTTTTTCAGATGCTCTTTCGTCACGAGAATCGGTGCGCCCTTGACCTTGTTCTGCGTATAAACAGCCGCGGCACTGCATTCAAAATCGGAAACGATCATCGCAAGATCATTCTTTTTCGGTGCATCATCCTCCGGCAGATTTGCTTCGGCTGCCTGCTCTGTGACACAGGAAAGAGCCTGATGCTTCAGACCGCAGCAGACGCCGCTTGCCCGAAAGCCCTGTGCCGCACAGACACCGCCCGTGACAAAAGGATATTCTTCAAAGCTCTGCAATTTCATTATTTTCTCCTTATTCCAGACCGGTTTCTTCCGGAGCACCGGTCATGATATTAAAGCACTGGAGCGCTGCGCCGGATGCGCCCTTGCCGAGATTGTCAAGTCTCGCGGCCAGCAGAATACGGTCATCATTGCCGCAGACAAAGACCTCAAGCAGATTTGTACCCGCAAGCGTATTGGCCGGCAGGAAGCCGTTTTCGAGCACATCTGCGCCCTGCAATGCACGCACCTTCACAAACCGCTGCCCCTCATAATGCCTTGCAAACATTTCATGGATCTGCTCCACAGACGGTGTACCGTTCAGGAAACGCCGGTGCAGCGGAACCGAAACAACCATGCCGGCGAAATAATCACAGACCAACGGATTGAATACCGGCGGAAAATCCAGACCGGAAATCTTCTGCATTTCCGGCAGATGCTTGTGAGAAAGGCCGAGTGCATACTGCCGCGGCGAATCGAATTCCGCGGGACGGTCATTTGATTCATAGACGGCAATCGCATTTTTGCCTGCGCCGCTGTAGCCCGAAACTGCATGGCAGGTCAGCGGGTAATCCTTCGGCAGAATGCCGCTCTGTACCATCGGATATACAAGTGCTGCAAAACCGGAAGCATAGCAGCCCGGCACGGCCACGCGCTTCGCTTTCACGATCTTTTCTCTGTGCGAAGCGGAAAGCTCCGGAAAACCGTATGCCCAGTCAGGATTGGTGCGGTGTGCAGTCGAAGCGTCAATGATGCGGGTTTCCGGATTCTCCACAAACGACACCGCCTCGATGGAAGCTGCATCCGGCAGGCACAGGAACGTCACATCGGATTCATTGATGAGCCGCGCACGCTCCGCATTATCACGGTGCTTTGCAGGGTCGATCGTCAGGAGATCAATGTCGCTTCTGTCCTTGATGCGGTCAAAGAGCTTGAGACCGGTCGTTCCGGCCTGTCCGTCAATATACACTTTTATATTCTTCATTTGCTTTTTCCTCTCGCTTTTTCTTTTCCACACGGTAAAAATGCGCCAGATTCCAGATGCAGGTCAGCAAAAAGACCGCAATCGCCCAGATACGGGCAACGGTCAGGCTGGATTCAGGAAACTGCACCATAATGATAATTTCACCGACAAACCAGATCACAAATGCAATCAGCGTGACAATGAAAATATAGCGAATACGCTGTTTCATGCGTTCAGCTCCTCAATTGCGGCTTTTGCGGCGGCAAGCTGGTTCCGGACTGCCTCCGCAGAGGGACCTCCCTCGGAAATGCGGCCGTTCAGGCAGGTTTCCAGCGATATAGCCGTAAACACATCTTCATCAAACTGCGGGCAGGCTTCCTTGTAGGCTGCAAGCGGCAGAGTTTCGAGCGTGCAGCCCTCTGCAATACAGCGGGCAACGAGTGTTCCGGTGATCTTATAGGCATCACGGAACGGCAGCCCCTTTTTCACGAGATAGTCTGCGCAGTCTGTCGCATTGATAAAGCCCTTTGCAGCAGCAGCACGCATATTTTCTTTATTGACACGCATGGTTGCAAGCATCGGATCAAAGGTTTTCAGGCAGAGCTTTGCCTGATCTATCGCATCAAAGATCGCTTCCTTGTCCTCCTGCATATCTTTATTATATGCAAGCGGAAGTCCCTTCAGCATCGAAAGAAGTGTTGTCAGATCACCAATGACACGGCCGGTTTTTCCGCGAATCAGCTCGGTGACATCCGGATTCTTTTTCTGTGGCATGATTGAAGAACCAGTAGCGTAGGCGTCGTCCAGCTCAATGAACTTGAATTCCCATGAGCACCAGAGAATGATCTCCTCGGAAAAGCGGGAAAGATGCACCATCAGCAGCGAGAGCGCGTTCGCAAGCTCCACACAGAAATCACGGTCGGAAACTGCATCAAGCGAATTCGGCACAGGTGCCGTAAAACCTAGGAGCTGTGCGGTCTGCTGACGGTTGATCGGATAGGTCGTGCCGGCAAGCGCACCCGCACCGAGCGGACAGTAGTTCATGCGCTTTGCGCAATCAACAAGCCGGCCGTCATCGCGCAGCAGCATCCAGACATAGGCAAGAATGTGATGTGCGAGCGTAACCGGCTGTGCGCGCTGCAAATGCGTATAGCCCGGCATAATCGTTTCGGTGTGCTGCTCTGCAATCTTCACAAGCGTATTCAGAAGCGCGTGCAGCAGCTTGCGGATTTCAGTAATCTCATCGCGGAGAATCAGTCTGACATCAAGCGCGACCTGATCGTTTCTGGAACGGGCAGTATGCAGACGCTTCCCCGCATCCCCGATGCGCTTTGTCAGCTCCGCCTCCACAAACATATGTATATCCTCGGCGGTCGGATCCATCAGCAGTTCACCGGAATCGAGGTCTGCGAGAATGCCTTTCAGTCCTTCGATGATCTTTTCTGCATCGTCCTGCGGGATGATGCCGCAGTCACCGAGCATTGTCGCGTGTGCGATGCTGCCGCGAATATCCTGCCGGTACATTCTTCCGTCAAAGGAGATCGAGGAATTGAACGCATTGACCGTTTCATCGACCTCTTTTGAAAATCTGCCTGCCCACATTTTTGCCATAATCAGTATCCTTTCGTTATTTGCCGTATTTCTTCCGCAATTTCGCATTGTATTCTTCACGAATTATGCGGCACATCTAATAATTTTGAAGTGCCGCGCACCATTCTGCGGTAAAACGGCCGCCGTTATCATTGTATTTCACGGTCAAGCCCTCCCGTAAAACTTCTCCCGCAGCGCATCCTCTTCAGGGGTATGATGATTACCGACCGGTGCCTCTGAAAAAAGAAGTCTGCCGTACGGCGGGTCAAATTCCGGCTCCTCAAAGCGGTCGTAGGTCTCCTGCGAAATCTCATAATAATCGCAGTAATACATAAAGCTGTAGCTTTCCAGTACAGAAACCGCATAGATTTGTAATCCCGGCGACCAGAATGCAATCAGGTCAGAATGTTTGGGATTTCGCTTTTCGCGTTCCATGTAATGATCCATGAGACAGCACCTCACGTTTGACGAAAAACAGAGCGGCGGCCTTGCGAAAAGCCGCCCTGTCTGTCATGTTGTTGAAATTGCCGCGCTTCCGGCTTATTTGCCGCGCTTCTGATCGAGCTTTGCCTTCACCTTGATCGGCAGGCCGAACAGATTGATGAATCCTGCGGAATCTGCCTGATTGTAGACATTGTCCTCGTCAAATGTCGCTACTTCCTCATCATAGAGGGTATCCGGCGAGGTGATGCCTGCGGTGATGATGTTGCCCTTGTAGAGCTTGAGCTTCACGGTGCCGTTGACCGTCTGCTGGGTGCTGTCAACGAAAGCATCAAGCGCCTCGCGCAGCGGTGTGAACCACTGACCGTTGTAAACGAGGTCTGCGTACTGATGTGCAAGCTGCTCCTTGACTCTTGCGGTCTGCTTGTCCAGCGTGATCGTCTCGAGGGCTGCATGTGCATAGTAGAGGATCGTGCCGCCCGGAGTCTCATAGACGCCGCGGCTCTTCATGCCGAC
>JAFYBM010000127.1 GCA_017540225.1 Oscillospiraceae bacterium | reverse complement strand
GATGCGGAACACCGGTCCGGTGATGTGGAAAATGTTGCCGCGGCTGTCGGTCAGGCTGGCGCGCGTGCGCTTGCGGATGACCGTTTCGCTGACGGTCTGCTTCGGCGCAGGCTCCGGTTCTGCAAAGCTCTGCACCGCTGCGGTCACGGGTGCCGCGGACTGCACAGGCGGTGCGGACGGCGCCGGTTCGGAGAGCTGCCCCATGATCGGGAAGCTTTCCGCAGGCTGACCGGCAGTATTCGGATGCATTTTTTCGATCGCGAAATCCGGATCCATGCCGCCGGCATTCATGCGGTTCTCATTGAAAAAGTGCAGCAGCGAATCCGGCGAGAAGGTCAGCGGGGGCTTTTTTCTGTTCCGTCTGCCTCTGGCGGGCATATAGCGTTCCAGAAAATGCTCATATTTCTGCATATAGTTGCCGTCGGTGATGATGATATGACGCGCCTTTTTGTGCATGCGGATCAGACAGGCGCCGATCCCGTCGCCGACATAGTGCGGATTCTTCACGGGAACATATGCCATGAGCACCTTTTTCTGCACATTATGGTAGTACATGTATTTCAGGGAGCAGACGAGATTGTCTGTCGAGAGATAGGATTTTTTGCAGAACGATGCGATCCGCTGGATCCCTGCGATGATCTCGAAATATTTCTCCTGCGTGAGCTCGGTTTTCAGGTACTCCGAGAGCGCGGTCAGTCCGCTGATATCGAAGCAGATCTTGTTGACGGAAGCAGTCTTTGTACACTGAAACGGCACGAAGTATTCGCGGAACGCAGGCTTTTCGAGCATCTGCACCTGCGTATAGTTGATCTCCTCTTTTTTGCCGATCTTGTAATTGACATATGTTTTGTTTTCGGAATACACGGTTTTGAATGCGAATAGGTTTCTGAACGGTTTCAACATCCGCAGCCTCCTCTTTTACGCGCGCAGAACCGGATTTTTTGCGCGCTTTCCTGAAATAATTCTTAATATTTGCAGAGCAGTCTGCAAAACACATAATTATGTTTATTATAACACAGTTCACAATAAAAAACAAGTCTTTTTGGTGCGAAATTGCGAAAAACAAAATTGTTTCGGAAGATGTAATTCCGCAGCAAAATGATCCCGCGGCAGAAAATCCCGTATATACGCGTATTCCTGTATCATGCAGCCGGAGCCGGTATAGAAAATGCATGAAAAATGATAGGTTTCCTCTCATCCGTCATGACAGAAAAACGGGGTGAAAACCGTCTTGGCTTTCACCCCGCTTCGGATTCAGTTCTGCAATTCCGCCTTTTCTTTTGTGATGTTTTTCACCCATTTGTACTGCATGTAATGCCGGTAGACCGCGGGGATCTTCACAAATTCATCGAGCGTGAGGATGAACGCGACTGCCAGAACCGGAAGCTTCAGCACAAATGCGCCGACCATGCCGAGCGGCACGACCACTGCCCAGAGCGTGATTAGATCGCACCACATGCCGAAGCGCGTATCGCCGCCGGACGGGAAAATGCCGGAGATGATCGTCGAATTGAGCGAGTTTCCGATGATGTAATACGATGCCATGAGCATCATGTATTTCAGGTAATGCTGTGCCTGCGGCGCAAGATGAATCACGCGCAGGATCAGCGGTGTGAGCGCGAGGATCACGCAGCCCGAACCGATGCCGACGAGGATCGAGAACCGCACGAAGCTGCCGCCGGCTTTCTTTGCCCTGTCAAATTCATTGCGTCCCAGCATGCCGCCGAGGATGATGCCGACGCCCGATGCAATGCCCCAGCAGAAGCTTGCGATGATGCTCCGGACGATGCTTGCAATGGAATTTGCCGCGACCGCATCCGTGCCGAGATGCCCCATGATGACCGAATACATCGTCACGCCGCCGCCCCAGCCGATCTGGTTGATGAGCAGCGGGACCGTGTATTTCCAGTAATCGCGGTGCAGCGTGTTGTTTGTAACATGCAGCATATGCCGCACCCGCAGCGTGGGACACAGCTGCATGCGGATCGCGATGACCACGAACACAGCCTCGAATACCCTTGCAAGCACAGTCGCAAGCGCTGCGCCGCGGATGCCCATTTTCGGGAAACAACCGATGCCGAAG
>JAFYBM010000126.1 GCA_017540225.1 Oscillospiraceae bacterium | reverse complement strand
GCATCTCGGCCGCTCGTTTGTGACGCTGCGCGGCATCGGAAACTATGCCGGTGACCTCGATGTGGAATTCAATGTTGCGCCGGAAAAGCTGACCGAAGCACCGGATCCGCAGGAAAGAGGCGAAATTCCGGAGATCAGCATGGCACTCAATGAGGAATATGCCGTGCCGCACTGTCATCTGGGTGAAGCACGCGTATTCACCTATACCGCAGAAAAAGACGGAACATATTATCTGACACTGCCGGATACGCTCGCTGACGAAATCTCTGCATTCGTCTATAACGGCGCAGGAAACTGTGTGCCGCAGCCTGCAAACGGCATTTCGCTGAAAAAAGGCGAAAAATGCGCTGTCTACTGCGTTGCGAACTTTATTCTGGAGGACGAGATCAAATCCGACTACACCATCATGATCTCCGATATCGACACATCGGCTGAATATGAAGTCAACGGCATTGTTTACCGGCTCACCAAAGACGGAGCTGTTCTTGTCAGACTTAATACGGATGCGGTCGGTATCGAAATCCCGGATACAATCACGATCACGGCACTGGATCAGTCGTTCCCGTTTGCCGGTATTGACGCAATCGGGTTCCGCAGCTATGCCGACAACTGCACGATTTACGGCACACTCGGCGGAACGGTCCATACATACTGCCGCGAAAACGGCTACTGCTTTGCCGGACTTGACCCGTCAGCGACTGCTGCAGGCGATGTCACCGGAGATCAGATCGTCGATTCGGACGATGTGCTGACCCTGACGCGCTGGATTGCACAGAGCAAAGGAATGCGCCTGAACGACACAGCCTTTGCACAGGCCGACATCAATCAGGACGGCATCATTGATCTGACCGATGTTCGCGGCATTCTCAGAATCATGAAGGAAAACCCTGAAAAAGAAGAACAATCCAAGGAAGATGATGCATAACACTTTCCCCGCAGCAGAGAATTACCATCTGCTGCGGGGCTTTTTCGTTTGGAACCGGCAGTATTATGCGCAAACAAAGCCTTGAAACAGTGGAATATCGCCGAAAAAAATGTGCAATAATTGTGCAAGGCTACAAAATTCCCGCAATTATTGCTTTCTCGAATGACAAATCGCAAAAATTCTGCTATAATAGATAAAAAGAAAAACATCATCTGAATGGCTTTCGGGGGCGAATGCGGTTGATCTTTGATCTGATCAAAAAAATTATCTCTTTTCTTGCCGCAATCACTGTATCTCTCAGTATGGCAGCAGAACGCGATACGGAGAGTGAGCACGAAGGCACACGCAGCGATGAAGCCATCATTCAGGATATGATCGTATACTACGGCTGCTACGAGGACGAAGCGGAAGAAAAGGAACAGGAGCTGCTCAGTGAACTGCGCAGCCAGAACAAACGGAAGGCCGCACTTTGGTCTGAGATCATGGATTACTGGAAATATGCCAACAGCGAAATGGTTGTCAACACCGAAAAGCTGCCGAATGATCTTCCGAAAGAGGACAATCTCTGTATCATTGTGCTCGGTTTCGAGCTGAATGCAGACGGTTCCATGCAAAATGAGCTCGTTGAGCGGCTGAAGCTTGCGCTCAAATGCGCAAAGCAGTATCCGAAAGCCCGCGTCATCTGCACCGGCGGCGGAACGGCACTCAATCGTCCGGATCTCACGGAGGCTGATCTCATGGGGAAATGGCTCGTGGAAAACGGCCTCAGCAAGCGCCGGCTCTCTGTTGAGAACAAGTCCCTGACGACCGCCGAAAACGCCAATAACACCTATGAGATCCTGCGAAAAAAATATCCGCAGGTTGATTCGGTCGTTTTAATCAGCAGCAGCTATCACATTCCGTGGGGCGCGCTGATGTTTGAATCAGCGTTCAGGCTGGCTGCATTTGAAGAAAACGCGCCGGAAATCCATGTGATTTCAAACTGCTCCTGCCCGGTCACCAACAATATCTACCGGCTTGATAACCGCATTTTATTTGAAACGGGCGGAATGCTGCAAATGATCGGGAATGATGAGCTTGCCGATCAGTATTACTATAATTGGTTCCAGAAACCGGAGCTGTAATAAACAGCTCGCATCCGTAAAACAGGAGGGATATGACAT
>JAFYBM010000125.1 GCA_017540225.1 Oscillospiraceae bacterium | reverse complement strand
GTCGGGTTTTCGCCGTCACGCACGGCAATACCCGCGGAATCATATCCGCGGTATTCGAGCTTGGAAAGGCCGTCCAGCAAAACGGGCGCAGCCTGTTTGTTTCCGGTAAATCCTACGATTCCGCACATAGTTTTTCTCCTTATGATAATCGTTCAGTGTATTTGTTTTGCAATATCATTATGCTGATTTGTCCGGCAAAATGCATCTTTTTGTATTTGGAAATACATTTGTGCATAATGCATCAAGTATATTTTACCACATTCCGGCTTTGCTGTCAAGTCGGAACTGCGAAATGGGGCAATATCTCGGGAAAACAGCGCATTTTCGGTATGAGGGTTGAAATCTGTCCGCAAATATGTTATAATGCAGGTAGCATCACATTTCATGCAAGGGAGGGATTGCTATGAAACGTCAGCGTCGGGAACCGATCATGCTGTCCCAGATGCGCCCGATTACACTGTTTTTCGTGCTCAGCGGCTGCATCGCTGTCACATTTGCGTTCCTGCGGTTTGATTCTGTTTCAAAATTCATCGGAAAGATTCTGTCTGCGCTCGGTCCTGTTTTTGCAGGCTTTGTGTTTGCGTATCTGCTAGCTCCGGCAGCGTCCATGCTTGAAAAGCGCTTTGAAAAATGGATGCGGAAGGCTGTTGAAAAGCACCCGAAGCTCAGTGCGCTGCCGCGTGTCATCAGTTCGTTTCTGGTCGTCCTGCTGTTTATCGGTTCGATTACGCTGCTGGTTATCGTAACCTTCTCGCAGGTCGTAAGCGGCGTTTCCACGGCAATCGACAAGCTGCCGCATTATTTCGATCTCATCATAGAGCACATCCAGAAGCTGCTTCGCACGGATAACAATATCATGCGCTATCTGAACGAATTGCAGGCAAAATTTTCCGCATCGGATCTCGGCATGGGCAAGGTTGATACCATGGATGTATCGCAGCGGTTTCTTTCGCTGCTGGCCTCCGGTGCGGCCGGTACATTCTATTTTGTCTATGATACGGTTGTCGGATTTGTGATTGCGGTGTATCTTCTGATCAGCCGCGACCGCTTTCTGCGGCAGTGGAAACAGATCCTTTATGCAGTCTGCAAGCCAAAAACCGCCGCATGGATTGACAAGCAGATGACCGCCGCGAACCAGACCTTCGGCACAGCCGTCCTCGGCAAGCTGATCGACTCTGTCATCATCGGAATGATCTGCTTCATCGGCATTTCGATCATCGGTGTCCCCTATTCTACGCTGATTGCAGTCATCATCGGCGTGACAAACGTCATCCCCTATTTCGGGCCGATCTTCGGTGCGATTCCGTGTGTTTTGCTGATCCTGATGGAAAGTCCGCCGAAAGCGCTGTATTTCCTCATCTTTGTTGTAGCATTGCAGCAGTTTGACGCGAACATCCTTGATCCGAGAATCGTCGGAAAATCCATCGGACTGCCGGCCTTCTGGGAACTGTTCGCCTGTATGCTCGGCGGCGGCCTGTTCGGTATCATCGGCCTGATCATCGGTGTGCCGCTGTTCGCAGTCGTATACACGATCATCAAACAACTCGTGACAGAGCGGCTGGAGGAGCGCGCCAAGGACGGTGAGATAACCGAGGAATTTCTAAAGGATAAGCTCGGTATTACGGAAGCAGTGCCTGAATCGGGCTTCTTTGAAGATGACGACAGCCCCTATTTACAGCATCTGGTGCTGCTGGAGGACATTGCGCAGCAGCCCGCCGGTAAACCGGACAAGCCGGACAATGAAGAATAAACGAAAAAAACGGCAGTATCCTGACAAAGATATTGCCGTTTTTTTCATCGGAATGTAACGGCAGCGGAGGCTTTCCGTACTGCAATAATAGAGAACAGAAAGGCGGTGAGGGCAATGACAGATCAGCAGATCATAGCGCTGCTTCAGGTGCATGATGATTCCGCCGCCGCGGAGCTGCACCGCAAATACGGCGCAGTCTGTATGCGGATTGCAAAGAAATATCTCAGGCAGGAGGATGCCGAGGAATGCGTCAGCGATGTGATGATGCAGGTCTGGCGTGATGCTCACCCCGGTGAAATCCGGAATCTGGAAGCGTACCTTGTCACCGTGACAAAACGCACCGCGCAGAAATACACAGAAAAAGCGCAGGCACAGAAGCGCGGCAGCGGAGAAACGGCTGTCCCGCTGAATGATGCAGCGAGCGTTGCGGCGCCGGAAACCGTGGAAGGCCTGCTGGACAGCCGTCTGCTGACAGAGGCAGTCGAGCGCTTTCTCGATTCGCTTAACGCAAATGCCCGCACGGTGTTTGTGGCGTATTACCGGATGGGGCTTGCCCCGCATGAAATTGCAGCAAAATTCGGGCTGAACGCGCCGCAGGTTCGTGTTTCGCTATTGCGCACCCGCCGGAAGCTCTCGCAGTACCTCAAAGAGGAGGGATTCTTATGAAAAAAGCACAAATCCGCGAGATCATGCAGCAAATCGCGCCGCGCTTTGAAGAAGAAGCCGAGGCGCGCTCTGCCGCCGCAGATTTTCCGCACCGCCGCAGAAAGCTCATGCTGCGCAGCGGAGCATTGCTCTGTGCCGTGCTCATCGGGACAGGCGCACTCCTCTATTACCGCGGCAGCGGGCTTTCAACCGGCAGCACTGCGCCAGATGTGATTGATATTTCTGCGGAGGCGGAAAATGCCTATTATAATCAGGCCATGAAGGATTATTTTTCCATGCAGAACGGCACGCCCTGCACCTATGACTTTACCGGCTGCGGGCAGGATCTGGATATTGATTTCGACAGTGAAGACCCGATGCTCGGCACAGCGCACCATATCCATATCAGTGCGATTGCCGGCGATGCATACCGGCTCTTCTGCTTTTTTGAATATACGGATGAAAAAGACGCCGGCGACCGCTCTCAGCTCATGCAAAACAGCGAAAGATTTATGCTGAGGGCATTGCAAAAGGGCAGCAATGAAAAAGAGGCATCGGGAACGTTTGTGAATCTGACCGTCATGCGGGAGGAGGAAACAAATCAAAAAATCCTGCGGTACTGCTGTCTCGAATATGTATGTGACATGGGATATTCCTTTGCCGGTAAAAGGCTTACACTGACTGCAAACTTCACCCCGGCGCATATGTCCTATGTTGCACCAGGCGGAGTGTCGAAGGCGTTTGAGCCGGCATTTCTGTCCGTTCCGGAGCCCGCTGCGGCAGAGGATGAGATTCTCTGTAAATCTCCGGTGTCCGACAAGCAATTCCGTTTCCGCTATGCAGCCGTCGGCCGGTTCGGGCTGACGCTGTTCAGCAATTCCCCGGAAGAATCCGACCCGGAGATGTGGCTTGCAGAGATGGAATCCGGCTATCCGGAAACCTATTTGACAAGCTACCCGGCAATAGCCTCCGCATGGACAGCGGAAGCTTATGGCGCAGACGGCAGCTGCAAACAGATCGCATTATCCGGTATCGGGAACATCAATGCACTGCACCTGAATCAGGATTCGGACGACACGCAGGATACCTGCGTTCATCTATCCTTTGCAGAGCCGCTCGACCTACGCCGTACCGTGTATCTCAGCATCAACGGCGTGCGCGTGCCGTTGCAGCCGGCCGCAGAATCCGCTGTCTATAATCCTGACCGGAACGAATATTATGACAGCAATATGCAGGAATGGGATGAAGCAGCGCACGAATACCGTCCTGTTACAGCACCTGTTCAGGGATATAATCCTCCGGAGCAATATGAAGAGCGCCCGTTTACCGGAACGATCCCAGAAGAATTTGATTCTGCGCTCAAAGCATATGATGAAGCCGATGCAAAAGCTGTGCAGAATGGTCCGCCTAATGTCAGCTCCGCATTTCATGTCGGCTTCGCGCTGCCGGAATATCAGCATTTACAGGAGCTGACCGTTCCGTATATTGACTGTGTCATATCACTCGCTTCGACCGATCAGGCTTACAGAGTGCTTGCACAGTGCCTTCTGGAACCGCTCACACAGTATACTCCGCCTAATTCGTGCGGCGCAGAATATGAAATGCGAATGCAGACAGCATATCAGGAAGCATCCGATGCCGTCAACGCCCTCGGTGAGAGCATCACCGCAGAGGATGCTGCCGGCTTGCAGCAAACCTACGGCTATATGATCGCGCCGGCCTTGCAGGATATGGGCAGGCTTGACCTGCTGCAAATCGACCCCGAATCCCCCTGCCGGAACCCCGAACAGCTCGCCGAATTTGCAAAGTGCTTTGCATAAACAACAAATCCTCCAAGGGAAAAATCCCTTGGAGGATCGTTTTTTATCAGTCTGTTGTCGGCTCCAGAAGCGCATAGTCGTCATCCATGCGGCGGTATACAATATTGATTGTACCGTTTTCCGCATTCTGGAACACGAAGAACGAATGCCCCAGCATATTCATCTGCAAGATCGCTTCCTCGACGCTCATCGGCTGTACGCGGAAGGATTTTTTGCGGATGAGATTGTATTCGGTCTGCTCCTCAACGGTATCCGTGAAAGCATCCGGTGAGAGTGCGCTTGCCTTGATACGCTTGCCGAGCTTGGTCTTATTGCGGCGGATCTTGCGAATGATCTTCTCGATCGCGGAATCCAGTGCATCATTTTTGTCAACGGCGCTCTGCTCTGCACGGTAGATCATGCTGCCGGCGCGCACTGTCAGTTCGCAGACGATCTGCCCGCGCAGCTCATTCAGAGTGATTTTAGCTTCTGCTTCATCCTCAAAGAATTTGTCCAGCTTCTGATTCAGCTTTTTTTCTGCATATTCCGAGAAACTCGGACCGATCTGGATCTTTTTTGCCATAATGTTCAGCTTCATATGTTCAGTTCCTCCTTTTGTCCGGCGGTTAACTGCCGGTTCATGTATCTATATTATAGCACATCTGCATAAAATTTGTCAAGGGGATTTTTTAATTTTGAGGCGATTTCATCTCACTGCACTTTTTTCTGTGCGCTCTCCGCTTTTTCATCTTTCGCATCTTTTTCTGCTTCGCCCATTGCTTTTTTTTGCATTTTGTGATATAATAAAAAAGACTTTGCAAAAGGAGCTGCTTTCATGCCGAAATTCTTTGAGGATTCCTTTTCGCCGGAGCAGCCGTTCCTGACCGGTGAGCACCTTCGCCATATCGGATATTCCCTGCGGATGCGCCCGAAGGAACGCCTGACAGTCTGCTCCTGCGGAACCGATTATGAATGCGAGATCGAGGAGATCACCGCTGATACGGTCTTTCTCCGTATTCTTTCTTCCGCAAGCTGCTGCGCCGAACCTGCTATTTCCGTCACACTCTTTCAGGCGCTTCCGAAAGCGGACAAGTTTGAGCAGATCATTCAGAAATCCGTTGAGCTGGGCGTCACCGAAATCGTACCGGTCATGACGCGCCGCTGCATCGTCCGCATGAACAGCGGTGACTTCCTGAAAAAGCTGCCGCGCTATCAGAAAATCGCACAGGCTGCCGCACAGCAGTCCGGCCGCGGGATCATCCCCGTTGTCGCACCGCTGCACAGCCTTGAATCGGCCGCCGAACGGATGCGAGACCTTGAGGTACCGCTTGTGCTCTATGAGGGAGAGGGCGGAATCTCTTTTTCGGCAGTCCGGCCGGATGCGGAAAGCTACGGCCTCTGCATCGGCAGCGAGGGCGGATTTGATCCCGCCGAAATTACAATGCTGACAGAACACAATGTGCAGCCGGTCTGGCTCGGAAAGCGGATCCTCCGCTGCGAAACAGCACCGCTGACTGCACTTTCGGTACTGATGTTCCATACCGGAAATCTGAATTAACACCATAAAAAAATGATTGCGGGGAGGTGAAGCGTGCTTGATCTATGTCATGAGCGATCTCCACGGGTGCCATGCGCTCTTTCGGAAAATGATCCAGAAAATTGATTTTTCAGATGCCGACGATCTGTATATTCTCGGCGATTTTATCGACCGCGGCGATACACCGATTCCACTGCTGCTGGACTGCATGGAACGAATCAACATCTATCCGCTGCTCGGCAACCATGAAGCGATCATGATGCAGTGCATCACCGGTCTGCCGGATGCAGCGACACCCGAAAACGTCACGGATTTTTATACGCGGGAAGGCTTCGAGATCTATTCCGCATGGATGCAGAACGGCGGCTCCATTACCATGACGCAGTTTCTCGGCTTGCAGCCGAAAAAGCGTGCAGAGGTTCTGGCGTATTTGCAGGAATTCCGTCTCTATGAGGAGCTGACAATGCCAGACGGCCGCAAATTCGTCCTGACGCACAGCGGCATTGAGGGCTTTGACCCTGCAATTCCGCTTGCCGATTACCCCATTGATGCCCTGATCAATGCGCGCCCGCAGCAAAGCGATCATTTCTTTGAAGACCGCACGCTGATCTTCGGTCACACGCCGACGCTGACCTATCCGCAGATGCACGGCCGTGCAGAGGTGCTGTTTACCGATACCTATATCAACATTGACTGCGGTGCAGTTTTCCATGAGGCAGGCGGCAAGCTGGCCTGTCTGCGCCTCGATGATATGAAAGTGTTTTATGTATGAATTCTGAGACAAATCATGCCGGAAGGCAGCTTGGCGTGCTGGATCTGGCACATCAGTTTCTTCGGGCGCATATCGGCAGAGGAGATCTTGTGATCGACGCGACCTGCGGCAGAGGCCATGATACGAAGCTGCTCTGTGAGCTTACGGGGCCGGAGGGACGCGTGATCGGCTTTGATATTCAGCAGGATGCGATCGACTCAGCCGAAGCGCTGCTGCGTGAAAACGGTCTTTCGGCCGAGCTGCATCTGGACAGCCATGCAAATATGGCCGCATATGCAGAAGCGGGATCGGTTTCCTGCATTGTGTTCAATTTCGGCTGGCTGCCGCGCGGAAATCATGAGATCTTTACGCACGCCGATTCCAGTATTGCTGCACTGGAGGCCGGTCTGCATTTGCTGCGGCCGGAGGGCTGGCTGGTGCTCTGTATCTATTACGGCGGCGCAAACGGTTTTACGGAGCGTGATGCATTGCTGGAATATCTCTCCGGACTGGACAGCCGGTATTATACTGTTTTGCAGTGCAGCTTCCCGAACCGCACGGGCTGCCCGCCCTTTGCCGTATTTGTGAAGAAGGAGCGTGTATTATGAACGGTCTGCTGCTTGCGGAGGCTGAGGAACGTGTCAATATCACGCCGGTTCTGCTGCGGTTCATCGGCAAATTTTTTCTGATTTTTGCCGCGGTAGCGGTTATTGCGCTGCTGACACCGTGGCTTGCAAAGAAAATTGATGCATTCCGCGAAAAGCATACAAAGCCCGCCGCACCGGAGGATCCGCGCTGCAAGGCCGTCCGCGGACCGTATGATATGCCGGAGCAGAAAGCCGCTGCAAAAAAAGCTGCGCCGCCGCAGGAACCGGAACAGCCTGCAAAAAAGCCCTATCAGCCAAAGCACTGAATCCCGCCGGCAGAGTCATATGCGCTCTGCCGGTTTTTGTGTGTATTGTGCTGCATCAATACCGCAATAATTGGACAAAAATCCCAAAAATAATACTTGCTTTTTGCAAACGGAAATGATATAATAGTAAAATCAATTGCGTTTAGAAACTGAAAAATGTCGCATACAAAAAGGAGCTGCTATGAAACTCACACGCTTCACATCCATTCTGACTGCATTTCTGCTGCTGGCATCTCCGGCACAGACCTGCGCTGTAACCGCTGATGATTCCGCTGCACCGGCTTCCGGCATCTGCGGAGAATCAGCCGCACCGTCCGATCATGTCAATGCACCCAACATAATCGCCGAGGGTATCATCGGCGAAAAAATCGGCTGGCAGCTTGACGAAGCCGGTACGCTCACACTCATCGGTTCCGGCGATATGGCCGGTGTGCCTGCACGCGCATTTTCAGACTATAACAATTCGATCCGGTGTGTCGTAATTCAAAATACCGATGAAAAAAAGACGATCACTGCGATCAGTGATGCATTGTTCAGCGGATGCAGCGGCCTGACAAGCGTGACGCTGCCGGAAACAATTACTTCCATTGGTAAAGAGGCGTTCCTGAACTGCACAGCACTGTCAGAATGCAATATGCCCGCATCACTCAAAGAAATCGGCAAAAGTGCATTCCAGAATACCGGTCTGACCGCGCTGGTGCTGCCCGGCTGCACCCTCGGTGATTCTGCATTCTTCTGCTGCTCATCTCTGAAAACCGTTGAAATCGGAGAAGGCACAGAGATTATCCCGGGACAGTGCTTCCGCAAATGCACAGCTCTGGAAAGTGTTATGCTGCCGGATTCCGTTCAGGAGATCGGCTGCGGCTCTTACAGCGATCAGGGCGCCTTTGCGGACTGCCCGAATCTCAAAACCGTCTCCATCGGCAAGGGCATCAAAATAATCAACAAAAATGCGTTCCGCACTACCGGTGAATCGCTGGAAATCACATTCCGCGAGGGTGTCACGGCCATCCCTGAAACAGCATTCTGTAACCGCACAGAACTGACAAAAGTTGTTTTGCCGGAAACAATTACTTCCATTGGCAAAGAGGCGTTCCTGAACTGCACAGCACTGTCAGAATGCAATATGCCCGCATCACTCAAAGAAATCGGCAAAAGTGCATTCCAGAATACCGGTCTGACCGCGCTGGTGCTGCCCGGCTG
>JAFYBM010000124.1 GCA_017540225.1 Oscillospiraceae bacterium | reverse complement strand
GAGCCCACGCGGGACTGCCTTCTCAGACAGGCGGCGGACGCGGACTACCTTCTCGTGAGCGGACGGCTGAGGATCGATGTCGCAGTGTTGGAACATGCGCCGCGCCTTAAGATGGTCCAGCGCACCGGCGTGGGCACTGAGATGATCGATCTTGACGCGATCGCGGAGCGGGGCGTGCCGGTGTACGTGAACCGCGGCGTGAACGCGCGCAGCGTCGCCGAGCATACGATGCTTCTAATCCTGTCCTGCCTGAAGAACGTCCCCAGAATCTCCGCCGAGGTGAAGCTCGCATCATTGTGGAACTGTCCGCCGTAATAGGCCAGCGGCATAATCATACGGTCGGAATAGCCGTGGGTGATGTATGTTTCGGCAAGCATCTGTCCGGTATAGCCGTCCTCGCTCTGGAGCTGCTTGGTATGCCAGTTATCATTGAGGCAGAGATAAAACTCCTCGCACTTGGCCTTGAGCACAAAACTCTTGAGCGCTGTGATGTATTCCTCAAAGCTGTCGCACTCGACAAGCGAGCAGGACATCTGATTATTGCGGGAAATATCGCGGTGAATATTCTCCATATTCTGGAAGCTGTGCTTCTTATAAACGGTAATATCCTCTTTTTCGCCGGCTGCGCATCCGCAGCTTTCCGAGAAAATCGGGACAGCATTCAGCTCTGTGACACGCTCAAGCCGTTCACCGGCGGCATGGCGGCAGATGACCTCGCAGGCCAGCGCACCGGACTGCATCAGCGGCCGCTCAACGGTCGTCAGCGCAGGAGAGAAGTTTCTTGCGTTGTAAATATTATCAAAACCGGAGACCAGAATATCCTCCGGACAGTGAATGCCGTTCTCCTCTAATGTCAGTACAGCTGAGATTGCCATTGCATCATTTGCACAGACAATTGCCTCCGGCATCTTCTGATTGTTCCGCAAAAAGTATTCGATCGCACGGCGGCCGTCCTTGGCACGGAAAGTACCGTGGAAAATGCGTTCCGGCTCAATCGGAATATCATACTCCTGCAAGACCTTTGTAAAGGCCGCGATGCGCTCCATGTTTTCGGTATTGGAATCCGGACCGGATATGAAATTGATTCTGCGCACGCCGTGCTGCTCGATCATATGACGTGTGATCTGCTCCATTGCCGGACCGTTGTGGATGCCGATATAATAGAGATCGCCCAGCTCTCGGTCAATGCTGACCGCCGGAATGCCGGCCTTCCGGATCCGCGGATACAGTGATTCACAAAGCTCACCGGAAAACGTATTGGACAGCAAAATCACGCCGTCGAACAGCGAAAAATTCGGCAGCTCATAAATATTATATTCGCCCTGATCGTATTTCGGATTCGCCAGAATGCCGCCGAATGCGATAAAATGCGCAATGCTGACATTATGCTGTGCTGCATAGCGGTGAATTCCGCGCAGAATCGACTGCTGATATTCCTCGTCAATGCCGGAAACGATCACTGCAATCGTAAATTCAGGATTGGTGTTGGGCATAGGTTCACCTCATATCGCCGCAGCTTTTCACTGCGGAAGGATTTGCTTTTGCCTTTTTCTGTGCAGCCGGAAGGCCGCACAGGATTTTTTCGTATAACATACAAATTTATTATATCACTTTCTGCGTATTCTGTCAAGATTCCGCAGAGCAGCAATTTACTTTTCGGCAACCTCTACGATTTTCCGTGTTATAATTGTGCACTCTGACATACAGCAGCCGGCCATACTTGTCCGTACATTTTTGCATAAAACTGGAAATTGGAGATAAAAAGACAGCGAATCATACAATCTTGCATTGTATTGCAATACAAGTTGTGCTATAATATAATTGTGGACGGAAGCAACAGCTTCCGCACGAATCAATCAAACCAAATACGGATCAACGGATTCTTTTTTCAATCGCCCTCTCGTTGAAAAATTCCCTCTCCTCTCCGGTTTTATCCGTAATCATGTGCAGATGCCGGTACACATCCGCACATTCCTGCAATCACTGCCTTGGGCAGTGATTTTTTTGTCCTGAAAAAAACAAAAAGCCCGCCGGACTCAGTATAACTGCTTCCGGCGGGCTTTTTCAATCGCTCAGTCAAACAAAATCTCCTTGAAGCAGACCTGCGGACAGTGATTATCAAAATCCCATGTATGATAGGCACCGCCGTGACAGTATTTTTCTTCGCTGCATTCACGGCACTTTTCGCATTCCTTGCTCAGATCCTTGCGGAAAATCTGAAATTTGTTTTCCCAGACATCCTTGAAACGGTCAGTCTTGATATTGCCCTGCACAAATTCCGGCCGCCGTTCAATGTCCAGACAGGCAATAATGTCGCCGTTGACGGTAATGCTTGCGGTGTAAAGTCCGGCTGCGCACAGAAAATACCAGTCGCGCACCTCGCGCTCGTATTCCATGCCGAGATAATGCGAGCAGCCGTAGCAGACCGGCTCGCCGGCAATGCGCTTGCTCCGGATAAATTCAATCATGTAACGGTAATCCTCTTTCGTCAGCAAAAGCTCCGGATGCTGCTTTGCACGCCCGATCGGATCCATATTGATGACACGCCAAGAATCAATATCCAGATCATTGAGGATTTCATAGAGTGCGTCCAGCTCCGTAATATTCTGATGTGTCACGACGGTCGTGACCTGCACGGACTGAAACCCGCCGACCTTGAGCAGATTTTTGACGCCCTGCATTCCCTTCTCCCAGCCGCCGGGCGTGCGGCGGAAGGCATCATGTGTCTCCGGCAGACCGTCAAGGCTGATAGAGATCGTTTTCATGCCGCAGTCACGGAGCTTCTGTGCGGTTTCTTCGGTGATGAGCGTTCCGTTGCTGGTCATGCCCCAGTTGAAGCCAAGCTCGTTCGCATAGCCCATGATCTCAAAGAAATCCTTGCGCAGCAGCGGCTCGCCGCCGGTGATGCAGAGCATATAGCCGCGGGTGCCCAGATCTTCTTTCAATTGATCGAGAATGATCTTATATTGCTCCGTGCTCATTTCCTCCGAGGGCACATCGCCGCAGGAGCTGCCGCAGTGCAGACATCGTTCATTGCAGCGGAGCGTCAGCTCCAGAAAAAGATGATGGAGCTGCGGCATGACCTTCAGGCCATCACGGTAAACCGCAAGACGCTGCAAATTTTTTTCTTTCAGCTGCGGATTCAGCATACTGTCCTCCCTTATTCATACCATCCCACAGGGCCGTAATCCGGCTGCGGAATATCATAAATTGTTGTAGTTTCGGTTGTTTTGATGTTTGTCGCGGCAGGCGCAGACGTTTGCTTTGCTGCCTCCTCGGCATCCTCTTCTTCTTTGGATTTGCCGGTCAGTTCCCGGCGCAGTGCCTTGATATCCTCTTTATCAAATCTGCCGTCATAATTCAGGTCGTATTCATACCGGAAATTCAAATCATTGCGCAGCAGCGCCCGCTTCATCATTGTCAGGTCGGCCGCATTGCTGACATTGTCACCGTTCAGATCATAGGTCGGAATCGGCACATCGCCGGACAGAGCGACCGGCTCCGGCTCCGTTTCAATGAGCGGTTCGCCGGCAAGCTGCACCGGCTCTGTTTCTGTTTCCATCGGCGCAACGCCTTCCTCGCGCAGCGGCTCCTCAAAGGTCGTACCGGCTTCCGGTTCCGTAAACCATGACGGCGGGCCGTATACCTCATTCATCTCCTCGGTTGTCGCATCCATCAGCTGTTCCTCGGAGGGAACTGCATTCTGCTCCGCTGCGGCAGAGCCGGACGGTGCGTTTCCCGCTGCAATGCCGATCGCAGCAGCAAACATTGCCGATGTCATCGCAGTTTTCAGTGTTTTTTTCATGGATATGCTCCTTTCCGGCGCATCAGCCTCCGCACATCATCACTGCTGTTCAAACCATTCAGGCGGACCGTAGGCCGGCTGCGGAATATCAAAAATCGTTGTGGTTTCAGTCGTTTTGAGGCTTGTCATGACAGGCGCAGACGTTTGCTTTGCTGCCTCCTCGGCATCCTCTTCCTCCTTGGATTTACCGGTAAGCATCCGGCGCAGCGCCTTGATATCCTCTTTATCGAATCTGCCGTCATAGTTCAGGTCGCCTTCATATCTATAATAATACGAATCGCCCTCCAGCAGCATTCGCTTCATGTAAGAAAGATCGGCAGCGCTCATCTTGCCGTCGCTGTTCCAGTCCGTTACCGGCAGCGGCACCTCACCGGGCAGTACGATCTCTTCCGGCGGTTCCGTTTCCGTTATAACCGGTGCGACACCCGCAGGACGCAGCGGTTCCGTTCCCGTCATTGTCTCGTCTTCGTCGCGCAATGCGGCATCCGTAACAGTTGTTCCGGTCTGCTCCGGCTCAGTGAAATACTCAGGCGGCCCGTATACGCAGACCATTGTTTCGGCGGTGCGCTCCATCAGGCTTTCTTCTGTCGGGAGCACATCCGGCACATCTGCGGTTTCTGCTGCGGAAACCGGTGCATTGCCGGCCGTGATGCCCAATGCCGCGGCAAACATCGCTGAGGTCATGACAGTTTTCAGCGTTTTTTTCATAATAGATATGCTCCTTTCCGGCGCATCAGCCTCTGCACATCATCACTGCTGTTCAAAAAATTCAGGCGGACCGTAGACCGGCTGCGGAGCAATATAGATCGGTGTCGTTTCCGTTTCCGGAAGTCCGGTCACAATCGCGGCAGTTGTTGTCGTCTGCGCTTCCTCGGCATCCTCTTCCTCCTTGGATTTACCGGTAAGCATCCGGCGCAGCGCCTTGATATCCTCTTTATCCAGAACGCCGTCGCCGTTTACATCGCCGAGATCACCGATATACGCCATGGGATCAACGCCTTCTTTCTGCGCCTGAAGGATCACGCGCTTCAGAACGGTAAGGTCACGCGCATCCAGCGATCTGTCCATATTGACATCGCTCATTTCATAGAAAGCAGAGGGCGGACCGTAAACCGGCACCGGAATCAGATCCGGATCCTCCGGCGGCAGTGTCGTAGTTTCCTCTGCCGTCGGCGAGGTACCGCTGAGTGCAAGCTCTTCGGTTGTCGTGGTCGTTGTCGTGCGCTCCGCCTCCAGCGAGGACATGACCTCCGGCGGGCCGTATACGCAGACCATTGTTTCGGCGGTTTGATCCATCAGCGATTCCTCGGCCGGCAGAAAATCCGGCGCACTTGTTCTTTCGGCAGAAACAACCGGCGCGCTGCCTGCACCGATGCCAAGTGCAGCAGCAAACATTGCAGAAGTCATTGCGGTTTTCAGTGTCTTTTTCATGGTATCATCCTTTCCGGCGCATCAGCGTTCCGCCGCGCCTGATGAAGAAAGCTGCTGTGCTGCGGTTTCCGTTTCCGCAGCCTCATCAAGATTCAGTGTAAATTCCGCTTTCAGCTCCTCGCTCGGATCGGGACCGTAAGCACAGCCGACCAGTCCGGAGACAGACAGCATCCCGACGCCGAACATGGCGGCGAGCTTCTTTTTATCCGCGTGTTTCACTGCGCATCATCCTCCTCGGCCACAGGCGGGCCGTAAACATCCTGTACCTCTTCTTCTGTCACGCTGTATTCGGAATCGCTTTCGGAGGGCGGCGGGCCGTAAGAGCACTGCTGCTGCCCGCAGGCCGAAAGTGAGAGCATTCCGGCACAGAATGCCGCACCGAATCCGAGTATTTTCTTCTTTTTCACTGCATTGCCTCCCTTCGGCGCCTTTTTATAGCTATACATTTTCAGTATAGCACAAAAATCCGATGCTGTCAAGCAAAAAATGGTGCTTTTTCGCCTGATTTCTCCCGTATATTGCGATAACACAGAGCCGACAGATGCGTACCGCTGCTTCATCCGGACAATGTTTGCACGCAGGCGCTCTCACTTCCGCGCACAAAAGCGTTAAATCGCTAAAACTTTGTGCAAAATGCCTATTGCAATCCGCTCCGGTTTGTGATATAATAACGGTATCACAATGAGAGGCGGCTTCTACCATGATGTGCAGCAATCTGTTTACAGCAGCATACCGATTTTACGGCTTTATCTATTATCCGGATAAGGTCTGTTTCGGTTTGGCTGAAAACTTTTGCGCATATTCATGAGGCTGCGTGCGTTCGGCAGCAGCTCGGGCAGAATAGCAAAACGCTGACAGTCAAATCACAGGACTGTCAGCGTTTTTTGATTCTGCCGCCGTTTCTTGAAAACTGAAAGGAAGCATGGAATTATGATTGTTGTTCTGAAACAAAATCCGAATCCCGCACAGCTCGAAAGCCTGATTGCGTGGCTCGAGGAAAAGCATATTGATGTTAACAAAAGCGTCGGCACATCCCATACGATTCTCGGTCTGGTCGGCGACACTGCCGCCATTGACCCCGATCTGATTTCCGCACTTGAGATCGTTGAGGATGTCAAGCGCGTGCAGGAGCCATATAAACACGCAAACCGCAAATTTCATCCGGAACCGACCGTTATCAATGTACGCGGTGCGCAGATCGGCGGCGGCACACTGACACTGATGGCAGGTCCCTGCTCCGTCGAGAGTGAGGAGCAGATCGTCGGCATCGCAAAGCAGGTGAAGGCCAGCGGTGCGACCGTGCTCCGCGGCGGCGCCTTTAAGCCGCGTACCTCACCCTATTCGTTTCAGGGCATGGGCGTTGAGGGCATTGAGCTGCTGAAAATCGCCCGCGAGGAAACCGGTCTGCCGATCGTCACCGAGATCATGGATGCGGAGCATCTCGATGCATTCAGGGATGTGGACATCATTCAGGTCGGTGCGCGGAATATGCAGAATTTTTCACTGCTGAAAGAGCTGGGGCATCAGGAGAAGCCGGTGCTTCTGAAGCGCGGACTCTCCGCAACCTATGAGGAATGGCTCATGAGCGCGGAATACATCATGTCCGGCGGCAATCACAATGTCATCCTCTGCGAACGCGGCATCCGCACATTTGAGACATATACCAGAAATATTCTTGATATCGGTGCCGTGACGGTTCTGAAACATCTGACGCATCTGCCGGTGATCGTTGATCCCTCGCACGCCTGCGGCAAGGCATGGATGGTGCCGAAGATTGCACCGGCAGCAGTCGCGGCAGGTGCGGACGGTCTGATTATCGAAGTGCATAACGACCCCGAGCACGCAGTCTGCGACGGCCCGCAGTCCATCCGGCCGGAGGCATTCGATGCACTCGCAAAGAAGCTCCACGGACTGCATGAATTTATGAAATAAGGTGCATGATGGATAATCTCACACTGAAAGCAGATGCATTTGATGCCGATGATTTCATTGCGCTGTGGAATTCGGTCTGGGGCGGTGCGCCGTCCCGCGAACAGGTTTCACTCGCACTGGAGCACAGCATTTTCCGCATCGGCGTTTATGACGGCGAACAGATCGTTGCAATGGCGCGGATGATCGGTGATCTCGGAATGTGCTATTATATCAAGGATGTGGTCGTGCGGCCGGAATATCAGGGACGCGGCATCGGCAGGATGCTGATGGATGCGCTGCTGAAATATATCCGCGAGAACGGCGTTTCCGGCACGGATATTGCCGTTGAGCTATGCGCGATGCCCGATAAAATGCCGTTTTATGAGAAATTCGGCTTTCGGGCCAATGAAGCGCGGCGCCTGCGGCTGATGTACCGCGCAGAGTGAAAAATATGACGAATCAAGAGATTTTTGCGGCCGCAATGCAGCAGTCTGCGGCGGATCTCGGCTGTGCGCCGGCGGATTTTCTGCGGCGGGAGCCTGTTGTGGTGCAGGCAGGTGTTTCACCTTCTGCACGGAAATATCTCAAGCAGCCCTATGCGGCGTATTTTGTCAGCTACGGCAGCAATATTGTTGCCGCGGCATCGCCGGTGCTGCTGGAGACTGTGCAGGATTATCTGAAACAGTTTCCGCTGATCCACAGCTTTGAGCCGCCGCATCTTCATGTGCTGCACGAAGCGCTTCGGCCGTTCGGCTTCGGCGTCTGCACGACTGCGGAATACTGGCTGCCGGACATGAACATTCTGCGCCCGCTGCCCTGCAAATATGAAACGCGCATTCTGACGCACGAGGATTTTGCGGGATTGTACCTGCCGGAATGGTCGAATGCACTCTGCGAAAAGCGCGCAGAACTGGATGTTCTCGGTGCCGGTGCATATGAGAACGGGAAGCTGATCGGGCTTGCGGGCTGCTCTGCGGACTGCGATACCATGTGGCAGATCGGGATTGATGTGCTGCCGAAATACCGCAGGCAGGGCATTGCCGCTGCACTGACCTCGCAGCTTGCCGCTGAAATCCTGAAACGCGGCAAAGTGCCGTTTTACTGCTGTGCATGGTGCAATCTTGCATCGGCGCGCAATGCGGTGAAATCCGGTTTCCGCCCTGCGTGGACAGAAATGGATGTCAAAAAACTGGACATTCTTGCTGAAATGAATCGGAGGAACTGACGGATGCTGAACTTCATGGGCTATGACGTCACGAAGGATGCGGAAAACGAAACCTCTGCGGGTGATGCATTTGTCATCCGCCGCTGGGAGCCCGCCGCATCCGATTTCCAATACAGCGGAATACAGTACAAAGAGCAGGAGCAAAAATGGAAGCTCCCGCCGCTGTTCGATCTGTTAAAGCTGGCCTGCGGCTTCGGTACAGTCATGATGCTCGGCAGCATTCTCCGGCTCGGCAATCCGGTGCAGCTTTTTTGGCATCAGCCGGCTTATTATGTGGTCGGCGGAATCTGCCTTGCGGGATGGCTGGCGCTGTTCCTTCGGGAGAAAACGCACGCCGCGCAGGTAATCTCCGTTCCGGATTATCAGGCAATGGCTGCGGAGGCAAAGGCATTTCTCGATAAAGGAAAGCAGGCGCTTGGCGTGCCGGATTATCAGGCAATGGCTGCGGAGGCAAAGGCATTTCTCGATAAAGGAAAGCAGGCGCTTGGCGTGCCGGATTCCGCGATAGAAATTGATCTTCTCGCGGAGCGTTACGTCATGCAAAACGGCGTACCCAAGCACAAAAGCATCGACGCGCTCAACGAATATCTCAATCTCAGCTTTGACGCATTCGCGCAGGACGGCTGCCTCTATCTCGCAGACGGCATGGAGCTTTGGGAGATCCCCCTCGCATCCCTGCGCAGGATGCATCGCCTGAAACCGCGTTTCTGCTTCGCCGACTGGAATAAGACTGCGCACTACAATGACAAAAAGTATAAGCCATATAAAATCACGGTCAACCAGTTCGGCAGCTATTTTGCGCACTGTTATCATATTGATATTTCGGATAGAAAGGGCGATTTTTATCTGCTGATTCCGGATTATGACGCGGATGCATTCTCGGCAATGACGGGGCTGCATCCCGATACGGACAAATGAAAGGATGATCTGACATGAATATTGCAATTATCGGTCTGGGACTGATCGGCGGTTCCTACGCAAAAGCAACGAAGGCACGGACTTTACATACGGTCTACGGTTTTGACCTCGATCAGGAGGTCATGATGTTTGCACGCATGACCGGCGCAATGGACAAGGCACTGACAGACGAACTGCTCGCTGAATGCGACCTTGTCATCACGGCACTGCGGCCGGGCGCTGCGATTCAATGGACAAAGGAACACGCTGCAATTCTCGGAAAAGCAAAATGCGTACTCGTTGACATCTGCGGCGTCAAGCGGGCAGTCGTCGGGGAAATGGCAGCACTTGCTGCTGCAAACGGCTACAAATACATCGGCGGACACCCGATGGCGGGCAAGGAACAGGGCGGCTTTGTCAATGCGACCGATTCACTCTTTGACGGCGCTTCGATGATTCTGACACCCGATGCAAACACCGATCTGCCGACGCTGGAAATGCTTAAAAACTACTTCACGGATATTGGCTTTGCGCATCTGACCTTCTCCAATCCCGATGAACATGACCGCATTATCGCCTATACCTCGCAGCTTGCGCACATCGTTTCGGGTGCGTATGTCAAATCTCCGACTGCACAGAAACGCCGCGGCTTTTCGGCAGGCTCGTTCCGCGACCTGACAAGAGTTGCGCGCCTTGATGAAAAAATGTGGACAGAGCTGATGCTCGATAACCGCGAATATCTTGCAGAGGAGCTGCGCATCCTGATCGACAATCTCACGCCGTATCTTGAAGCACTGGAAAATAATGACGCGGAAAAGCTCTGCGAGTGCCTGAAGGAAGGCAGGATCGCAAAGGCTTCCGCCGGAGGAAACTGAAAATACCATGAAAAAGGGAACAACCGCGCTGCTGATTGTGATCGGTGTAATTTCGATTCTGCCGGCCTGCTTTTTTGTATTTCTCTCCTCAGCGGCGATCTTTCTGCCGGAAAAACTGTTTGTCCGCATTTTCCATACTGACTACAGCCAGAAGGTCACCAACCCGTACCCGTTTTCCGATACGCTTATGCCGGAGAATCCGACCATGTGCGAGGGCGGAAGAATGCGGCTGTATCTGCCCGGCAATCTGAATTATATCAATACGGATGCGCACGGACTGCTTTATACAAATGCAGACGAAGGATTGATGGAAACAACGCGGGTGTATGTCAAATTCACAAGCGTTTCGGCATCCTACGATTTTGGCCGGATCAAGCCGGTCTATCTGGCAGAGGGCATCCAGGCGTTCAATCGCACGATGCCGGATAATGAATACGAGCTTTGGGATTTT
Organism: Oscillospiraceae bacterium; assembly: GCA_017540225.1. Classification (GTDB taxonomy): domain Bacteria; phylum Bacillota; class Clostridia; order Oscillospirales; family Ruminococcaceae; genus Firm-04. The sequence continues at coordinate 6,457 of JAFYBM010000124.1, read as the reverse complement.
GTCCTCAATCTGACGGAGGATCAGTTTGACGAACGCTGGCCGAGTCTGAAACCGAAGGACGCACGCTCCCGTTCGCTTTATGTCACGGCGATCGGCGCCCAGGAGAAGGTCTGGAAATGCAAAACGGAGAAGCAGCAGGTATTTTGCAATGAAGCCTACCGGACAGAGGACATCTATCAATTTGAAAATGAGACAGCAAAGGGATTTGTCATTCTGCGGGAAAAAGAGGACGCATTTCCGGAGCAATATTCGCTGGATCTCTGGCTCTACGACAAAAACGACCTGGATCAAAGCTGCCGCGCAATCCTGATTTCCGAGGATATGCATTTACTCACACAGATCGCAAATTCGGCGGAGATTCTGCCGGTTGAAGGAGTTATTTTATGAACACACAAATTCTGACCACGCCGCAGGGCGAATCCTACCCGATCGCGACCGGCAGCGGCTTTCTGCCGGAGATCGGCAAAATGGCCGCAGAGCAGATCAAGCCCTGCCGCGTGATGATCGTGACCGACAGCAATGTCGCGCCGCTTTATCTTGATACCGTGCGCAAATCATTCGCAGATGCGGGCTTTTCCGTATTTACGCATCCCGTTCCGGCGGGCGAGGAAAGCAAGTCCGTTGCCGTGCTCGGAGAACTTCTGGAAGCGTTTGCGGAGGCAAAAATGACACGCACCGATTTCGCAGCGGCGCTCGGCGGCGGCGTGATCGGTGACCTGACGGGCTTTGCGGCTGGCTGCTATTTGCGCGGTATCCGGTTTGCACAGATTCCCACAACACTGCTCGCCGCAGTCGATGCGTCTGTCGGCGGGAAAACGGCGGTCAATCTCGCACACGGCAAAAATCTCGCCGGTTTGTTCCATCAGCCGATTGGAGTATATTGCGATACGGACACGCTCAAAACGCTGCATCCGCATGAGCTGGAGGACGGCTATGCGGAAGCGATCAAGCACGGCATCCTCGATGATCCGGCGCTGTTTGAAATCTTTGAGCACGGCGATCCTGCCGGAAATATTGAGGAGATTATCGTTCGTTCAGTGATCTACAAATCCAGAATAGTCATGGAAGATCCGAACGAAAAAGGTGTGCGGAAAATGCTCAATCTCGGTCATACACCGGCTCATGCCATTGAACGGCTGAGTGATTTTGAAATCTCACACGGCCATGCGGTTTCAATGGGAATTGCGATGATGACACGCGCCGCCGCAAGAAGAAATATGCTGAAAATTGACGAAGCATCGAGGATTATCAACACATTGAAGCGGAACAATCTGCCGACGGAATGCCCATATCCGGCAAAGGAAATGGCAGAAATCGCTGCGGTTGACAAGAAAGCGGCGGCATCCGATATTACCGTCATACTGCCGGAGAAAATCGGAAAATGTGTCATGCAGAAAATGCCCGTTGCGGCTCTGGAATCGCTCTTTGCAGACGGACTGGAGGCGCTGTCATGAAGGCCGTCTGCTATCCGGCAGTGCTCTCCGGAACGGTCGCGGCGATCCCTTCAAAATCGGATGCACACCGCAAACTGATCTGCGCAGCGCTTTCTGTAAACGGCGGAACACTTCCGCTGCACGCACCTTTTTGTGACGATATTGCTGCGACGATCCGCTGTCTTCGGGCACTCGGCGCGGAGATTACCGAAACAGAAAACGGATTGAAAATTTCCCCGCTTCAGCGTCAGGCGCACGCCGATCTGGACTGCGGCGAAAGCGGTTCCACACTGCGGTTTCTTCTGCCGGTCGCAATGGCAGTCTGCAATGATATTTCGGTGACGGGGCAGGGACGTCTGCCGGAGCGCCCGATTGATACGCTGACAGATGCAATGTCCGCTCACGGTGTACAATTCGATGCGGTGCATCTGCCGCTCTCCGCACACGGATCGCTGAATGGCGGCGCATTTGAAATTGCGGGGAACATCAGTTCACAATTCCTGAGCGGACTGCTGATGGCGCTTCCGCTGTGCGATTCCGACAGCACGATTACGCTGACGACTGCGCTGCAATCCTCCAAATATGTTGAAATGACACTGCGGACGCTGCGCGAATTCGGCGCTGAAATCAACGTCGAATGTGTGAACGGATCATATTGCTACAAGATAAAAAAATCGCAGAAGCTCACTTTTCCAAACAAGATCAGCATTGACGGAGACTGGTCCAATGCTGCATTCTGGCTGACTGCCGGTGCAATTTCCGACAAATCAGAAATCAGTGTAACAGGCTTGAATCAGTATTCTGTGCAAGGGGACAGGCAAATTGCTGTCATATTGTCACATTCCGGCACAGCCATTACATATTCCGGCACAAATTGCACTGTTTCATGCGGAACCATGCCGAATTTCGACGTATCTATGGAAGAAATACCGGATCTTCTTCCGATTCTGGCTGTGCGTGCCGCCTGCGGAAGCGGGGAAACCCATTTCACAAATGCAGCGCGGCTGCGCTTGAAGGAATCTGATCGGCTGACAGCAACCGCTGCACTTTTGTGCGGGATCGGAGGCACCGTTAAAGAATGCCCCGACGGATTGTGCGTGGCAGGCGGACAGCTTTGCGGCGGCACAGTGGATGCGCAGAACGATCACCGGCTTGTAATGGCTGCTGCAATCGCCGCGACACGATGCGCCGCGCCGGTCACAATTCTCGGTGCCGAGGCGGTCAGCAAATCGTATCCGGCGTTTTTCGAGGATTACCGTCATCTCGGCGGGAAGGTCGTTTTTTTGGATTAAATTGCGGTTTCAGGAGGAGAAAATGGCTTCAACATTTGGTGAAAAGCTGCGCATTTCGGTTTTTGGCGAATCGCACGGAAACGGAATCGGTGCGCTGATTGAGGGGCTTCCGGCGGGTGAAACAATTGATTTCGAGCAGCTGATGCGTTTCATGGAACGTCGTCAGGGCGGCAGAAATGCGCTTTCAACAGCGCGAAAGGAACCTGATATTCCGGAATTTGTCTCCGGAATCTTTGATAATCACACGACCGGATTCCCTGTCTGCATTCGTATAGCGAACACAAATACCCGCTCCGGTGATTATAACAATCTTGCGATGAAGCCGCGGCCCTCTCATGCGGATTTTTCCGCCTACATGAAATGGCACGGCGCAGCGGATATGCGCGGGGGCGGACATTTTTCCGGCCGTCTGACTGCGCCGCTCTGTGCAGCCGGCGGCATTGCAAAGCAAATTCTCGAGCGCCGCGGAATCTTCGCAGGTGCGCATCTTTCGTCTGTCGGGACAGTACAGGATGTACCGTTCCCGATGCTGCCTGATGCGGCAATGTTGGCAGAAATTGCCGCAAAGGATTTTCCGGTTATTTCAGATGAAAAGGGCGCAGGAATGCAGGCGGAGATCCTTGCAGCGCGCGAAGCATCCGATTCTGTCGGCGGCTCAATTGAATGCGCCGTAACCGGTCTGCCGGCAGGACTAGGCGATCCAATGTTTGACGGCATTGAAAACCGCCTGTCACGCGCACTTTTCGGCATACCGGCCGTCAAGGGCATCGAATTCGGAGACGGCTTTTCACTGTCAGAAATGCGCGGTTCGCAGGCAAATGACCCTTTCTCATCCGAGAATGGCAAGATTATTACAAAATCGAACCGCAACGGCGGCATTCTCGGCGGCATTTCAACCGGAATGCCGATCCGGTTCCGCGTTGCAATCAAACCGACGCCTTCCATTGCGCAGCCGCAGGAAACCGTTTCGCTGCCGCAGGGCGAACATACAACCATTGAAATCAAAGGGCGCCATGACCCCTGCATCGCGCAGCGTGCCGTACCGGTTGTTGAGGCTGTCACAGCGCTTGTGGTTCTTGATTTGATCCTTTCGGATTCTGAACCGAATTATAACAATATTGCGAAGGAGAAATGAACAATGGAGTTATCTGAGATCCGTCCGCAGCTCGACAGCATTGACGGGCAGCTTCTCGATTTGTTTTTGCAGCGCATGGCGCTGATTGACAAGGTTGCCGATATTAAGCGCCGCGACCCGTCAAAACCGCTCTATGACCCTGCACGCGAACGCGAGATTCTGATGCGTGTGCGTGAAAATGCCGGCAGCGATTACGGCGATGCAGCTTTTCAGCTTTTCCGGATGGTGCTGGAGCTTTCGCGTGCGCGGCAGGCGGCGCAGCTCATCCCTGCGACAAGTGTCGCTGCCCGCGCGGCGGCAATGTGTGCGCATGAGCAGGCTGTTTTCCCGCAGTCGGGGCGTGTGGCTGTTTCCGGTGTAGAGGGCAGCCATGCAGGCGCTGCGGCCGACCGTCTGTTCCCGAAGGGCAATCTTGTGTTCATGGACGGCTTTGCAGCGGTCGTCAAGGCGGTGCAGTCGGGGCTGTGTCAGTTCGGCATTCTGCCTGTTGAAAACAGTGTTCACGGCTCGGTTCGTCAGGTTTATGATCTGCTGCGGGAACCGGATATTTGCATTGTCCGCAGTGTGCGGCAGCTCATCCGTCACGTTCTGCTGACACAGCCTGACGCGAAAGTCGAGAACATTAAAACAGTCTATACACACGAGCAGGCTGCGGGGCAGTGCAGCCGGTTTCTGCAAAAGCTCGGCGCAGATGTCATCCCCTGCACGAGCACAGCGCACGCCGCGCAGCGTGCCGCAGAAGCACAGGACCCGACTGTTGCGGCCATTGCAGCGGAGGCTTGCGCAAAGCTCTATAATTTATCTGTGCTGACCGACGATATTCAGAACGAATCCGTCAATGATACGCGTTTTTTGTGCATTGCGAAGGGTGCATCATGCTATGCCGGTGCCGACCGCATGAGCCTGCTTGTCAACTGTGCAAACTCCCCCGGCGCGCTCTATCAGATGATTGCAAAGATCTCTGCGCTGGGCATCAATATGTGCAAACTCGAAAGTATGCCGATTCCCGGCACGAATTTCTCTTACCGCTTCTTTGTCGATCTTGAATGCAATCTGCATCAGGAGGGCGTGCTCGGACTGCTCTGCGAGCTGGAGCGTTCGTGTGATTCATTCACGCTGCTCGGCAGCTACAGCGAAATCGTATGAGTTACATTTCCGAGCTGCGGAAATATGTCGGTCACAAACCCGTTATCAACGTCGGTGCTACGGTTATCGTTCTGAACAGTCAGAATGAGATTCTGCTGAATCTGCGCAGCGATACGCTTACATGGGGCATCATCGGCGGAGGCATGGAGCCGGGCGAAAGCCTTAAAGAAACCGCGGCCCGCGAGCTGTGGGAGGAAACGGGATTACGGGCGGAGCGCTTTGAGCTGCTCGATGTACTCTCCGGCAGTGATTTGTATTTTTGTTATCCGAACGGCGACGAAACCTATACCGTAATTGTGTTATACAGAGCAGTCGGCGTATCCGGCGATCTGCGCATCAATGACGGCGAAAGTCTGCGCCTGCAATATTTCCCGCTGAATGATCTGCCGCCGCTCGAAAACCGTGCGGAATATGTCATTCCGTGTATCCGGAATATATTGTGCTGCTGAACCAAACCGGAATTGAATGCCGGATCGGCGCACGGGCAGTGCATTCATTGTCAGTGCGCTGCTTTTTTACAGCCTTTTCAGGCTGTTTCCGGATATACATTGTGAGGGCAGATCAGAACCGTTTTTCGGACAACTGTAATAGCTGTGCCTATTTTCCATATCACAGCTATTGCGTTTTTCCTAAAAATGTGCTATAATATATTAAATATGTGCAAACTGGATTTCTCTCAGCGAAGGGGGGATAAACATGAACAAACAGGAAACAGACAGTCAATGGATTCACGAGCTGCTCACGAATATTATCAGGCTGACGTCTGAACAGAAGAGAACAGCGCTGCTGGAAAAATACCGCCGCATACACACCGATGAAGCAGACCTTCTGATCTTACAGGATGCCGATTTGCTCTCGGAAATGCTGATCCAATACAAAAACGGCGGCAGTCCGATCAATCACAAGCTGTCTGCGCTCAGCGACTCCGAACGTGCCGAGCTTGAGGAAACCGAGCATATTATTGATGAAAACCTGTTCGACTACTACTTTCAGCCGATCGTCAATACAACGGACGGAGAGATTTTTTCCTACGAAGCACTCATGCGTCCGAAAAGCGCCCTGAAACTGACGCCGCTGCATATCCTCAAATATGCAGGTCTGGTCAACAGACTGCCGGAAATTGAACGCGGCACTTTCCTGAATGTTCTCGGTATCATCGACGCACGCAAGACTGATTTTTCCGGAAAGTTCGTGTTTATCAACAGCATTCCCGAAGCAAAGCTCAGCGCCGAGGATTTCCGGCGCGTCACAAAAATGCTTCTCAAGCACGCCGATACTGCCGTTGTGGAAATGACGGAGCAGTCGGAGATCGACGATGCCAGACTGGAATCCCTCAAGGAACGTTATCGGAATATGGGCGTCAAAATGGCAATCGACGATTACGGCTCCGGTTATTCCAATGCAGGAAATCTGCTGCGCTATATGCAGAATTTCGTCAAGATCGACCGTTC
>JAFYBM010000123.1 GCA_017540225.1 Oscillospiraceae bacterium | reverse complement strand
CCAAACGGGAACTGATCGGAAACAACATTGTGATTCCAGTCGTTCAATGCAGCCTGCGCAGGGCTTTCCCGCAGTGTTTTGTCATCCGGATCGTATTTGAGCTGCATTGCAATCGAATAATAGGTTTGCTGTCCGCGCGGCTTGCTCCAGTCCTGATAGGCAGCGAGATAATTCTCCGGCAGAAACGCCTCACAGTCCGTACCGTATTTTGCGTAAATATAGTTTTCTGAAATGCGCATCAACTGCGCCTGTGAAGGATGCGGGACAGATTGCAGATGCTCCGCACGGTCATTCCGGTCCGCTGCGCAACGCGTCAGATTCAGCAGCATCCATACCCCAATCCAGACTGACACAACATACAGTGAAATGCAGCCGATCAGCAGCCCCGTTCCGATTCTTTTTTTCATTGGTGCCTTTTTATTGCTTTCCGGCGATTTTGTATTCATCGCCGTCACGGTAATAGGGACAGTGTGCGCGGGAATCCTGCATGAAGCGCGCATATTCGTCCTCGTCAAGATTCATCGCGCAAACATAGCTGTCCCAGTCCTCATCGTACATATTGTAAGCGCAGGTATCACATTCGTTCATTCTCTGGGATCTCCCTCACGCGGCTTGAACAGCCATACGCACAGCACGATCATCAGAATCAGGGTAACGACAATTGCAATCGCGCAGACTCCCGGTCCGAATTTCAGGCCGATCAGACCGGAAATCAGCGGCGAAAGTCCGATCAGCGCAACGATATGCGCCATATTTTTTGCAAAGGCTTTCGGGTGCGGCACTTTGACTGCGTACATCCGCGGGATCACATCCACGCCCTGCCAGCGGATCAGACCGGCATAGAGCACCAGAGCGATGCCGAAAAATATCATCAGTGTCGGGAATCCTGTTTCCATTGTGTACCTCCGTTCTTTTCATGCAGATTCATCAAAACGCAATCGGGTATCCGTCTGTTATTGCAGTCTGTCAGTCTGTAAATTCAAGCAGATTCCGCTTTATCAGGCTCAAATCAACTGCATTCAGCAGTCCGTCACAATTCAGATCGGCCGCTCTCCAATCCGCAATCTGCGCAGACTCCCCTGTCATCAGCAGCTTTTGCAGCATCACAATATCAGAAATCTGAAGCGAGCCGTCGCCGTTCATATCGCCGGACGGTCTGATTGCTTCAAATCTGCGGCCGTATTTTTCAGCATATGACTGTGCGGTGGAGCCGGCATACCCGTGAATCACCACATCGCCTGTATGCTCTCCTGTCTCCGTGTCGGAAATATATAAATCACCGGTTTCCTTTTTGCCGTATTTGTATTCAGCAGGAATCGTTTTCTCACTGTCAAATATTTCGCAGTCCGTATTGAAAAAATAAATGTCAGTCACAGATTTTGCGGAAGTCAGCGCCAGCTCCGGCAGCGCGGCTGCCCGAAAATACACAAGAGCTGGTTTTTCCGACAGCACCGGTGTGATACACCGCATCCCGAAATGTGCAACCGTTGCAGGCACATCGAAATACGTTATACTGCCGGAAGCAAACATTGCCATTTCCGCGATACCCTTTGTGCCGCTGCGGATCGGAGCGCCCGTGATTGCTTCATCAAAGCCGACCAGCCAGTTCTGCACATAATGCAGCCCGTCTGCATTCTCACTGCATCCGGCATCTTCAAATGCTTTCCAGCCGACCTGCGTAACGGTTTCCGGAATCTGAAAATCCGTGAGCGACTTGCAGTGATTAAATGCACCGTAGCCGATTGTCTGCACTTTCCCGTGCAGCACGACCTCTGTCAGGCTTTCACAATAGAAAAACATATCTCCCGAAACAGACGTAATGCTTTCAGGCAGCTCTGCATATTTCAGGTTCAGACACGCAGAAAAAGCATTGCAGTTAATATGTTTGATATGTTCCGGAACCACGGCAGTTTCCAGCGGCAGACACACATAAAACGCATAATCGCCGATCCGTTCCGTTTGCTCAGAAATCTGAAGCGATTTCCGTTCCAGTGCCGGCGGGCAGCCGATCAGTGTTTTCATATCTTTGGAATAGAGCAATCCGTCTTCTACCGTAAAATCCGGATTTGTTTCCGAGACAGTGACACTTTCCACAGTAGGCATCGGTTCCTCTTTGCTGCCTGCCCTGACGGTAAATGTATTGATCAGTTCATCCCATCTGAAATGCACAAAACCGTCAGGCAGCGAGATGCCGGTCAGCTTCCGGCAATACCCGAACGGACTGTCTATGCAGCCGACGACCGGAAGCTCCTGCACTTCTGCCGGAATTTCCGCCTCTGTGATATCGGTGTTTTTGCACTCTGACAGCATCGCAAAGCCGTCATAAAGACGATATTCAAAATCGCCTTCCGTTACTAGTGTATATTTTGCTTCCGGATCCGGAAAAGCCTCCGCCTCAAGCGCCGCAGACATTGCTTTCAATTCCTCATAGGTTCCCGCCTCAACTGCGGATACAGTCAACGGCTCCGATATTCCGAAGCACAGCACGGCAACTATCATACAAATTTGTTTTTTCACTGTATTACCTTCCTTCACTTTCTGATCTGATGCTATTATAACATATTATACAGGAAAACGCAATGGGAAAGGCGGAAAAATGCAAGTGGAAACAATATGGGAGCTAAAAAGGATGCCGGCACTGCCGGCTTATAACATATTATACTGGAAAACGCAATGGGAGAGACAGAAAAATGCAAGTGAAACCGATATGGGAGCTAAAAAGGATGCCGGCACTGCCGGCTTATAACATATTATACAGGAAAACGCAATGGGAGAGACAGAAAAAACAAGTGAAAACGATATGGAAGACGGATCGGGAAACGAAAACGGCAGTATACGAAAAACGTATACTGCCGCTTTCTGTCGGTCAGTTCATGTCATCCAGCTTGCGCTTGGCATCCGAGACCATTCCCGTAACAGTATCCCGCGCTTCATCCAGCGCAGTCTCTGCACGGTCAATCAGATCCGGCTCCGAAACATCCGTTCTGCGGTGAACATCATCCTCTTCATAAAGAGCATTGTCATCGTCGCGGTCATGCTCATGCTCCCGCGCCGTTGTCGAAGCAGTATGGTGTTCGCGCTCTGTCACAGCCGTTGCAGCCGCAGTGGCAGGTGCCTCTGCATTTGTCATATGCTGATCGCTGCCGCAGCCGGTCAGCAGCGTGCAGCCTGCCGCAGCCGTCATCAGCACGGCGGTTATTTTACTTTTCATATCAGCTTGCATTCCTTTCCGGCAAATCGCCTTTTGCCCTGTTTCCTGTAAAAAAAACAGAATGCAGGGCATTTCTATCATGTCCTGCATTCTTTTGAATAAACATGGAGAATTCCGGATAAACCGTTTTTCATCATTTCAATGAGCTTTTTCATCATCCGGCAACGAATAATCAAGCGAAAAATCCGTAAAATCCGACCACACTTCCGTTTTATTTGTATTTTCTGCAAAAAGTCCCAGAACAATTCCGGTGAAATTACCTGCGACCTCTGTAGCAAGAAACCTTGTCTCAAAACGGCCGAGTGTCTGTGCCTCTCCGTTCCAGGCAGCCGAAAACGCATAATACATCGGGGAACCCGTGACGGACAGCCGCACCGTTTCCGCATCTGCGGGAACCGCCGCCGAAGCAGCTTCATGCACGATGCTCCCGAGTACCGCACGGCACACCGCTTCAAAACCGTTCTCCGCGGGCCGGAGGAATAGATCATAATGCATAGTTCCGGTCAAATAAACCGTCACGCCGGCAGTCTGTGCCGCCGGATGCAGACTGATTTGCAGTTCAAAATCAAGCTCCTTCTGCCGGATCCCAGTAAAAGTCGGTGATGCATCCTCTGCGCCGAGCGAAACTGCTGTTCCGCAGAGGGAAAATGCATTTTCGGAAAAGCGGTAATGCAGCGGCTCCGGATTCTGCAAAAACACCCATTCAAGTCCTGCCTTTGTATTGGACAAATCGAAATGCAGCTTCCTGCGCTGCTGCACGGTATCCGGAATGCGGTCTGTTTTCATGCAAAGCTGTGCCGTCCCGTTTTCTCCGGCAGTGAACCAACCGTCCGCATCGAATGTCACCGGTACCAGACTGACCTCGCGGCCGGTCAGATGCAGCATCATCCACGGATCAATCTGCCGGAAGCCGAGATGCAGCATCCACCAGTTGCCTTTCGTATCCTCGACAAGATCGGCGTGACCGCAGCCCTGAAGCGGATAGCCGCCGCAGTTGCGGTTTGTCAGAACCGGATTGTTTGCATAGGCCTGAAACGGGCCGTAGGGCGTTTCCCCGCGTGCATAGACGACCATATGACCGTATTCGGTGCCGCCCTCCGAGGCTGTCAGATAATAATACTTTCCGATATGATAAAGATGCGGGCTTTCAAGAAATCTTCCGCCTGTCCCCTTCCAGATGCAGCGTGTTTCCGTGAGGCGCTTCCCCGTTGCGATGTCAATTTCACATTGCAGAATACAGCCTTTGCCGTCCCTGATTCCGTTGCTCATGAAATAGGCTTTGCCTTCCTCAAAAAACAGTGAGGGATCAATTCCCTCCTGATCGACCGGCACCGGCTCTGACCATTCACCGTAAATATCCTTTGTTGTTACATAAAAATGGCCGCCGTTCGTGACATTCGTTGTCACCATGTAAAAAACGCCGTCTGCATACCGGATCGTCGGCGCATAAATCCCGCCGACAGAATTCGCATTTTGCAGAGGAAGCTGCGAGGGGCGCGTCAGAACATGACCGATCTGTGTCCAGTTGATGAGATCGCGGCTTTCAAAGAGCGGTACGCCCGGAAAGAACTGAAATGAACTGCACACCAGATAAAATGCATCGCCGGCACGGCAGACACTCGGATCCGGATAAAAGCCCGAAATGACCGGATTGCGATATTCCATACTTATTAACTCCCCTTTTGCTGAAGATCGGCTGTTTTCCCGTTTGTCGCGGCAAGGAACGCATCCGGCGAAAGGAAAATCTGTGTACCGAGCCGACCGCCGCTGACAATGATCTCGTCATAAAGCAGGGCGGTTTCATCGAGAAAGACCGGATAATCCTTTTTCATGCCGATTGCCGTGCAGCCGCCGCGGATATAGCCTGTAACTGCCTGAATCTCCTTGACCGGCAGCAGCGCGACGGATTTCTCTCCGCAGGCAGCAGCAGCCTTTTTCAGATCCATTTCAGCTGTCCCCTGCATCACAAAAGCATAATGCCCGCCGCTTTTCCCGACGCACATCAGTGTTTTGAAGGTCTGTTCGGGATCCTGCCCGAGCATCTGTGCAATCTGTACCGCATCGGTAAATTCTCCGCACTCGTAGAAATTGACCGTATGCGGCAGCTTTTTCTGCTCCAGAATACGCATTGCATTGGTTTTTTGCTGTTTTGCCATGATTCCTGCTCCTTTCTGTTTTCAGAACAATTATAACACAAGAAACTGTAAAACGCAATGGCAAATGCGGAAAAATGCTGCGATCTGCTTTGTTTGCCTCTGAACCGGCAGAAAAAAACAGATCAGGCATCATGCCGCAAAAGACAAATAACAATATGATTCGCTCAAAGAAAAGCGGCATTCTTTCAGGTTAAGACATTTCTGCCGAAATTTCGCCGCGAACCCTTGACGCAATCAGCAAAATATGCTATAATTTATAATGTATAAGTATACGCCGGCAATGCACTGTTGCCGGTGAATGAAAATACGGGAGTTTACAGCAATGCGAATCAAAAAAATTCTGTCTTTTGCGGCAGCACTGATGCTGATTCTGTCCTTTTGCATCTGCGGCGGTATTTCCGCGTCGGCAGAGCGCAATAAGACCTCAAACCGCTTTAATGTCGTATTTGTGCTCGATTCGAGCGGTTCCATGAATCAGACCGATCCGGACGGCTGGCGGTTTACGGCCGTTTCTCTGTTTACGGGGCTTCTGGCGGAGCGCGGCAATTATGCCGGCGGCGTTGTGTTCAGTGACGGCATCCTTGTCAAGCAGCCCCTCTCTGAAATCCGCTCTGCACAGGATAAAAAGCAGCTGCTTGACCGGTTTGAATCCGCTGAAGTGCTCGGCTGGACAAATACCGGTGCTGCACTGATGACCGCGGAAGAACTGCTTGCACAGGGCGGCGGCGAAGGTCTGCCGAATATCATCATTTATCTGACAGACGGCAACACGGAAATGGGAACACCCGAAGACACGGCGCTTTCGCTCGATCAGAAGGCGCAGGCCATTCAGGATGCCCGTGATAAAGGAATCCAGATCTATTCCGTCTGCCTGAATGCGAACAGCATCAATTCCGGCTCGACCAATCCACAGGAAATGGAGCAGATTGCAGCGGCGACCGGCGGCGGCTTCGAGGAGGTTCGCAGCTCCGAGGATCTGGCGGCTGTCTTTCAGCGGTTTTATGAGCTGATCTATTCCACAGTCAGCTCAGAGATTGCAGGCGGAAAATTCGATCGGGACGGCGTGTTCCGCTCCGAATTCTCTGTTCCGTCGGCAGGTGTCGAGGAGCTGAATATCATTACGACAGCGCAGGGCGGCATCACCGGCATGGAGCTGACAACACCCTCCGGCAAGCTGCTTTCCCAGAAGGATGTCGATCAGCTCAGTATGCGGGCGGGCGATTATTGTATCACAAAGATCACCGCACCGGAGGGCGGAAAATGGACGCTCTGTGCATACGGCCAGCCGGATGCGGAAATACAGATTTCCATGATCTTTAACAAAAGTCTGTCCGTTTCGGCAGAGCTAAAGAATCCGGCTGAGGAATACCGCATCGGAGATACTGTGCAGCTGCGGACGGTCATTGAGACAAACGGCGAGATCGCCTCTGATATGCGTGTGCTGGATGAGTATCAGATTGACGTCACCGTGACAAATGAAAAGGATCAGATCACGCCGCTGGAAATCCGTGCGGAAAACGGTGAATTTCTTTCGGATTTCAATGTGACGGATTACGGCACCTTTACCTTCCGTGTTGCGGTTGCTGGCTTCGGCATTACGGCAGGAAGCACACCGGTTACGGTCTATGTCGGCAACACACCGCCGACTCCGCCTGCGGAGCGCATTGAGGCTGTCGGGAATATCTGGCCGCTGTCTGATCTTGACTGTGCGGTTGATCTCACCGGTGCCGCAACGGACAAAGAGGATGCCGACCTGCAATATTCCGTTGTCTCAAGCAGCTTTCTCGATGACAGCTACGAGCTGGACGGCAATATTCTGCGCATGAAGGATTTTGATATTTCCAAAGGCTCGTTTACCGTCCGTGCGACAGATTCAATGGGTGCATCCTGCGATTTTGAGGTGTATATGTCCTCGCGCAATATGGGCGCACGGTTCGCACTGATTCTCGGCATCCTGATTGCCGTGATCGTGATTGTTTCGGCTGTCCGCTTCTATCAGATCATGCTGCGCTATTTCCACGGAAAATTCCACGCCGTTGCGTACAGCGATGAACAGGGCGACATCGAAGAAAAGGATGCAAAGCCGATACGCGGCAGATGCAGACTCGCCGCCTTCGGCTTCAACGCAAATACCGGACTGCCCTATGCAAAGATTTTCTTCCAGGCAACCGGAAAAAATACGCACACATACCTCTATTCCCGCAAGCCCGTCTATGTCATGGGCAGCAATATGCCGTCCAATGTACCGGCAAAGAAATTCCGCGTCAACCGCAATTCCGAAATCACCCTGAGCACAGACAAAAACTATTCGCAGGGTCTGCGCATCACCTTCGAGCCGGATGAATGATCCGGTATCATAAACAGAACGGAGTGTAACAATTATGCCTAACTATTCAAAGCTCTCACTCAGCACCGGCGGCGGTGTGGTCAATCTCACACAGCAGGCCGAGCAGGCACCCGGCGCAACTGTCGCCATCGGCATCGGCGGAACCGGCTGCTCCTGCTTAAAGCAGCTGAAATTATCCGTACACAACCGGATCCGGCCGGATGACATAAATGCACCGAATCCGGAGTATTCCCATATCCGCTATCTTGCGATTGATACCGATGCATCCAGCATCCGCGGGACAGGGAGCTTCGGTGATCTGGATCCGGTGCAGGAATTTATCAATCTCGATGTTCCGGATGCCAACCGTGTCGTGCAGACGAATCACGGCACACCGGGCTTTGAATGGCTCAATGATGAGATCCGTGTTATGGCAGGCGGCTCCGGTGCAAGCGGTGTCCGGCAGGTCGGCCGCGCACTGCTTCTGTCGAAGGTTACAAATGTCATCACGCGCCTGCAAAGCGTGATCTCAGCCGCAATGACCGGCACCAGCCCGAATGTCAATGTGTTTATTTTCGCCGGCATCGGCGGCGGAACCGGTGCCGGAATGTTTCTCGATGTCTGCTATCTGGTGCAGCACGTTCTTGACCGCATGGGCGTTGTGAACAAGCGCATCTGCGCATTTGCGTTCCTGCCGGACGTCAATCTCAGCGTTGTTGCCGATCCCGCGATCCGCACGAATATCCAGATCAACGGCTACTGCTCAATCCGTGAGATCGACTACTGCATGAATCTGCTGGAAAGCGGCAGCGAATGGCGGCAGGAGCTTGGAAACGGCACCTTCCGGATGTTCAGCTCCAAGCCGGCTGACATCGTTCAGCTTGTCACCGCTACGGACGCAAAGGGTGCGATCAAGCCGAACGCCTACGAATACGCAATGAATGTCGTCTGTGACTTCGTGATGGATTTCATCGCGGAGAATGAATCTGATTTCACGCTGGAATCCCATATCTCCAATCTCAACACCGCAACGGATCAGATCACGCGCACCTTCGGTGCAAATTACGATTACTGTGTGCTCGGCGCCGCCTGTGCGGAGATTCCATTCAAGGATATTCTGACCTATCTTGCGGGCGGTCTGTATGAAAACTTCCTGCCGGTATTTAAGCGCAGCGCACCGAGCGAAGCGGAAATGACTGCCTTTGTCAAGCTGGTGAAATTCAGCTATGAGGATTTGAAGCGTGCCTATGACGACGGCGCGAACCGCATTGACATTCTTCCGCCGGCATTTGAGGAATATCCCGATGAATTCAAGGCTGGCGGCAATGCGCACCTTGAGGATCGTTTGAAGGAGCAGTTTGACAAGCGTGAGGGCATTCGCAGCCAGAACCGCAGTGCCATGAAGCAGCCGCTTGAAAATTACAGCTATGATGCAGCGCCGCCGATCACGGCAAAGGCCGTTGCTGCGCGCATTTACGGCGCACTGCTTCAGGTTGCCGCAGACGCGGAACGCGGACCGGTCTATGCTCAGGCAATGCTCCGCGGCGTCATCGAAACTGATCTCAGCAATATCATTCAGGGCTATATCACCCGCGCACAGGAGGAGATCGTCAGCGAATCCGTGAATCACGATGTGATGAAGCAAAGCGTTGATTCTGCAAAGGCGGCGTTTCTCAATGCCGGAATGCTGGCGAAAAAATCAAAATACAAGGCCTATGCAGCCGCCGATCAGAATTACTATCATCACATCTCCAAGCTCGCAATGCTGGAAGGCTTTGCGGCCTGCCTCAAGGAAATTCAGGTTGAGCTGAACAAGCTGCCGGCACGCTTCCAGATGCTGAATGAAATCATGGCAGAGCTGCGGCGCGTCTTTGACGAAAACTATCAGGCACTTCGTTCCGGCAAGACCTTCGGATTCGCGGACAGCACCTACTGCATGAAGCTGATGTCCGTGCAGGAGCTGCAAAAACAGCTCGATGAGAAAATCGCCTCCATGCCGACGCCGGTATTCTTCAATGACCTGATCGTGCTGCTGCTCAATCATCAGGACATCTGGGAGACAGATGAGCGTGTTGCAACGCTTGTTTCCAAGTATTTCACGACTGTATTCAATGATTATGCGAACAAGAGCATGAATGAATATTTGCAGGATAAATTCGGCATTTACGGCGATCAGGCCAGACTCATCAACGAGATCTATGCGCAGATCCTCACGCCGCTCAAGGATGCTGCAACACCGATGTTCTGGCTGAATTCGGCATTTGATATGTCGCAGAATTCAGCAGTTGCATACTGCTCCGGTCCGGACAGCTGTGCCTCGATTATGAGTGCAGCTGAAAAATTTGTGGCAGATTTCCCGTTCTTCTCAAAGCGCCGCAGCAAACTCAATGACCGCATCACGCTTCTGAGCTTCTACAGCGGCCTGCCGATGATGGCATATCAGGGTTTGAAGCATTATAAATCCGAGTATCTGGCACATATCAAGCCCGGTCAGTATTCCCATGAGACCGATACCGACTGGAGCTCCGTGCTGCCGCATCCGGCTGCATTCAGCTTTGAGCAGACTGACAATTCTCTTTCTGCACATGAGATCACCAATGCAGAGCAGCTCCGGCAGGTTTATGACCGTGCGGTCAGTGCCGGTATCCTGACAACCAAAACCGCCGGCGACGGACATGAGGATGCTGCATTGTATATTCAGACGCTTGATTTTGCAGCGGCTGAAAAGAAGCTCCGTGAGCTGGAACAGCTTCTCAATGCCGATCAGAAGGAGGAGACTGCTGCACTCGCTGCACAGATTGATGCAATGCTGAAAGCGATGCCCTCCGCCGGAGAGAAGAAAATGTTTGTCAGAGCGCATCCGAATTTCGTTGCGCGTGTGCGGTTTGACAATTTTGTGCGCTATAATCCGGTTCACGATCAGGTACAGGCTGATCTTGCCCGCTATGATGCGCTCTGTGCAGAATTCACCTCCCTGCGTGCAAAGCTGGATGCCGCACAAATGCAGCGTGAGATCAGCGAAATCTTCAAAAAAGCCGTTGCATCGGGCATCGTGAAGCTCGACGGTGTACCGGTCGTGACCTTTGAGGCCGAGGATCCGGAAACCTATATCGCTTATGACGGTGAGCTAAGCAAGGCATCCATGCCGTTCGGCCACATTCCGCTGTATCAGGCGTTTCTGAGCTTCCGCAGCCTGCCGGCAGAGCAGCTTCGCACGGTCGGAAAGCTCGCTGCATCCCGCATGGACGATGCGGAAACAATGCGCAGTGCGCTGGAAACTGCCGCTGCATACGCAAGCGAGGAAAACGCGGCAAAATGGAAAAAGGCCGCAGACGCACTCTATAAACCGAACAAAGCGGAGATCATTCCGTTTATCAATGAGCTGACAGCTTATGTCAGACAAATGAAGGAGCTTTACTGATCGTCAGATCAGAGAGAAAGAATGGGAGCAGCAGCAGCAATGGAGAACTTAACAGAACTGATTGCACAGACTGAGCAGCAGATACGGGGACTGTCCAAAAGCTATGTAAAAGCGGTATTTCAGCCGCTGTATCCGGTTGTAATCCGGATCTGTGCAGCTGCGGAACAGCAGGAAGAACGGATTTCCCGCCTGCGCAGCGGCCTGCATAAATACTGGAGCGATCTTGCGGATGATGTTGCCATTCACGGCGTGACCGCAGACATTGCCCGCGACAGTGCGGACTTCGACAGCCGTCTGAATACGGATGTACGGTCGCTGCTGCAATCGCGTCAGCGTTTCCGGAATATGGCGATCATTCTGTATTTTGATATTGTGCAAACGGATGCGTTTGATTCCGTCGAAGCGTTCCGGCAGTATTATGAACGCTATCTGGCCTATCAGTACGACGAAAACCATTCGGTCAACCGCATGATGTTTGTGATCCATGACCGACCGGTCAATGATCCCGAACGCCGGAAGACCGCGGCAGAGATTCTGGATTATCTGAAAACGGAATGTGTGCAGTCGCATTCGGTCACAGTGCTTTCAAGTCAGCTGCACGGCGGCGCCGAGCTTTCGCCGGAGGATGATTCCCGCTATGAGGCAATCGCAACGCTGCTCTCACTGACTGATATTGAATCACAGCCGAATTTCTTTTCCAAGCTGTTTCATGTGGAAAGCCCCGCTATCCTGACACTCGGCCGCGTTTATCATGAAAAGCCCGTGCATCTGATTGCAGTGTTTACGGTTGACGCATTGATCCGGCATATTCTATCCAGATTTTCCGGTGCCAATGCGGAAGCCGTGACCGGCGATGATCTGAAACGCGTATTCTGTCCGCAGACACGCTTTGATCTGCTGGAACCGTATTATGAAGCAGCAAAAGCCGTTCTGCCGCATGAGGACTGTATGCAGTATCTGCCCTATGCGGATACTGACGGCAGACGGCCGGATGATCTTCCGCAGATCTGGCAGACATTCTTTGCGGAAAATTTTGTCACCAGAATGCAGGAAAAAGCCGACGAACAGTATGAACAGATCCGGACACAGTTTCTCGGGAAACTGATGCAGCAGTTCACGCACCAGCAGCTCAGCTATCTCAATCATCATCCGGATATTACGGAGAGCTTCTGGGACAGTATGCGTTCCGGTGCGGTCACACTTTCGGAGCCGGATTACCGGAAGGCTGCCGCGGCAGTGCGCAGCCTGTATATTGACCGTGTTGTCAGCCGTCTGCGGGATGATATTCACAAGATCCTTGAGGCGGCAAATGCCATGAGCATTGCACTGGAACAAATGGAAAACCGGATGCATGATATTGTATTCACCGCGTCAGCAAATGACCGTATGGCAGAAT
>JAFYBM010000122.1 GCA_017540225.1 Oscillospiraceae bacterium | reverse complement strand
GGCACTGGAGCGCTGCATCAACTGCATGGGAAGCTGGCTTTACGGCGGCGATCCGATGCAGAATATTGTATACCGTGAAGATTTTGCCGCAGTACGGAAGATGCTTGCGGAAAAGCAGTTTGAAGATCTGCTGCGCGGACTGCTGCTGGAGGAGGACGGTATCGCATCCCTGCGCACACTGCCTTCCTATACACGCGGCGAGGAGCTGCGGCAGGAGGAGGCTGAACGGCTTGTCGTGATCCGTTCCGGCTGGACAGAAGCCGATGCCGCTGCGAATATGACGCTGAATGAGAATTTGCAGCGCTGGCAGCAGACACCTGATACGCCGGAGCAGCTTGCCACATTGCCTGTGCTTCCGCTTTCGGAGGTGAGCGATCAGCCTTCATGGGTCGAGACAATTGAAAAACAGGTTGAGGGTGTAACCGTGCTGTATCATCCGGCTGCGTGCAGCGGAATCGTGCATCTGACGCTGAATTTTGCGCTGACGGACTGCCCGATTGAAACGCTGACTGCCCTGTCTCATAGCGGCAGTCTGTTCGGGAAGCTGGCAACGGCAAAGCACTCTGCACTGGAATTGCAGCAGGTGCTCAAGCATACGGTCGGCAGACTGGAAACCGGTCTTGACGTTGCCGCCCGAAAGAATGAAACGGATGTCTGCACGCCGCTGTTTACGGTGCGGTGCAGTGTGCTGGAGGAAAAGCTCGCAGATGCCTTTGCGCTGATCCTTGAAGTGCTGCAAACGACCGATTTCACGCAGAAGGACAAAATCCGCGAGATTCTGGTGCAGACGAATGAGCGTCTGCGGCAAATGGGCGTCATGGCCGGCCATGCACTCGGATTGACTGCGGTGATGTCCCGCTACGGTGCAAAGCAGGCCGTGTCCTGCGCACTATCCGGTTATCCGTTTATCAAGCAGACGCAGCAGCTTGTGCGGGATTTTGATACCGAATTTGAAGGCTTTGCGGAAAAGCTGCACGATTTGCAGCAAAATGCATTCTGCCGCGCCAGACTTTACTATGCAAGTGTGACTGCTGCAAAGGAAGTTGATATTTCCGCGCTGCTGCGCGGTCTGCCGGAGGGAACGCCGGTGCCGGCCAAAGCAGCATATGCATTGGATCTGCCGGAGCGTATGGGTTATCCGATTCCGGCACAGATCGGTTTTGCCGTGCAGGGTTACCGGCTGCCGGAGGAACAATTCGGCTTTGATGCAGGCTGGCGTGTGGCTGCAAAGATCATCTCGCTGAGCTATCTCTGGAATATGGTGCGTGTGCAGGGCGGCGCTTACGGTACGGGCATTTCGCTCTGGCGCAACGGAACGGTCTGCACCTATTCCTACCGTGATCCGTCGCCGGCGCGTTCGCTGGAGGTCAACCGCGGCATTGCGGACTTTATTCGGGAATTCTGCGAAAGCGGCGAGCCGCTGGACGGCTATATTATTTCAACGGTCAATGACGATGATCCGCTGCGCTCGCCGCGTGAACTGGGCACGCTGGCGGATGTGATCTGGTGTACGGGACGCACGCTTACGGAGCTGACCGCAGACCGGAAGCAGCTGCTCGCCGTCAGCCGCCGGACGCTGCTGGATTCGTGCAGGATCTGGGAGACATTTGCGGAGAACGGCGCAGTTTGTGTCTGTGCATCCGAAAACCTGCTGGCAGACTGCAACGATCTGATGCGTAAAGAATAAAAAAGCACCGCACATTTCTCGCTGAAATGTGCGGCTTTTTTGCAAAATAGTTTTAGCTGCGGAGAGAAAAGATCTCCGTGCCGGAGGCCGGCGCTTTCTCTGCCGCAAAAACTGTCACCGGCGTCATCGCACGGCGCAGAAGCTCAGTGCGTTCAGCCTTTTCACAGCAGACATATTTTTTAGATTTTAGTGATTTCGGTTCCCTGTCTGGTTTCCTTAATCTGCCAGCCGAGCGCGGCAATCTGATCGCGCAGGGCATCAGCCTTTGCAAAATCCTTTGCCTTGCGGGCTTCTTTTCTCTGCTCCGCGAGTGCCAGAACCTCCGCAGGAATCTCCGCTGCCGGTTCCTCTGCGAGCGCCTGTGCATTTTCAATCAGGCCAAGCGAGAGCACGCTGTCCATTTCACGGATGCAGGCGAGCTTTGTTGCGTCATCTGCGTCCGCTTTAAGAATATCGTAGAGCACCGTGACAGCCTGCGCCGTATTGAGATCATTGTCCATTGCATCGGTGAAGCTCCGGAGCAGCTCCGCTTTTTTGGCTTCATCCGCAGGATTATTTGCAGCGAGCAGCGGCTTGATGCGGCCGAGCAGCTTCTGATAGGCGGCCTGTGCGTTATCGAGGTTTTCCCATGAAAATACGAGCGATTTGCGGTAATGCGATTGCAGGCAGAAGAAGCGGTAGGCCATCGGGGAATATCCCTTTTCTTCGAGCAGGGAAACGGTCAGGAATTCGCCCTTTGATTTGCTCATCTTGCCGCTGTTGGTATTGAGGTGCAGTACATGGAACCAGTGCGGGCACCATGCATGGCCGAGATAGGCCTCGCTCTGCGCGATCTCGTTTGTGTGGTGCGGGAATACATTGTCGATGCCGCCGCAGTGCAGATCGAGGTGTTCGCCCGCATATTTGATGCTGATGCAGGAGCATTCGATATGCCAGCCCGGATAGCCGTAGCCCCACGGGCTTTCCCATTTCAGTTCCTGATCGTCGAATTTCGATTTTGTGAACCAGAGCACGAAATCCGCCTTGTTGCGTTTGTTGTCATCGCCCTCAACGCCCTCGCGCACACCGACTTCGAGATCTTCTTCCTTGAAATCGTGGAAGCGGTAATACTGCTCCAGCTTCGAGGTGTCAAAGTACACATTGCCGCCCGCCTCATAGGCATAGCCCTTTTCAAGCAGCACGGTAATCATATTGATATATTCGGGGATGCAGCCGGTCGCAGGCTGGATATACTCCGGCTTTTTGATGCGGAGCTTTTCGCAGTCCGCAAAGAAAGCATCAGTATAGAATTTTGCAATTTCCATGACGGTTTTGTGCTCACGCTTTGCGCCCTTGAGCATTTTGTCATCGCCGGTGTCGCCGTCCGAGGTCAGGTGTCCGACATCGGTGATATTCATGATGCGCATGACGTCATAGCCGATATAGCGCAGATATTTTTCGAGTACATCCTCCATCATGTAAGTGCGCAGGTTGCCGATGTGCGCATAGTGATAGACGGTCGGGCCGCAGGTATACATTTTGACCTTGTTCGGCTCGGCGGTTTTGAATTCTTCCTTTTCGCGGGTGAGTGAATTATAGAGCAGCATATATTAAGACTCCTTTCCTGCTTCGGCCGCAAACTGCGGTTTTCCCTCCAAAATCAGCATTTCCTCTCTGTGCAGGTCGATTTCCTTTTCCTTGATCTCCTTTGCCCAGACGTCAGGTTCATAGGATTCGATCTTCACGGTGACTGCCTCTCGGGCGCAGCCCCATTTTTCGGTAAAGATGCGGGTGATCTCCTCCGCAACCTCCTGCTTGATTGATTCATCCTTCGGGTATGCCTTGACAACGATCAGCGGCATAGCAATCACTCCTTATCTAAATTTTTCAACGCATTCGTGTCTGACGAGTGCGGCAAGATTATCCGGTAAATTATGCTGCGGATCCCATTCCTGTCCGAATTCCGCAGCCTGCGGGGCATATTCCGCATAAAGCGGTGATTTCCGGTAATGTTCCAGCAGCGGCGGCAGCGGCTCTCCGGCCTGCTCTGCGCGTGCAATTGCAAGGCAGAGCGAGAGATTGACTTCCTTCCGGCTGCCGACACACTCAAACGGCTTATTCGGCAGCATTCCGCAAAGCTCCTGCAAAACCGGCTCCATCTCCGGCATCCTGAACATATCCGCTCCGAGCAGGCGCGTAATCTCCGCAAGCGGCAGGAACGGCGACAGGATCACTGAGACAAACAGGCATTTGGCGCAGTGCCCGCACCATTTATCCTGCTTGGCACCGGCATTGCAGCTCCGGAAAATCTCGTGATATTTGGTATCACAGGATGCAAAATATCTTGCAATCTGAAATTCCGTCAGCGGCCGCAGCAGACTGAAATACCGCACACCGCAGCGCAGGTAATCGCGCTCATAGGCGAAAAAGTCCTGCTCAAACTGATAGCTCTTGGAATACTGATGATTGACCTCTGCCTCGGAAACCGTCGATTCGCTCGCGGACGATCCATTTGAGAGGATGACCGTGCCGATGCCGTTGAGATATGCCGTCAGCACCGATGAAAATGCAACGATCGCAGAAAACGGCGTGTGGCCGTTCAGGAAGCCCTCTTTGTTCAGGCGCAGCATATTCGGATCGAGGGTGCGTCTGGGTTCGAGGATGCGCTCCTTCGGGATTCCGGCGAGCAGCGCCGCCTTTTCAGAGGAATCGCGGTGATTGATCTGATAGGCGTAAGCATCGGAGAGCTGATTTTTGAGCAGATTCAGCGTGACGATCGAATCCTTGCCGCCGCCGACCGGAATCAGCTTGCCGGAAAGACCGGTTTTCTTTGCATCTCCGCGCCGGATGCCTGTATCGGGATCATATGAAAACTGCATAAAGCTGTCGAAATTCGTTTCAATGCCGTTGCGGTAGAAGAATTCACCGAGGCCGCCGAAATACAGCCGCTTCCACCAGCTTTCCTGTTCCTTTGTCATCGGGATCGTCAGGCGCACGGTCGGGGAGCAGGTGATCTTCCAGTAGGATACCAGCTCCGCCATGCCGAGTGCCTCACAGAGCCGCCGGAAAGCAGGATCATTCATGTCCGGCTCATCACAGGGGATCTCCCATGTCGGTGCAAAGCTGCAAAGTCCCGTAATATCGAAATAATATGTGAGATGCAGCTTGCCGGATTCGTATTTCGTGCGGATATTGCTGAACACAAATTCCGGATACTGCTTTCGCAGTTCAGTAAAGGTCATGTAATAGCTCCATTCTGATAAATAGCGCTGAATGCGCAATCTGTTCAGATCACGCATTCAGTCTGCATCATAAGATTTCAGCCGGATTATTTTGCTTTGACTGCCTCGCGGGCAACCTCTGCGATATGCTCTGCGGACAAGCCGAACTGTTTGAGCAGATCGACTGCCGGACCGGAGTGACCGAAGGTATCGTTCACGCCGATTCTGTGCACCGGAACCGGACAGCCTTCACAGACAGCCTCTGCAACGGCCGAGCCGAGTCCGCCGATGATATTGTGCTCCTCGGCGGTGACGATGGTGCCGGTTTCCTGTGCCGCCTTGATGATGATGTCTTTATCGAGCGGCTTGATTGTGTGGATATTGATGACGCGGGCGGAAATGCCCTCCTGTGCCAGAGTCTCTGCGGCAATCAGTGCCTCATTGACCATCAGGCCGGTCGCTACGATTGCAACATCTTTGCCCTCGCGGAGCTGCACGCCCTTGCCAAGCTCAAATTTATAGGAAGCGGGGTCATTGATGATCGGAACTGCCAGTCTGCCGAAACGCAGATAGCAGGGGCCGTTGTGTTCGAGCACGGCAGCAACGGCAGCCTTTGCCTCGGTGTCGTCCGCCGGATTGATGACCGTCATGCCGGGGATTGTGCGCATCAGTGCAATGTCCTCGCAGCACTGGTGCGTTGCGCCGTCCTCACCGACGGAAATACCGGCATGGGTCGCGCCGATCTTGACATTGAGGTGCGGATAGCCGATGCTGTTGCGGACGATTTCATAGGCTCTGCCCGCCGCAAACATCGCAAAAGAGGATGCAAACGGGATCATGCCTGCTGCTGCAAGGCCTGCCGCAACACCCATCATATTTGCCTCTGCAATTCCGCAGTCATAAAAACGATCCGGATAGGCTTTCTTGAAGATTCCGGTCTTGGTTGCTGCTGCAAGATCCGCATCCAGAACGACCAGATTCGGATATTTTTCTGCATTTGCGACAAGCGCTTCGCCGTAGCTTTCACGCGTTGCCTTCT
Organism: Oscillospiraceae bacterium; assembly: GCA_017540225.1. Taxonomy (GTDB): domain Bacteria; phylum Bacillota; class Clostridia; order Oscillospirales; family Ruminococcaceae; genus Firm-04. Next base: position 4,800 of record JAFYBM010000122.1, on the reverse strand, counting down.
TGATGACTTCGCTCATGCTTCCGCCTCCAGTCTTTTCAGCTCGGCGGTCAGCTCCGCCATTGCCTGTTCATATTGTTCGGTATTCGGGGCAGAGCCGTGCCAGCCGACCTGATTTTCCATAAAGGAAACGCCCTTACCCTTGACAGAGTGCTGAATGATCGCAACCGGCTGTCCGGTAATCTGTTCTGCCTCACGGAATGCGCGTTCTATGTCATCGAAATCGTGTGCATTCATCTCAATGACGTGCCAGCCGAATGCCGAAAATTTATCCGGAATCGGCTCCGGTGAGCAGACATCGGTGATTTTTCCGTCGATCTGGAGGCCGTTGTTGTCAATGATTGCAGTGAGATTATCAAGGCCGTAGTGTCCGGCAAACATGGCTGCTTCCCAGACCTGCCCCTCCTCGATCTCGCCGTCACCGAGTACGGTGTAGACGCGGTATGCATCACCGCGGTGTTTGCCTGCCAGTGCCATGCCGCAGGCTGCGGAGATTCCCTGTCCGAGGGAGCCGCTGCTCATATCCACACCGGGGATCGTGATGCAGGGGTGTCCCTGCAATCTTGCACCGATGTGACGGAGCGTTTTCATTTCCTCCATCGGGAAGAAGCCGCGCTCTGCAAGTACTGCATAGAGCGCAGGTGCAGTGTGTCCCTTGGAAAGCACCAAGCGGTCACGCTCTGCAAGATCCGGATTTTCCGGATACACATTCATGCGCGTGAAATAAAGATAGGTCAGCACATCTGCGATGGAAAGAGAACCGCCCGGATGTCCTGATTTTGCGTTGTAAACGCCCTCAATGATACCCATGCGCACCTTGCAGGCATGGATCCGGAGCTGTCTGCGGAGCAAATCATCCATAGTTATTCTTCCTTTCTGCGGGGGGCGCCCCCGCACAAACTATCCTTATTATATCATATAATGCAGAAAAACGCAATGGGAGAAGATAAAAAAAGATGAAAATGAAACGTTTTTTGGGTGCAAAAATGGAGGCCGACACTGCCGGCTATATCATAAAATGCAGAAAAACGCAATGGGTAAAGGGAAAAACACGGCAACAGCCGGTTGCTTGACCGGCGGAACAGCATATGGTATAATACAGGCAAGGAGGGATGCAGAATGACAACCAAGGATATTCTTTTTACGCTTCGTACAAAAAACGGTTTATCACAGGATGCGCTTGCAGAGAAGGTCTTTGTAACGCGGCAGGCAGTTTCAAGATGGGAAACGGGAGAAACCGTCCCGAATACGGAAACGCTGAAGCTGCTTTCTGCACTGTTCGGTGTATCAATCAACACGCTGCTCGGGGTGCCGCAGCAGCTGATCTGTCAATGCTGCGGAATGCCGCTGGAGGATGCTGTCATCAGCAGGGAAAAAAGCGGTGAACCGAACGATCACTACTGCAAATGGTGCTATGCAGACGGGGAGTATATGTATCACGATATGGATGATCTGATCGAGGTTTGTGTCAGGAATATGGCGAGCGAGGCACATCCGGAATCGGAAGTGCGCAGCTATCTGAAGGCAATGCTGCCGCAGCTTGATTACTGGAAGCGGCATAGCGAGCTGAGTGACGGCGGGGCGTTTGAAGCGTTCAAAAAACAGCTGATTGATGAGATCAATGCGCTGAATATTGCCGGAATGCCAAAGCTGGAAAAGCTGAATGCGCTTGTCGGCAGTTATGTGAATCTGGCATATCCTCTGCCGAACGGGAGCGCCGCACAGTTTCTGGATGACAATGCGACATATCTCGGCAATCAGCTTGAATGCACGGACGGCGAAAACAAATGCTTCGGCGTGCTTGCGAATATGGAGTTTATTCTGGTTTGTACCTATAAAGAAAACGGACAGGAGCCTGAACTGCTGCTGTATAAAAAGCGGTAACAGCATTTACAAAAGAGCACACTGCGCTATGCGGCAGTGTGCTCTCATTTTACCACATCGTATCTTTGTCCTGATCCAGACGGGATTCCGCAGCATCCCAGAGAAAGCGCTCCATATCTTCTTTGAGCTTGAGTGTGCGGTTGCGTGTCTCGTTGGAGAGCACGTTCATATCTTCATACAGACTGTCCAGATCACTGGAAAGGACTTTGGTTGTATCCCGCAGCTCGGTGATGCGATCCTCCAGCATATCTGCGGTTTCGTCAATGCCGGCGGCACGCTCCGTGAGCTGTTCCAGATGCCGCTGAACGGTATGGACTGATGCGCGCAGATCATTCTGCTCTGCGATCATGCTCTGCTGCTGACGGTGCAGCGCCTTAACTGTTTCGATTGCTTTTTTGAGCAATGCTTCGGTATGCTCCTGCTGTGCGGCGAGTCTGCCGACCAGCTTTTCCGTTTCTTCGTTCTGTGTTTCAAGCTCAGAGAGCCGCAGCATCAGATCATCCATAGGATACAGGCTCCTTTCTGCAAACTTTTGTTTAGGGTGTGCTGCCCTCCTAAGAAACGTGTTTTCAGCGGCAATGAGGATGACAAAACAGCCGGATTTATTGCAGCAACACAATTTCTAAAAGCATTTTCCGGATCATAGCAATTACATTATAGCCCATTTCCGAACGGGTGTCAAGCGCAGATGCAGTGTGCATCACCGCGGGGAAAGGGAGAGTGCATAGATCATTGCGGTCGCATCGGATTCCTGATCGGCCGTCATATTCTGAAACAGCAGCAGAAAGACCGTCTTTTGCACCTGGATCAGGTGCAGGACGGCGATTTCATTTGCCGGATAAAAATCCCAAACGGCTGTCAGTGTCGGAGAATGCCGCAGGAAGCCGTGCTCGACATCGGGCAGCCGCGGCGGAAGGCCGAGTGCTGAGAAAGCCGTGTGCAGATCAACAGCGGAAAGCTGATGCAGCGGCCGGTGAAATGGTATTTTCTGCACGGTGAGCTGCATATTTGTCTGCCGGCCGGAAGCAACGATTTTGGTTGCGGTGATCCGCTGCGGACGGAAATCCGCCGGCAGCGAGAGCAGCAGCTCTCCGCCGAAGCAGCGAACCTGCCGCGGCAGGAGCACGACAGCGCCGTTTTTGCGCAAAGAGGGGTGTCTGCGCCGCAGCCACCTTCGCAGGAAACGTTTTTCCTCCTGCGGGTTCTGTGCTGCCATCGCAAACACCCCCTTTCGGTTCTCTTTTAGCCGACAATCGCCGTGACAATAAAGCCGTCAACATTATTGCCGGAAACCTCATACTGTCCGCCGGCCGGCACCGGAATTTTCAATTCGCCGTCCGGATCGACCGGTACATAGTAGATGTGATATTTCAGCTCCGATGTACTGTATTCCAGCACGGTTCCGTTATAGAAATTATGGCTGCCGCGCAGCATATCGAGATACTCCTCAAGGCAAAGGCTGTTTTCCGCCATATAGGCTGCGTGCGGTACACCAACATAGCGCAGGGCAGTATAGCCGCCCTTTTCGCCGGTAATATCGGCTTTGTCGGCCGGATAGCGCTGCACAAAGCCATAGCTTGCCATATGCTCAAACAGCCATGAATACGGTGCGGTATTGGTCACGAAATCATAGCTTCCGTCCTGCTTCTTGAGGTGAATCTGCACATCCAGACCTGTTGCGGATTCCGGATTGCTCTTTTCCTTTCCGGCCTCAAGATAGCCGTAATTGAACATAATCTCCTTGTTGTTGGTCGCTGCAAAGTAGGCCTTCATCAGGCGATTGAATTTGTTGAGCGCCGTGCTGTTGAGTGAGGTATGTCCGGGATATGAGATCTCGTAGGTTTCAGGTCTGTCCTCTGCATAGTAGACCTGCTCCAGATTCAGTTCATCCGCAGCAAGATGGCTCGGATGCTCCCTGTTGACCAGAATCAGGTTGCCGGAGTACATTGCGTTGATCTGTACCGGCTCCCACTGATAGCCTGCCGGCAGAACATACGCCGGCTCGGAGCTGCTTTCCTCACCGGCCGGAGCTGCGGCTGCGGTCGTGGCCGAGCTGCCGCCCATCGGGGCATTGGCATCGGTCAGGATCACAGGCACATTGGCCATTGTGCGGGAAGCGGGTGCGGTTTCAGGGGGCGCTGTTTCCACAGGCGCTCCGCCGCCCTCCGCCTGCGATTGCTCAGCAATATCCGCAGAAGCATCGGCCTGCGTAGCCGGATCTTTTTGCGCTCTGCGGTCAGAGCAGCTCTGCATACAGGAACCGAGAATAAAAATCAGGACGATCAGGATGACCGCTGCAACCGCGATACGGTCCCAGCGGATTTTTCGTCTAACTGCCATAAGGGAGCCTCCCTTTCAGAATCGGAAACAATCGGGAAAAAGGCACAGTCTCACCGGAAAGCGAGACTGTGCCGCAGGTTTCGGATCATAACCCGGATCAGACGCCGGGTGCCTCCATCGGCGTCTCAGCCGGTGCGGCCTCCAGTGCGCTGATCGCGGCTGCAAGCTCGTCGTTGACAGAGGAAGTATCTGCCGCAGCGGGTGCCATACCCATTTCTGCCATCAGACGCTCCAGCTCGGTATCGACCTTTGCATTGCGCTCCAGCTCCTCGAAGGTTGCGACCTCCTCAGGCTTGCCGTTGCCGAGAATCTCACTGAACGCAGCGGCCTCAGCCTCTTTGCGGGTGATCTTCTCCTCCATCTTGGAGAGCTTATCAAACGAACTCTTGGTATCAATGCCGCCGAGGGACTGTGCCAGTTCCTTCGTGGTATCTGCCATCTGGGAACGTGCAATGAGCATTGCCTCTCTGGACTTTGCTTCCTGCATCTTGGATTTCAGCACCTCGACCTGAGAACGGATTGCCTCAGTCTGGTTGGAAATCGTCTCATACATTTCGCGGTAGTTGGCAACGTCCTCAT
>JAFYBM010000011.1 GCA_017540225.1 Oscillospiraceae bacterium | reverse complement strand
GAGAATCAACAGCTTCAACAAGGATGGCCTCCCACCTGTGGCACTAAGGTCTTCAACCGGGCTGGCTCACCATGCCGCCTGATACCTGTCTATTACAGATTTTGGGTATTCTCTGACTGCACATTTCTTGACAATTCCACAGATAAGTTTCGAATCACTCTTTTTTCCGAATACGGAAATACTTTTCAAATATCGGAAAATGAACGATGCTACCTTATTGGCTATAGATAAATTTGCTGCTTATATGCGGTGTGAGGAGAAACGAAATAACAGTTCAAAGCAAACCTTGGTACAGTTAAAGTCCCGCTGTTTTTTGAAAACAGATAAGCCGGCTTACAGGGTAAAACAGGTAAGTGCCGTCGTGGATTTCTTCAAATTCCGATTGACAAATAAATAAATTTATGCTATACTGGAATTGTAATATCTGCCCACTACTGTAAACAGGAAAGGATGGTATATGTGAAAGGTGTCAAGAAACTGATGTCCGGAACGATTGCGTCAGTGATGTTCCTTTGTTCCGTTCCAGTGCAAAGCATTGTCACGGCTGCTGATGCAGCAGAGCCGATTGGCGTTATAGAGCTGAACAATATCTTTACGCATCTGTCTTATGGTGCTGCGCCTTCCTTTACGACCTATCTTTCGGCCGACAGTGCTCTGCATATGTCGATCCGCGATGAAGCATGGGCGATCATCGGAAGTGATGACGGCATATACCGAAATGCAAACGATATCGTCCCGTATCCGGAAACGGATGAAGATGTGTACTATTCCTATTATGTTCTTTTGCAGGCTGACAGCGGCTATACGTTCACGGATACCTTTACTTTGTATTATGACGGGATGCAAGTCAGTATGATGGATTATGACTATACGCTGTATTCTTCCGGGAACAGGATCATGCTTCGCTGTGATTTCATAGGGGCGATCTGTCCGGATTACAGTGCAGGTACCATAACGGAGATCAGTACGATCAGCCTGAACAATATCAGCACACAGCTCCGCTGTGGGGAAGCACCGGCATTCACTGCGTATCTGTCGCCGGATTCCGCCGGGCAGATGACGCTTGCAAATGAAGCATGGGCTGTAATCGGAAAAGAGGGCGGTGTTCTGCGCAGCACCGGCGATGTGATTCCGTATCCGGAAAATGGAGAACCGGAGTATTATTCCTATTACGTGCAGCTAAAGGCAAAAGAAGGCTATGTTTTTACCGATGATTTCAACCTTTTCTATGACGGTGAACCTGTCAGCATGATGGATTATGATGCAGAACTTTATGAGTCCAAGGATGTGCTGGTCATCCGATGCGACTTCCTCGGCGCGTTTGAACCGGCTTCCGGACCGACTGTCATGGATGCGATTTATCTGGAAGACATCAGCTTCGGCTTCACCGGCGGCGATGCGCCCGTTTTTTCTGCGAGGCCTGCGGATCATTCCGGCTTCCGGCTGATTACGGAGGGCTGGCGCGGAGAAGGTGAAGCCGTGTTCAGCAAATCCGGATACAACACAGCCGAATATCTCAATTCTGCAAGCCTGCTGACGGCATTCCGCAGCGGCAGAAATTATACATATTTTGTCTGGCTGGAAAGCACGGACGGCTATATGTTTGACTATACCGGCGAATTCCGGCTGTATTTGAACGGCGTGGAATATCCCTATCACCTGAATGTAATGCAGAACGGCATTGAGCTGCAGATTGCGGATTTGCTTACCGTACCGGCTGCAGCTACGACAAAGACTATCACCACGACAACAAAAGCTGTTGCTACCACCACAACAAAGGCCGTTACCACGACGACAAAGACAACAACCGTTACGACTGCAACTACAACCGCAACAGTTCGCACCACTGCGCCTGCAGATCCTGATCTGCTTTACGGGGATATCAATGCGGACGGGAAAGTTTCCGTATCTGATGCGGTTTTACTGGCACGGTTTCTCGCAGAGGAACTGAAAAGAAATCTCTCGGAAACGGGACTGCGCGCTGCGGATATTGACCGCGACGGCATTATAAGTATACTAGATGAAATGCTACTTCTGAAGCTGCTGCAGCAGCAACAGCAGACGGAAAAGCCTGTGATCGTGCCGCCGAAGGACGCCGCAGTCAGCGACGGAACCGACCCCGACCCGTTCGGGCTGCCGGATACAAGCAGCTTCAATTGGATCCGCGACCCGGGCGGAGACAGTGCCGCTTTCACGGAGGAGGTGCTCGGCAGGCTGACGGTCTCCGCAGATGAAAATGCCCTCAGCTATGATGGGCAGTTGCAATTCTCCGAGCTTGACGATGAGGAGGCAAAAGCGCTTGATCAGCGTCTGGCAGCGTATGACACCCTGATGCTCGATGCATGGCATATCGAAGCCGGACTGAAGCCGGATGAGCATCTGCCGGGGTATTATACCTGCAGCTATGACCTTTCGGCGCTGGAGATTCCGGCGGAGCTGTATGAGCAGCTCAGTCTGCTCCGCATCGACGACGACGGCACGATCACGGAATACCCCATTGAGATCGAGGGTGATACCCTGTCATGGATGAGCGATCAGAACAGCGTCGCGGTGCTGGTCATGATCGGCAAGGGGCTTCTCGTTGCCATTGAAATCTATCTGGTCGCCAATGCACCTGAGTATATTCAATGGCTGAAAGCAGGAGACGGCTGCGTCGGTTCCTTTGAAACGGATCGCTTCACGATCTGGTATCAGGACAACGAGCCGCAGGAGACAAAGGACGCCAGAACGAAGCGGTTACAGGAGATCGAAGCGGATGCTACCCGGAAAGCAAGAGAGTATGCAGAGGAGAAGGTCGGTGACAACTGGGGTTCCATTGCAGGACTGTTCATGAATTATGTCACCGAAGTCAACAAGGCCGCCGCAAAGAAAAAGAATGAGCTGCTTGCGGACAATACGGAATATCAGGATCTCATGACGCTGGAAAACGGGCATCCTGCCGATGTGGTGCTGCTCGCCAGACAGTATGACATTGCAATGGACTACCTGTATTATCAGGAGAACTGCCCGCGTCTCAAAAAGCCGGATATCATCTTCAATCCGGTACTCGGAAACCTCGGAGAGGCATCACTGAATTATATTTACAAGAATTATATGCTGATCATGCGTACTGTGCAGGAGGACAACGCGCATATTGACAAGGACACATCCTACTGGGATCTCTACGGCACTGCGGTTCCTTCCGAAGTCTGCGACCAGCTCCTAACCACACTGACACATGAGCTGTATCATCTGGTGCAGGCGACAAAGCTTGTCGGCAAACTTGAATCCAATACAAAATTTTTTGAGATGTCTGCTCTGACGATTGAGTGCCATGCTGCGGATTACTATATGCAGGAGGAACACAAATACATTCAGACGCATAAGCTGGATGAGGGGCAGTGCTTTGAGACCTTCGGTCTGCCGATGGATCAGGTTTCAGCATCACTGACAGAGCAAAACCACAATCTGCAAACCGCTTCCGGCTATTCGCTTTCCTATTTCTGGCGGCATATTGAAAAGATCCAGAAGAAGCAGATCAAGGGCTGGGATATGATACTCGGCTACAAGAAGTACGGCTCGATCTCCGAACTCGTAAACCATCTGTTCGGCTTTTCGGAATCCTCTGCGATGTCGAGGTCGGGAAACAAGAATGACGTGCTGAATGTTTACTGGGCGCATTATCAGAAGCAAAAAGAAACAGAAATGTATGCATTCAAAAGCATGGAGATCCTCTTCACCGAAAAAAGCCAGTATACAGAGGACTCAAAACAGTATTATCCGTCTCTGATCATCACGCACAGGTTCAGCAGCGAGAAAACACAGAGCTACAGTATCGTGAAGGCAAAGGATCTGGCTTGTACCTGCGTCGGCGTATCGGGCGCGAAGGACAGACCGTGGTCGGTGATCCTGGAACGCGATGCGGACTTTGGTGAGCTTCAGCCGGAGCATCAGTTCCTGTTCGCTGAATCCGCTGACAAATACAGCGGAACGGAATCCAGAAAGGGCACGGTCGTCAGTTCGCAGAAATCCGTGATGTATTACCGTGAACTGCAGGGCTTCAGCGAAGGCGGAAAATCCGGCTATATGATCCATTATATCCCGTCGCCGGATACGCCGGATGTGACGATCGACGAGGAAGCCGAGATCGTAACGGTGAAGCTGAAAAGCCAGCCGAGTACAGAGGGCACTGCCGGTCTGACCGACCGTTTCCTGCTGGTTTTCAATGTCAACGGCAAAGAAACCTATACGCAGACAATCGGCTATGACAAGTGGCAGGAGGAGACGAAGATTCCGCTCGGCAGCCTGATGCTCAGTCCGAATCAAAAGAACAGCGTGAAGGTCACGGTCTGTGAACTGATTGATGCTGGAACGGACCGTGCCGGTCAGCAGCGCAGCGCAGTCCGGACGGCGGCTTGCAAACCGTTTGAACAGACGCTCGGCGAAGCGGCATTTCCGGTGATTGATACGGATGTCAAGGTGCAGCTCACCTACGGCAATTTCGGCGTTTCCAGTGTGAATGCGCATTTCACGCTCAATCAGAAGGGTGAGTTCCTTTGGAGAATAGACGACCATACATGGGAGGCCGGTTCAGGCAGTCCGACCAATCCGTTTACAATGAGCAGCGGCGGTGTCACAAAGGGAGGCAGCATCACCGGATTTACAGTCAAAGGCAAGGCGCAGAACAGCGATGATGACGGGATTGATCCGACAAACTGGGACGGTATCATCACGGAATGTTCACCGGCACAGTTCGAGGGAACAAGCAATTACTTGTCGTGGGACGGCAAAATCTATGAAGATGCGCCTGATAACTTTACAAGATGGGAGGTTATGAGCCAGCGTTCTGTTTCCGGCGGCTTTTCCGGGAATGTTATCGGAACATTGCATTTCAAGTACAGCGAGCTGCTGACAAAGCAATATGAAATTACACTGGTACTGAGTCCGACGCTTACCTGCAAGGAAGTCAATACACTCACAAAACCCGGCACCTATTCACCGGATATCCGGATCGGATCCTTTGAGGAAAAAAAGACCGAGGATTCTGTGAAAATCACTGCAAAGTTAAATGCGCAGTAACAGTCTGTGTATACCTGCAAAACCGGGCAGCGAACCGGATTGATATCCGTGTATACTGTCGTAAAAATCAAAAAATAACTGTACGCGGAACCGCACGCGCCACAAAGAAGCGCCATGAAACATACGCTTTTATGATGCTTTTGTATCGTGCTAGAGAGCTTTCGAATCGCTCACTTTTCCGAATACGGAGTTTCTTTTCAAATATCGGAAAAATGAACGATGCCAAATCATTGACCATAGATGACTATAAAAAGCGAAATGCCCGGCCAACGCCGGGCATTTCAATATCATGTTATCGCATCTTCAAAGACGGTATCCTCTTTTTGATCAATCGGGGCAATGCCTGCGTTTTTTTACCGAAGATATCATCCCATGTGATATCTTTTCCGGCAACGTATTTTTCAGTATAATACTTCAGAAGCCACTGTGCATCCTCAACGCTGATCTCGCCGTTGCCGTCAACGTCCGCTGCTTTGATCTGTTCATCAGTCAGCTTCATGTCATTTCCGGCAATGCGTTCGGTATATGCCTTGAGCGTCAGCTGCGCATCATCAACACTGACCTTACCGTCGCCGGTCACATCGCCGCGCAGCGGAACAAGGGCGGCAGAGGTCGTAACGACCGGAGTCGTTTCTGTCGGTGTCGTCGCGGTAACCGGTGCTGCCGTAGTCGTTGCTCTCGCAGTTGTGGTAGTAACCTTGGCCGTTGTAGTGGCAGCTTTTATTGTTGTGGTGATAGCTTTTTCCGTTGTGGTGGTAACCTTAGCGGTTGTAGTAGTGGCCTTGGTGGTTGTTGTAGCCATGACGGTGGTCGTAGTCACCTTGACTGTTGTGGTGGTTGCCTTTGCGGTAGTGGTAACCGGCTTATCCATGGCGGATGTTGTAGCGGTTGTTGAAGTTACTGAACCTGATACAGCTGTTGTTGATGTAACAACAGGAACATCTATGATCAGTTCTCCGTCATTGTTTACTGAAATAGTACCATTTGATTTTATATCAGGCAGATATCGGTTCAGTGTTGAAGCACTTATATACTTACCGAGTCCGTTCGTAAGTAAACCGGATGCTTCAGCATAAACACTTACATCAGCACCGGTTACAGCACCGGTAATATTTATCGTTTTTCCGTCCGGTACGTAAATACCGCTCTTTTCTCCCTTCATACAGATATTT
>JAFYBM010000121.1 GCA_017540225.1 Oscillospiraceae bacterium | reverse complement strand
CAGAAAAAATGTATGGCATTCTGCCTGTTACCAGAAAAGAGATCGCGGCCTCGCGGTATCTGCTGCTGACCGGCATTCTTACGGGTTTGCTGGTGTTGTATCTGCTGATTGCGGCAGTGACAGACTTCGGAGGTCTGCCCGGCTCTGTATTGGCGAGCGAGCTGCGCAATCTGTCAAGCGCTGTTGAGTTAAAACCGGATCCGTCGGCGCTGTTCCGTACCGATCTGCTTCTGAACGGTGCAGGATTTCTGATCTCGGCTGCCGTGCTTGCACGCAAGCTGCGCAGATATTTCCGTTCATTCGGCAGCGGCATGAAAAAGCAGAAGAAATTTCCGCTGCTGCGGAAGCTGCTTTCGATGATCGGTATTGTGATCGTGCTGGAGGCATTTCTGCTTTTCGTTTTGTTCGGCGGCCGGTTTTCGTCCGTGCTCGGCAGGTTCATCAGTATGGCAATGCATTTCTTATCGACTGTTTCAGAGATACTGAACGGCAGTTTGCTGTTTGTCTGCCTGCTGACGGTCGGATTCTGTGCCGCGGCATATCAGTACGTCTGCGCATATCTCGAATTTGAACAGAAGGACATCTGAAAGGAGGCAAAGCAAATGAAGCAAATCATTGCAAAAGCGGCGGCGCTGCTGGCTGCCGCCTGCATGACAGCACTGTGCTGCATTCCCGCTTCGGCAGACGAAACGGCGGACTGTCTTCCTTCCGGCAAAACATGGGATTCACTTGCGACAGGCATCAATTTACGGCTGGGGCTTGATATAAACGGGAATCAGTATGCATCAGAAGAAAACAATATGACCGTGGATGGCGTAATCGTATCGCCAGAATCCGGTTCATTTTATGCATCGTATTCCATGATTATTTTTGAGGGCGATCAGACCAGATATACGGTTATGGAGGGCTACAGTGATGTAAAAGCAAAAACGCCGATCACTGCGGAGACCGTTTATGACTGGGGCAGTATTTCCAAAACATTCGTATGGGTCAGTGCCATGCAGCTCTGGGAGCAGGGAAAGCTCGATCTGGATGCGGATATCCGCAGTTATCTTCCGGAGGGGTTCTTCCATAATCTGCAATATGACGACCCGATCACAATGAAGCATCTGATGAATCATCAGGGCGGCTGGGGTGAATCGACTTACGATTTTTCCGCGAAAACACCTGCACAAGTTCGTTCGCTTCGTGATGCACTTCAGGCAACGGAACCGAAACAGGTTTTCCGGCCGGGTACGGTTGCATCGTATTCTAACTGGGGTGCCGCACTTGCGGGCTATGTCATTGAGTGCATCACCGGAGAGGAATTTTATGATTATGTTCATGCCCATATCTTAGAACCGCTCGGCATGGAGCATACGTCCTTTGCACCGGATCACAGCGATAACGAATGGGTCAAAGCGCAGCGTGAGACACTCTGCTGCTATGAGGTCGGCAGCATCATCAGCGGTGTGCGGGCGCTCGGAACCTGTGACCGGTATATTGAACTGTATCCCTGCGGTTCTGCCGTCGGTACGATCGGTGATCTGGCTAAATATGCGCAGAGTCTGGTTGATGACAGTGCGCCGCTGTTTGCCAGTCCCGAAACGCAGGAAATACTTTTTTCTCCCAGCAGTTTTGTCGCGCAGTCGGATATTCCGAGCTTTTATCACGGCTTTGCGAAAATAGATTTTGCGGTTCCGGTTTTCGGTCATGACGGCGGAACACTTGGCTGCACAGCCCAGATGCTGTTTGACCGCGAATCGAAAATCGGCTTTGTGGCATTGACCAATCAGCGCGGCGGAATGCCGCCGCAGTGGGAGGATTATGCGCTGGAGCTTTTCGGGGAAGCCTCGTTGTCGGATGTCGGTGATCTCAGCAGTCACCGGCAGAAACAGATCAGCGGCTACTATCTTCCGAACCGCTCTTTCCAGAATGGCATCTGGCTTTATCATACCTATTTTTCTGCGGTCAATTTGGATCAGGAGGGCACGCTGCATGAGATCAGAGACGGTGCCTATCGGGCTGACGTGGACGGAACCATACTCGGTCTCGGGACACTGGATGACGGCCGAAAATTCATCCAGATTGAAGTCGGCTCCTTTACCGAAGCACGGATGTATGTACCGAAAATGATATTGTTTACGGGATATATTCTTGCGGCTCTCATCAGCGTTTATCTGCTGTGCATCAAGCGGCGGGTCAAAAAAGCCGGAAAAGCTCAGATGCTTTCCGGTGAAGCGGTCATTAGCGCCGGACAGCTTGCGAAGATCGTTTCTTTTCTTTCATTGATCGTTGTAAGCGGTTTTATGTATTTCGGTGTTGTGAGAACGGCAGGCGTGCTGTTTGGTATTCTGCAAATGCTTTGTGCTGCTATCTGCACTGCGGCTCTGCTTACGGCGGTTGTCCGCATTTGCAGGAGAAACGGCGGCAGTATTCTGCGGAGCGGAATGCATATCGCAGGAAATGCAATTGCAGTCGCAGTGATTATCGGCTTTGAAATGTATCATTTCTGGGGCTGCTGATGCCGCGCAGAACAGACAGAATGACAGTTTTCCCGTTTGATGTCCGTGCAGAGCGGTATTCCTGAAAAAACACTTTACTTTTTCACTGAAAAGGTGTATACTATAGGCATAATGTTCCGCGCAGAACGGGCAAATACCGAAGGAGGACTGATTTCGATGATCTATCCGGAGATTCAGGCAACCGCTGAAGCGATTGCAAGGCTTGGCAAGCCTCTGAGAATCTATCTCATCAGCCACAAAACAAATCATGCGACCGGCGAACTCATCAGCTTTAAGCTCGCAGTGATCGTCTCTGATGATACAAAGAGCATTTCTGAGCTGGAATGCTTCCTTTATACTGCCGTTGACTGTGATTATCCCTATGATCTTGTGCTTTACAAGGAGAGCGAATGGGAGACGCTTTCGCAGGATCCGCGTACATTTGCATGGTCGATCCGTGAGACGGGAGGTGTACTGTATGAGCAGAGGCTACCGTGACGGTGACAGTAAGCGCTATTTTGACTGGCTCTACTATGCAGCAATTGATCTGCGTGCGGCCAAGCTGCTGCTTGATGATGTACGCTGCTTCAATATTGTCGCGTTTCACTCTCAGCAGTGCATTGAAAAAGCGATCAAGGGTTATCTGCTCTGGCGGCGGCACCGTCTTTATGACGGTCATAACCTGCCGTTTCTCTGCAAACAGGCTATGAATGAGGATGAGCATTTCCGGCAGTATATTGCGCTGTGCAGTGAAATCAACCATTATTACATTGAATCGCGTTATCCGGCCGACTTTCTGCTTTCACTTGATGCCGAGACCGCGCAGAAGGTGATTGTTGAGGCAAATGATCTGCTGATTTTTGTCAACAGCCTTGTGAAGTTTGATTTTGCAAGCTATCACGCAAAGAAAAGTGAAGGATGATATGGAGCGGGAGTATAAATGGCTGATTCCGCAGGAGACACTTCCTGCTCTGGCCGGTTTTCTGCATGAATCGGAAGGCCGAATTTCGCATGAAATGCTGCATATGTCTGCGATCTATTATGATACGCCGGATAATCTTGTGTTCCGCAGCGGTGCGGCACTGCGACTGCGCAGAGAAAATGACCGCACGGTCTGCTGCATGAAGCGAACACTGAAAAAAGAGGGCGCAGAGGCTCTGCGCGAGGAATATGAGACGGAGGCAGCGACGCTCACGGAAGGCTTGCTGAAGCTGCCGGAGGCAGGCGCGCCGCGTGATCTCTGCAAGCTGCTCTCGCAGCAGGAGTTCCGGGAGCTTGGCCGCACGGAATTTGTCCGCAACTGCTATCTGCTTGGATTTCAGACACCGGTTCCGTTCACGGCGGAATTTGCGGTGGATATTGGTTCACTCGGTGCAGCGGATCATATGCAGCCGTTCGAGGAGCTGGAGCTTGAGCTGAAATCCGGCGACACAGCGGCATTTCAGGCTTTTGCGGGAATGCTTGAACAGAATTATGCACTGATTCCGCAGCAAAAATCCAAGCTGGCGCGTGCAATTGCCGCCGCTATCGGGTAGCTGTCAGAATTAACAGCACTCGCCGTTTTTTCGGTAACCAATGAATATAAATATAACACGAAGGCTGCGCAACTGTTTTGTTACGCAGCCTTCCCATTATTGATTTTTCCGGCGAATTACAAATGAAGCCGCCGCTGTCTGATTCTGTTTTATTGTTCAGAATACTTGGGGTTCGGGCCATACTGGTTGTCGCCCTCATCGCCTTCGAGAATCTCGAAAACCAGAATGACGATGCTGCCGATACCGGTCAGGCAGAGCAGCAGCCAAAGGCCGCTTCTGTTTGTGTCATGCAGTCTGCGCACGCTGATTGCAAGACCCGGAACGAGCAATGCGATTGAGAAGATCCAGGAAAGAATTGTGCCGAATGTACCGAGCAATCCGCAAATCACACCGACAATCAAGCTGAGAATGAAATTGCCGAGAAAGGCCCACCAATATTCGTTGCGGCTGGTTCTTCCCTTGAAATCAGAGAAGTTTGCGAGCATTCTCAAAAATGCTTTCACAAAGGGCAGGTTCAAAAAATTCTCCATGATAATACCTCCAGTTTTTTATATTGATGCAGGGGAGACCGGCTGAATATGCCAGCATTCCTCCGCATACTGACGGATGGTGCGGTCGGAGCTGAATTTGCCCGCCGCGCAGGCATTGCGCCACTGCTTTGCCGCAAATGCACCGGTATTGCGGTAATCCTGAATCGCCCGCAGTTTGGTTTCTACATAATCCGGCAGATCCAGCAGCAGATAGTAATGATCCGGCTGATGCCAGCTCGCGCCGTCTAGAAGTGCAAAATACAGCTCACGAAATTCGCCGGTTCCGCCGTCGGAAACAGTGCCGTCGATCAGCGTTTTGACAACCCTTGCAATCCGCGGATCCTTTGACATGACCGCGCGGCTGCAATAGTTTTCCAGCTTTTCCAGTTCTTCGACTGTCGCGCCGAAGATATAATTGTTTTCTTCGCCGGCTGCCTCAACAATCTCAATGTTTGCGCCGTCGAGCGTGCCGAGCGTCACGGCGCCGTTGAGCATCATTTTCATATTTCCGGTACCGGAAGCCTCCGTGCCGGCCGTGGAGATCTGTTCCGAAATATCGCACGCAGATACGAGCTTTTCCGCATAGGAAACATTGTAATTCGTTACGAAATGCACCTGCATCAGCCCTTTGACATCGGGGTCATTGTCAATGAGTTCTGCAATTTCGTTGATATACTTGATAATGGCCTTTGCCCTGCGGTAGCCCGGTGCGGATTTTGCACCGAACAGGAAGGTTGTCGGTGTAAAATCAGTGATCGAGCCGTCCTTGAGGCCGAAATAAATCCAGAGAATCGAGAACGCATTGAGCAGCTGCCGCTTATATTCGTGCAGACGTTTGATCTGAATATCAAAGCAGGTTGTCGGGTCAATCCTGACACCCTCTGTTTTTTCGATATAATCTGCAAGCTGCTGCTTTTTTAGCTGCTTGACTGCAATGAATTTTTCCATGACAGCCGCATCATTTGCATAATCAGAGAGCTGTTTGAGATCATCCAGCTCCTTGAGAAAATGTTCAGAGCCGCCGTTCAGCTCCCTGAACAGCGCAGTCAGCTCCGGATTGCAGACACCGAGCCAGCGGCGCTGTGTAATGCCGTTGGTTTTATTTTGAAATTTCTCTGGTGACAGTGCATACCATTCTTTCAGCACGGTCGTTTTCAGCAGCTCCGTATGGATCGCTGCAACGCCGTTGACATAGCTTCCCGCATACATTGCAAGATTCGCCATATGCACCTGACCGTTCTTGATGATGCGCATTGCCTGTATCTGATCGGCAGCGGTGCCGGCAGCATACAATTCCTCAAGAAACTGCTCTGAAATTTGCAGCATGATCGCATAAATCTCCGGCAGCAGCTCCTCCACCAGATCGCAGTCCCACTTTTCCAGTGCCTCCTGCATGATCGTATGGTTCGTATAGGAGAAGATCTGCTTTGCCATTGCAAGCGACTCTGTGAAGGAATAGCCTTCTTTTTCCAGCAGCCGGATCAGCTCCGGAATCGAAATTACCGGATGTGTATCATTGAGCTGCACGGCCAGATACTCCGGCAGAGAATCCAGTGTACCGAACTGCGCCTTGTGCTTGCGGATGCAGTCGGCAAGTGATGCGGCACAGAAGAAATACTGCTGCTTTAAGCGCAGCGCCTTGCCTGCGCGGGTATCATCATTCGGATAGAGACATCGGGAAATATCCTCTGCGTTGATCGTTTCTCTGGAAGCCGAGATATAATCCTGATCGTTAAAGGCTTTGAAATCAAACGCTTCGACCGGTTCCGCCTGCCAGAGCCGCAGTGTTCCGATATGGGGCATTCTGCCGTTTTCCTCATAGCCGATTACCGGCATATCATAAGGAACGGCACGAACCGTCTGCCCGCGGAAAACAACATCAACTGCTTCGCTGTCATTGCGCACGCTCCACGGATCCCCGAATTTCTGCCAGTCATCGCCGGTTTCGGTCTGACGGCCGTCCTTGAAGCCCTGCTTGAACAGCCCGTAGCGGTAACGGATCCCGTAGCCGTCAACCGGCAGGGAAAGTGCAGCAGCACTGTCGAGGAAGCAGGCTGCCAGTCTTCCGAGGCCGCCGTTTCCGAGCGCTGCATCCTCAATTTCCTCAAACGCGGAAAGCGATGCGCCGGCTTCTTTGAACGCCTGCTCCATATCGTCGAGCAGACCGAGACAGTAGAGATTATTATAGACGGCTCTTCCCATCAGAAATTCCATAGAGAAATAACAGACGCGGCGGTTTTCGAGATGCGCCTTTCTGCAAGCATTCCAGTGCGGAAGAATCTCTTTGAGCACGGCTGTTCCGACTGCTTGATGCAGGGCATGAACCTCTGCATCTGCCGCAGGAACGCCGAGCATTTCCTCGGCACGGCTGAGAATGTTCTTTGCTGAATTCAAGATATATCACTCCTCCTTTGCGTTTTTTACAGCTTTGGCTTGGTGTACCAGTTATAGTAATACTGATCTGCAAGCGCATCGTTTCCGATGAGCTGCAGCAAGCCGCCTGTTTCATATAATATCCTGTTATCGAGCGTATATTTATCGTTTGTAACGGGACAGGAACAGTTTGAGATCACATGAATCTCCGGTGTGTTTTTTTCAGAGGCGGATTTCATGAACGCGGATTCAAACATCAGTGTGCCCCACGGGATATGATAGCTGCTGCTGATTAGCACCACGGAATCAACCTTCGGAAACTTTTCCAGCAGAATATTATAGGTATTGCAGGCGTTTTCGGCGGTCGTCAGCGAACGGTCCTCAATAATCAGCCGTTTTTTGCTCAGGCCGTTTTCGAGCAGCCATTCGCCCATCAGTCCCGCTTCTGTCACATTCGGGCGGTTAGCCGCCGTGCCGCCGCCCGTACAGATGACAGGTGCATCCGGATACTGCTTTGCGCAGGTTTTGGCGACCTTCAGCCGTTCAACAAGCTCTTTCTGCATCGTACCGTCTGCATTCAGCTCGAAGCCAAGCACAATGATGCAGAGGGTATCGTCCTTCGGTAAATCATCCGGCAGCCGTTCTGTATTGACTGTCAGCTCCGAATTGGCATATTTCCAGTAATCCATGATCTCATCCCAGAGTTTTCCCTGCTGTTTGTCCTCAGCATAAAGTTCCCGTTTCAGATCATTGATTTTATCTGCCGCTTTATCCTCGTAGCAGCCGTAGTAAGTTATCATATCCTGGATGATCTCATTTGCACTGCGTCCGCTCGTCGTACCGTAGTCCTCGGATGAACCGAGCGAAACTACCGCCGCGAGCAGGAAAGCAGACACTTTTTTGAGAATTTCCAGCAACATCATGTATTCGCCCCCGGAAATCATACTGCCGCGGTCACGGAGCATCTGTCCGTTCGTTCCATATCAGGCAGCAATGCAATCTGTTTTTACTTCTATTCTGTATATTATATCATATTATTAAAGAAAACGCAATAGGTAGAACGGAAAAAATATGCAAAGGTACTATATGTATGAAAAACAGAGGCGATCTCTGGCCGATTATGCAAAAAAATGAGCCTTGCATCCGCAAGGCTCCAACACATTTCAGCAAATGAAGGAAGGGTAATTTCGAGAGGGTTTATGGACTTCAGCGTCCGTAAATAACATCGCCGAGCAGCAGATCACGCTCCAGTGAGACTGCTGTGGTATCTGCATTGATGCAGACCAGCTCAAGCCCCATGATGCGGGCAAAATCACGCACAACATCATCCGTGATGTTGTAGGAAAGGACAGTATGGTGCGCACCGCCCGCAAGGATCCAGCATTTCAGTCCCTCAAGGAATGAGGGCGCCGGCTTCCACATCGTGCGTGCAACCGGAAGATTCGGCATATCCTGGAACGGCTTTTCGCAGGTGACATCCTGCACGATCAGGCGCATTCTGCCGCCAGCGTCAATGAGGGAAAGCGCTTTTGCCTGACCCGCTTTTCCCTCAAAGACCAGTCTTGCCGGTGCATCTTTGCCGCCGATGCCGAGCTTGTGTACCTCAATGCGCGGCTGATCCGCAGCGATTGACGGGCACACTTCCAGCATATGTGAGCCGAGGATCAGCTCATGCTTGTAATCGTAGGTATAATCTTCCATAAAAGATGTCTGGCCGTCCGGATACATGGCCTTGACGATCGCAGTCATGGCGGCTGTTTTCCAGTCGCCTTCTGCACCGAAGCCGTAGCCTTTGGACATCAGATGCTGCGAAGCAAGTCCCGGGAGCTGCTTCATGCCGTAGAGATCTTCAAATGTATTGGAATAAGCCTTAGCACCCTCGCGGACAAGAATCCGCTCAATTGCAATCTCCTCGCGTGCCTGATAGCGCACGGATTCCATATCATCCGTTGCGATCCGGTAAAGCGACTTGTATTCCTCCACAAGCGCATCAATTTCCGCATCGGTCACCTTTTCGATCTCTTTCACGAGATCACCGACAGCCCATGTATTGACCTGCCAGCCCATGCGGATCTGTGCTTCAACCTTATCGCCCTCGGTGACTGCGACCTCACGCATATTATCGCCGAAACGAACGACCTTTAGGCTCTTGCTGAACAGTGCACCGACAGCAGCGCGCTGCCAGTCAGCAATCTGTGCCTGCACGGCGGGGTCTTTCCAGTAACCCGCGACAACCGTGCGCGGCATCCGCATTCTTGCGCCGATGAAACCATGCTCGCGGTCGCCGTGTGCAGACTGATGCAGATTCATATAGTCCATGTCAATAGCTTCATTCGGGATTGTTTCATTGAACTGCGTATGGAAATGCAGCCACGGCTTTTGCAGCAGAGAAAGACCGTTGATCCACATTTTAGAGGGAGAGAATGTGTGGCAGAAGGTAATGATGCCCGCACATTCATCATCGTAATTTGCTTCGCGGATGATCTGCGTGATCTCCGCATTTATTTTTGCGGTCAGCTTATATTCAACCGGAAACGGCAGCTTCAATCCAGCAACGATTTCTTTGGAATCTGCTTCAACCTGCCGTAATGTCTCCTCACCGTAAAGAAACTGTGAGCCAGTAATAAACCAGAATTTCATTTTTTGTCCTCCACATATTTCAGTTTGCGGCGGCTGCACGTTCGGCGGCCAGTCCGTTTCGGTAAGCTGTCATATAGCTTTGCAGGCCATCCATGCAGGCCTGCTGCGGGGCTTCGCGCTTGCCGGATTTACCGGCAAAAACGTGTTTGCTGAGATAATCCGCAAGGGATTCGCTGCGATCCGGCCGTTTCATATAGGCTGCGAGCAGCGCAATGCCCCATGCACCGCCTTCGCCTGCGGATTCCATCAGCGTGACGTCTGTGCCGAGCATTGCTGCAAGAATCGGCTGTGTTGCGACAGGCGTCTTAAAGAGTCCGCCGTGTGCATAGATCTGTTCCAGTCTGACCTGCTCTGTTTCCGTCAGAATATCCATGCCGATTTTCAATGTTGCCATGCAGGAATACACCAGACTGCGCAGCAGATTCTGAATTGTAAAGGTAGAATCGGGATTACGCAGAAGCAGCGGCTTTCCTGTTTGAAGCCCAGTGATCTGTTCTCCTGCATAGTAGTTATAGGAAATCACGCCGCCGCAGTCTTCATCGCCGCCGGCCGCAAGATCATAAAGCAGATCATAGAGTGCGCCTTTGGACATTTCGCTGCCCGCTGCTTTCAGCAGTCCGCCGAACATTGCTACCCATGCATCAAAATCGGAGGAGCAGTTGTTGCAGTGTACCATTGCGACCGGATCACCGGACGGCGTCGTGACAATATCAATCTCACGGTGAACATTTTTGAGGCTTTGTTCCAGCACGATCATCGCAAAGATCGACGTACCTGCGGATACATTTCCGGTTTTCGGCGTGACGCTGTTTGTCGCCGCCATACCGGTCTGCGCATCGCCCTCCGGCGGGCAGCAGGGGATGCCTGCTTCAAAAGTACCGGTCGGGTCAAGCAGCTTTGCACCGGCTTCGGTCAGTGTTCCTGCACATTCTCCGACCGGAATGATCTCCGGCAGAATGTCGGTCAGCTTCTTTTCAAACGCAGTACCTTTTGTCAGTGCGTTAAATTTTTCGCACATTCGGGCATCATAGCTGCCGGTTTTCGGGTCGATCGGAAAGATACCCGATGCATCTCCGATACCGATGACCTTTTTTCCGGTCAGAAGATAATGCACATATCCTGCAAGGGTTGTCAGAAAGGCGATATTTCCGATATGCGCTTCCTGATTGAGAATCGCCTGATAGAGATGGGCGATACTCCAGCGCTGCGGAATATTGAACTGAAATTCGTTTGTCAGCGCTTCGGCGGCCTGTTCCGTGATGGTATTGCGCCATGTACGGAAAGGAACCAGCAGCTGATCCTGCGCATCAAATACGAGATAGCCGTGCATCATCGCGGAAATACCGATTCCTGAAGTGCGTGTCAGGGAAACGCCGTATTTCTCTGCCGTTTCCTGCATGAGTCCGGCAAAGCAGGTTTGCAGTCCGCTTCTGACGGCTTCGAGCGAATAGGTCCAGATGCCGTCCTTTAGCTGATTTTCCCAGACACATACACCGGCTGCCAGCGGCGTATGGTCGCTGCCGGTCAGTACTGCTTTGATGCGTGTCGAGCCGAATTCAATGCCGATAAAAGTATTGCCGGCCTGAATCTCCTGCGCAATGTTCATACGATCACCCCTTTTTTCCGGAAGCAGATGAAAGATTCGCCTTTCTGCGGCGTGCGATGATAATACTCTGGAGGACAAGGAATACACAGAGCATTGCTGCAATGGTGATACCCGTCCACCATGCCTGATCGAGACCGACAGACGAAACGATATTCTGAATCAGTGCGAGCGACAGAACGCCGAACAGCGTGCCGATGATATTGCCGACACCGCCGGTCAGCATGGTTCCGCCGATGATGGAGGAAGCGATTGCGTTCATTTCTGCGCCCGATGCGTGCGAGGGAGAACCGGAGCCGATGTGCATGAAGTACACAAAGCCGCCGATGCCCGCAAGCAGGCCGCAGATCAGGTGTGAAAGAAACGTCGTGCGGCGGACATTGATGCCAAGCATCAGTGCGCTCTGACGGTTTCCGCCGACTGCATAGAAGTTTCTGCCGGTTTTTGTCCATTTCAGCGCACAGAACAGCAGTGCCACAAGCATAAGTGCGATGACAACGCCGATTTCAATATAAGCATCCGTGTATTCGCCGTGTCTGTTTGTGGAGCCGAGGAACGGAATAATGATGCGCGTTGCTTTGAGATTGACAAAGCCCTCGTTTTCCACATTGAACGGGTTTGTATGAACGATTGTCGTCATACCGCGCGCGAAAAACATTCCGGCAAGTGTAACGATAAACGGCTGTATTTCGAGGTAGGCAACCAGATAGCCCTGCACAAGCCCGAAAGCCAGACCGATCCCGACCGCAATGAGAATTGCGCCGAGGACAGAGCCGCCGTGATAATCGAGATAAACCGCGCAGCACATACTGACAAGTGCTGTCACACCGCCGACGGAAATATCAATGCCGCCTGTAATCATGACAAGGCTCATGCCGCAGGAAAGAATGATGAGTGCCGCATTGTTATTCAGGATATTGAATAAAGTCTGTGGCTTCAGGAAGCCTTTTTGCAGGAAGATGATCGCAAAGAGATACATCAGAATGAAAACGATAATCGTGATCGCGGTCAGAAGATTT
>JAFYBM010000120.1 GCA_017540225.1 Oscillospiraceae bacterium | reverse complement strand
CAGAAACAGCCGCTCTGCTGAATGCCGTGATGCCGGACTGCATTCTGCATCTTGCTGCACAAAGCAGCGTTGCCGTTGCATGGGAACAGCCGCAGGTCACGGCAAACATCAATATCATCGGCACACTGAATCTGCTGGAAGCTGCAAAAAATCTTCCGCAGATGCCCAGCATTCTGCTGACAGGCTCTGCGGAGGAATACGGCACACTGCGGCCGGAGCAGATTCCTGTCTCTGAGGAAACACCGCTGCATCCGGAGAATATCTATGCAGCGACCAAAGCCGCCGCAGAGCAGCTTGCCGCAGTCTATTTCAAATCCTGCGGACTGCCTGTGATCTGCGTGCGCGCATTCAATCATATCGGTCCCGGGCAGCGAACCGTCTTTGCCGTTGCGGATTTCTGCCGTCAGGCCGCAGAGATCGAAGCCGGTCTGCATGAAGCTGTCATCCGGACAGGGAATCTTTCCGCCAAACGCGATTTCACCGATGTGCGCGATATTGTGCGCGGCTATGCATTGCTGCTGCAAAACGGAAAAGCCGGACAATGCTATAATATCGGCAGCGGAAAAGCAACGGCGCTTTCGGAGATTCTGGAAATGATACGCAGCTGCTGCCGCGCACCGTTTACGGTCATGACCGACCAGAAACGGCTGCGTCCCGTGGATGGTCCGGTGATCGCGGCGGATATTTCAAAGCTGCGGCAGGATACCGGCTGGGCACCGGAAATCCCGCTGATCCGGACTGTCACAGATATGCTGAATGAGCATCGCAGCGCGGCGGAGGCACAGGGAAAACGATGAAAACAAAACTGCAAGAGCTATGGCAATACCGCGAAATGACCGCCAGCCTTGTCCGGAAGGATTTGCAGGGACGCTACCGCGGCAGCGTACTGGGCTTTCTGTGGACATTCCTCAATCCCCTGCTTCAGCTGCTTGTCTATACGCTGGTATTTTCGGTCATCCTGAACAGCGGCATCCCCTATTATTATCTGCATCTGTTCGTTGCGCTCGTTCCGTGGATCTTCTTTGCATCTTCGCTGACAACCGGTGCAAGACTGATCCTCGATCAGAAAAACATGATCAAAAAAATCTATTTTCCGCGTGAGGTACTGCCGCTTGCGTATACAATCAGCAGCTTCTGCAATATGCTGTTTTCGTTCATCATCATCTTTGCGGTGATCGCGTTCACAGGCATCGGTGTGAAGCTCTCCGTGCTGCCGTGGCTGATTCCGGTCATGCTGATTCAGTTTGTTCTGGTGCTCGGCATGAATCTCATTTCCTCTGCCGTGACGGTCTATTTCCGCGATTTTGAGCATATGATGGGCGTTGTCAGCATGGCTTGGATGTATCTTTCACCGGTTGTTTACGGGATTGAATTTGTGCCGGAAAGCTGGCGGAAATGGTATCTGCTGAATCCGATGGCGCCGCTGATTCTCTCCTATCGCCGCATTCTTTATGAGCAGGCTGCGCCGGACACAATGCAGCTTCTGCTTGCAGCAGGCATGAGCACGGCCGTGCTGGCTGCGGGATGTCTGATTTTCGGGCGTCTGCAAAGACGCTTTGCCGAGGTGTTGTAAATGGAAATCAATCAAAAAAAAATCCGGAAGTATCTTCCTTATGCTGCTTTCGGATGTGCGATTCTCTGGCTTTTTATCCAGATTTATCCGATTATTTTCTCCGTGCATGACGATCTGCGGAATTATGTTCTGATCCGGCGCGGGATCGTCATGTCGGATGCGGTGCGCATGGCAAAAGACGGGCGCATTTCACATCTGTGGAATCATATTCTGCTGACACTGCCGTTTCTTGCAAACAAAGTCTGGTTTTATAAGCTCATTCAGTTTGCAGCACTGTTCTTTGATCTGTTCACACTGCGGCTCCTGCTGAAAACGCATATTGACCGCCGCTTTGCCGATCTGGCTGTCGTCCTCGCGGTTGCATGGGCGTGCATTTCCGATCAGCACAATCTGCTTGTCGCCTATGCGCTCTGTCATCAGCTTCCGTTCGGATTTGCCTGCCTGTCGCTCTATCATTTCGGAAACAGACTGCATCGCGGCAGCAAGCAGGAAACAACAAAAAGCTGCCTGTTCCTGCTGCTGGCCGTAATGATCTATGAAGCATTTGCGGCGGTTCTGCTCATCATGCTGCTCTGGGCGATGCTGCGCCGCAGCCGGAAACCCATGACGCTTCCAAGCCAGCTGCGCCGCGCTGCCGGAAGGATGCTCCCGCAGCTTGCAGCCGTCGGCGGTTACGGTATCCTGTACTGCATCTGGCAGGCACTCTTTCCTCCGGTTTACAGCGGCATCACACTGAATC
Organism: Oscillospiraceae bacterium; assembly: GCA_017540225.1. Classification (GTDB taxonomy): domain Bacteria; phylum Bacillota; class Clostridia; order Oscillospirales; family Ruminococcaceae; genus Firm-04. The sequence goes on along the minus strand of JAFYBM010000120.1, from coordinate 6,486 downwards.
TGCACGAGCCGTTTCTCAGCTTTTCGGCACTCACAGCGTATTCATTCGGGAATTTCCCGCTTGCCGAGATCGGCTATCTTTCACAACAGACTACCATCACACTCACGGATTTCCTCGGCACACTGCGGAACCCGCTGTCTTGGCTGACCGCAATTGCAGCAAGCGCACTGTTCTGCATCACACTGCCGCGCATCAAGCTGACAGACGATGCCCTGCACAATCTGCTCTGGATCTCCGGATGCGGCATCTTTGCGCCCTGCCTTGCTGTCGCCTGCACAAAAAAATATCTGGAATGGCGCAGCAGCGCGGTACGCGCCTATCTGCCTTCATTTTACAGCTATCTTGTACTGGTTGTCTTTCTGACTGCGGCAGCTCTGCGGCTTTACCGTTCGACACAGGAGGGCAGCCGCCGCAAATTGCTGCGCGGTGTCATGACAGCAGCCGTGTTCGGCATCTGCCTCACGGCAACGGCTGTCAATGCCGTCTGGAAGCCGCATTTCATGACGCTTTCGCTGCGTTACCGGAATTTTAATCAGGCTGTCTCGGCTGTCCTGCCGAATCTGACAGGAACATGGCAGCTTTACGCGCCCGATAACGCCGGCATCCACAACAGCAGGGACTATACTGAGGATTACCTGAAAATCTACAATTCCGGCCGGATCGACTATCTGACAGACGCAAGAATGCTCTCGGACAAGAACCAGATACTCTGCATAAGAATGCCGGAAAACTATGCATATACCGTTGCGGGCAATGCGGACAGCGAACTGCGCGCAAGCAAACTCACCTTCCGGACACTTGTTCCGGAAACCTTCAACATCACGCTCTATGATACTGACGGCGAGGCTGTTTACTACGAAAATGTCAAAAACGGCAATATTCTCTCGCTGCCGGAAGGAAAATATTTTGATCTGAGTCTGCGTGTGGAGAATACACTGCCGCACACATGAGAAAGGGGGCATCTGCCGCTTGGAAGCAATCCGCATTGACGACCTCAGCAAAACATTCCGCATCTATGCCGACCGCGGACAGTCACTGAAGGACAAGCTGCTTTCACCGTCGCGCAGGCACTACCAGACACGCACCGTGCTCGATCACATTTCCTGCGCAGTCGGAGCGGGAGAAGCTGTCGGACTGATCGGCAAAAACGGCAGCGGCAAATCCACACTGCTCAAGCTCATGAGCCGCATTCTCTATCCGGACAGCGGCACCGTAAAGATCAGCGGGCGCGTTTCCTCTCTGATCGAACTGGGCGCCGGTTTTCATCCGGATATGACCGGCCGCGAAAACATTTACACGAATGCCTCGATATTCGGGCTGACACACGCAGAAATCGACAGCCGCCTTGCGGAGATCATTGCTTTTTCGGAGATGGAGCCTTATATTGATGACCCCGTGCGCACCTATTCCTCCGGAATGTATATGCGGCTGGCTTTTTCCGTTGCGATTCATGTCGGCGCAGATATTCTGCTGATCGACGAGATTCTGGCTGTCGGAGATGCAGCATTTCAGGCAAAATGCTTTGAGCGGCTCATGGAGATCAAGGCCGCCGGAACAACCATTGTCATTGTCTCGCACAACATGGCGCAGCTTGAACGCATCTGCGACCGCACAATCTGGATCGACGGCGGCAGCATCCGCATGGACGGCCCGCCGAATACCGTGCATCCGGCTTATCTGGAGGAAATGGGAAAACGGCAGCAGCTCGGCACCCCGATGCAGCCAGCCGCAGCCTCTGCGGAAAAGACAGAATCACCGCCGGAGGATTCTCCAGCAAAATGGACAAAGATCGTACTGCTGAATAAACAGGGTGAGGAAACCGACAAGCTCCGCACCGGCGAAACCGTCACACTGCAAATGACCTACCGCGCAGATCCCGCCCGCGCAGAGGATGCACTGATCGGACTTGCGCTCTATCGCGCTGACAACACGCTCTGCTACGGCACCAACACGCAGCGCGAACATCTCGAGCCGCTGCATTTTCAGGAGGAAGGCACCGTCTGCTGCACCTTCACAGCCATGAATCTGACGGCCGGTACCTACTGGATTGATGTCGGACTGCGAAGGATGGATATGTTTGCATATGATTATGCCGCACAGGCTGTCCGGTTCACGGTCTATGACCCGATCGACGAAACAGGCATCGCCCGCATGGAACACTCATGGAGCGGCCTGACTGCCGGCACAGCATCCGCATCTATAGATAGAGGAGAACAAAATGACACAGGAAGAACTTGAAAAAAAACTGCAAACCGTACTCGCGGCAAAGGTCACATTTACGCTGACAGCCGCACCGCACGGAAAATTCAAATTTGTCAAGCGCCTCGGCCGCAGACTGACCGGCTGGTATACAGAACCGTTCGGCACCGCACAGAATATCTACAATGAAGTCACGGCGGATTATCTGACTGCGCTGCACCTTCGGATCAGTGAAATGCAGAAGGAAATCGACGAATTCCGCGCCGAAGCCTCGCATAAGATCACCTCATTCCAGCGTGTTGCACGGCAGGAGCAGCGGCAGGCCTTTGCAAAGGTCAGTGCCGAGCAGCAGGCGCATTTCCGCCGCGCCGCAGAGGAGCTTGACCGCAGCCTCTGCATTGCGGCACCGGAAAGCCGCAGCGGTGTCGGTCAGCCGCCGCTGACAAAGCTGCCGGTCATCGGTACGGAATCCCTGTTTGAGGCATTTCATGCTGTGCAGAATGCGCAGAATGAAGCCGATACGGAGGCCGCACTCAATACGCTCGCTGCCGATTACCGGACGGCTCTATCCGATTCCGTCGCGCAGCTTACGGCGCCGCGCAACGCAAAACCGGTCGTTCTGGTCTGCAATGCGTTCGGAAGCGGTGCCGGTATGGAGGCAATCCGCAATGAGGTCTGGGATCTGTATATCCTGCTGCGGGAAAACAGCCGCTATCCGGTCTGCATTCTTTCGATTGAGCCGGCAGGCAGCGAAGCCTCCGTCAGCGGCGATGTCTATTATGTTGCGGATGACGGTCTCGCAGACTGGATGCGGCAAAATGATCCGGCCCTGCTGATCTTCTGCGAAAGCACAACCGCCATTCTCACGGCAGGCGATCAGTGTATGCTGCTGCGCAATTCGATCCTGCGTCTCAGCGGACAAAATCCCGCACAGACACTCGGCGGCAGCAAAATGCAGGAGCTGCTGCATCTCTGCGATTACGGCGTGCAGCATTACTGTGTCGCCTCACGGCACGCTGCGGATGTTATGGAGCAGCACGGTTTCCGCCGTCCGGCAGTCATGTACCCGTATATCGACACAAGAAGGCCGCTTTTCACACGCCGTCCGCGCCCGTTTGATGCATCGCATCTGACAATCGGCTTTGCAAGCTCCCCGATGCAGCCGGAGCAGTCGGATTCCCGCGGCATTCCTGCGCTGTGCGAGACTGTCCGGCAGAATCCCGATATGCAGTTTATCGTGCTCTGGCGTGATCCGGAAGCAGTGCCGGTGCCTGATATGCTCCAAAATGCTGAAAACTGCGAAATCCGCACAGGGAAATGCGATATGCAGCAGTTTTATAATGAAATCGACTGCGTACTGATCCCATATGCGGACGAAAACTATAATCACGCCTGCTCGATCTCGGCCATTGAGGGAATGCTGCTCGGCATTCCGGCCGTTGCGACACCGGAGGCAGGCATTTCCGAGCTGATTGAAGCCTGCGGCATCGGACTGACCGCATCGGACGCTTCCGCAGATGCGCTGTCCGCCGCACTCCGCAGTCTGCCGGATTACCGTCAGGCCTTTGCGGAGCCGTGGCGCAGCCGGAAGCTGCGTGAACTGCTCTCCGGCAAGGAATTCGTGCAGTTTGCAGAGGAATGCATTTCAGAATCCGTGCCGTCCGGCGTCCACACGCTCTATGAATGGGATCGCCAGCTCAAGCTCGAAAATCAGCATCTCATTCGCGGCTATGCGGCACTGCGGGCATACTATCAGCGGCAGGATGTCGCTGAAAACTACGATACAGCACGGTTTGCGGAGTATCCGCAGAACTGCTTTGATCTGATGGAACGGCAGAGCGTATCTGTTCTGCTGGAGCATCTGCTGCGCGGCCGGAAGCATACTGCATTGCTCGATCTTGCAAGCGGAACAGGCCGCATCCTGCGGGAGCTGCTGCCCTTCGGAAGCTGCACGGCCTGCGATGCCTCCCCTGCCATGCAGGACATCCTGCGGGAAAAATTTGATGCCGATACCGTCAATGTGCTGACACTCGACCTGCTCTCCGATGATATTCCGGAGCAATACGATGCAGTCACAATTTTCCGTTTCCTGCGGCACTATGAATACAGCATCCGCAAAAAGCTCTGGGCAAAGCTGCGCGGTGCGCTGAAAGAAAACAGCGTGCTGCTGTTCGATGTACCGAATGTTTGCTTTGAGATACCGCACCGGCAGAAGAACGGCTGGGGAAAATATCCGATCTACGATGTTTTCTGGACGCGGCGTTCCATTGAAAAAGAGCTTGCGGACAACGGTCTGCGGCTGACGGCACTGGTACCGGTCGGTCAGGGGCTTTACCCGATGGCAGCGGAATACCGCGATGAACCGATGACATGGACGGCAGCTGCCGTCCGCATCCCTGACTGACACACGCACAATCCTGTAAACTCCCGCATATACTGCAATACTATGAAACGGGAGGGAAACGCCATGAAAATTGTTGTGGTACGCAGTCCGCGGCTGCTTGCAGGCTTCCTGCGGATGGTATTCGGCATCCGGAAAGAAAGCCGCTGCGATGAGGGATAAAACACAGCATTGCAAGCATCAGAAACGGTCAGGCATTCACGATGATGCCTGACCGCTTATCTGTTTATTATTCTCAATGAATTTCCCGAAACACTGACGGCTGCACCGTTTTGGTGCAGCCGCATTGTATCCTGTTTATTTTTTCTCGTTGAGCGCCTTGAGCTGATCGCGGATCTCGGTCAGCAGGACTTCTTCCTTCGGCGGCTCTGCCGGCTTTTCTTCTTCCTTCTTCTTGCCGATCTCCATTGCCTTGTTGACCGCCTTGATCAGGCAGAACAGGATCAGCGCAATGATCAGGAAATTGATGATTGCGGAAATAAATGCGCCGTAATCAAACACAGCACCGTTGACCGTGAATGTACCGCCGATCTTGACACCGTCCTCGCCGGAACCGCCGGTAATAGCCTGAATCAGCGGGTTGATGAAGCTGTCTGTCAGTGCAGTGACAATATTGCCGAATGCAGCACCGATGATGACACCGACTGCCATATCCATGACATTGCCCTTGAGCGCAAACTCCTTAAACTCCGTGAGAAAACTTTTCTTTTCTGCCATATGTAATACATCCTTTCATTGCGGCAAGCCGCATTTATTTATCTTTATTATATCACACACACAATAAAAATGCATCTGTTAATATTGACGAAATTCATATTCTTATTCCCTTGTTTTTTTGCAATACTGCAATAATCCGACCGCTGCACCGATTCTGTCCGCCTTTCAGAATGCAGCATAATGAAAATGTATGGTGAACATGACAAAGGAACGGCTTGAAACTACTGCAAAAATAATCAAACTGACGAAAATCCGGAAGACGGTAGCCATTTTATCGGAACCTATGGTATAATACAATTAAAAGATACAGAAGTATGATCAGGAACAAAAAAGAAAGGAGTATGCGGATGCGGCAAAGCTGCACCGCGAAAATGATTATGGCACAATATCGCTCATCCGGAAAAGAACTGCGCAAATCGCCGAAGGGTGTGATCGCGGCAGTGCTTGCGATCTGTCTCGCTGCCGGCGGCGCATACGGTTTTCGCCGGATTATCAACGGCATGGAGCCGCTGATTGCCGATCCGGTTGTCAACGAATCGGAGCTGGAGGTTCCCGAAGTCTCCGATGAAAGCTCTGAGGATCCGAACGGCATCAAGTACGGGCAGGTCTTGTTTCCGGAGGCAAGGATCCATCAAGGCTCGCTTGTGCTCGTCAACCGCGATTATCCCATTGAGGATGCTGCGGAAGGAATTGTATCTGTCTTTGAGCAGCGGAATGAATTTCTCGCCGTGCGGGATATGGAGGTCTATCTGCTTGACGGCCCGATGCTGGAACTGAACCGCATGGCCAAGGATTTTTATGAGGAAACGGGCCTTTCCGATCTGATGGTGATAAACGGCTATATCACCAAGGAGCAGCAGAAGCAGCTTTATGAATCGGATTTGCAGCGCACCGGTGCAAGCAGTTCCGATCTGTACGCGATTCCGGGATGCAGTGAGTTTGAATCCGGCTATTCCTTTGAACTCGGACTCTATCAGAACGGAATGTTCATGGATTTCACCGATCAGGACGATCACGCATGGATCCTGAAACACTGCGCGGAATACGGCTTTGTGCAGCGCTATCCGGAAGGAAAATCCGAATTTACCCATGAAGACAATAAGCCGTGGGTGTTCCGCTATGTCGGCACGCCGCACGCTTGGTTTATGTATAAAAACAATCTCTGTCTT
>JAFYBM010000119.1 GCA_017540225.1 Oscillospiraceae bacterium | reverse complement strand
TCAGCTCCGCGATGAACTGATCGCGTTCTTCATCGGAAATGCGTATTTATGTGTTTTTCCTTTTGTAACACGGAACAGCGGCGGCTGCGCGATATAGACATTGCCGTTTTCGATCAGCGGCCGCATAAACCGGAAGAAGAAGGTCAGCAGCAGTGTGCGGATATGGCATCCGTCCACATCGGCATCGGCCATGATGATAACTTTGCCGTAGCGCAGCTTGGAAATATCGAAATCCTCACCGATCGAAGTGCCGAGCGCCGTGACGACAGGCTGCAATTTGTCATTGCCGTAAACCTTGTCGATCCGGACACGCTCAACATTGAGCATTTTTCCCCAGAGCGGAAGAATTGCCTGATAGCGTCTGTCTCTGCCCTCTTTTGCAGAGCCGCCTGCGGAATCACCCTCAACAATATAGATTTCCGTGAATTCAATATCACGTTCGGAACAGTCGGCCAGCTTTCCCGGCAGAGATGCGGATTCCATCGCGGATTTGCGTCTTGCAGTTTCACGCGCTTTTTTCGCGGCCTCTCTGGCACGCTGCGCTTCCTGCGATTTTGCAAAGATCGCTGCCGCAACTGCCGGATTTTCCTCAAGGAAATCCATCAGCTTTTCACAGACAATCTGTTCCACAAAAGGCCGGATCTCCGGATTTCCGAGCTTGACCTTTGTCTGGCTCTCAAACTGGCAGTCTGTCAGTTTTACGGAAATAATCGCGGTCAGTCCCTCGCGGACATCCTCTCCGACCAGCTTTGCTTCATCCTTCATCAGGCCGAATTTTTTTCCGTATTCATTGATTGTTTTCGTCAGCGCATTGCGGAAACCGACCTCATGCACACCGCCGTCAATCGTATGAACATTATTTGCAAAGGACATGATGACTTCGTTATAGCTGTTATTATACTGCATGGCGATTTCAACAGCATTGTCACCTTTTTTTCCGTTGAAATAGATGACCTGATCGGAAATCGGATCAAGTCCGCGCGTTTTGTGGATATGCTCGATGAACTGACGGATACCGCCCTCATAGCAGAGAACCTCATGTCTGTTTTCATCCGGAAAACGCTTGTCCTCAATTTCAATTGTCAGGCCGGCATTCAGAAATGCCTGCTCGCGCATCCGCTTGAGCAAGACTTCATAATCGAAAACTGTCGTTTCTTCAAAGATTTCCGCATCCGGCTTGAAGGTGACGGATGTGCCGTGACGGTCGGTATCTCCGGTTTTTTCGAGCTGTTTCTCATATTTTCCGCGCTCAAACCGCTGGAAATAGCTGTGATTTCCGTCCCAGACAGTCAGCTCCAGCCATTCCGAAAGCGCATTGACGACCGATGCACCGACACCGTGCAGACCGCCCGCGACCTTATATCCGCCGCCGCCGAATTTTCCGCCTGCGTGCAGAACCGTGAAAACAACCGTTGCAGCGGAGATTTTCTCCTTCGGGTGCATTCCGACCGGAATGCCGCGGCCGTTATCGGTTACGCGGATCACATCGCCGTCAAGAATCTCCACATTGATCTTTGTGCAGTAGCCGGCAAGCGCCTCATCAATGGAATTATCCACAATTTCATAAACCAGATGATGCAGACCGCCGGAGCCGGTCGTGCCGATATACATACCCGGACGCTTCCGGACTGCTTCCAGTCCCTCCAGCACCTGAATCTGATTTTCATCGTATTCGCCCGTGACCGGCGTTTGTGTCAGCATTTCTTCATTATCCATTCTCTGCATCCTCTCAAAAAATTCATTTTCAGGCAATAAAACCTGCTTTGATTCATTGCTGTCAGAACATCGTCAATGCGCGCTTTCTCAATGTTGAAACAGAAATGGAGGAAATATATATAATCTCCTCGCCGTTTTCCATGCAAACCACAAAGCTCTTCGGCATCTCCGCCGACACATTGACAGCACGGCCTTCTTTTTCAAGCCTGCTCAGATATGCTCTCGTATCCGGACCGATCGTTGTATTTTCCATATCAAACACACCGATCACCGTTGTATCATTGATTGAAATATTCTCTCCGAGATGAATATACATAAGCACTCCGGTTCAGTTTATTTCCGTTAAATTGCCGTTTTCCATATAAAACGTTTTTCCGCTGCCGGAAAAACCGACGGATTCGGGTGTCGGCGTTGTCAGGAAAATCTGCATCCCGCCGACAATATCATACACCAGCTTCTGTCGCTGGGCGTCAAGCTCTCCCATGACGTCATCCAGTAAAATCACCGGTGTTTCTTCCTTTTTTTCATAAAAAACAGATGCCTGCGCGAGCTTTAATACCAGAGCGGTACTTTTCTGCTGCCCCTGCGAACCGAATTCCCGCACCGACAATCCGCCGATTTTGCAGGTGAAGTCATCTCTGCCGGCACCTTTTGCCGTAAAGCCCAGACGAATATCATCATCTGCGGATTTCTGGATCTGCTCAAAATAATACTGCTGCATTTCACGGGTCGGTTTTTCGGGAATCTCCGAATTCCGGAACAGATTGGAGCGGTATTTCACAGACAGCTTTTCTTTGCCGTCCGTGACGGTTCCGTAGAGCTTTTCACAGACCGCTGCCAGCTGCTTTACATATGCAAAACGCAGGCAGGTCAATAAACTTCCGTGTGCGGCAAGCTGCTGATCCCAGTCGGAAAGCTCGCGTTTGCTCATTTTTCCGAGCTGGATCTGCTTCAGAACCGCATTGCGCTGTGCTGTCAGCTGTTCAAAGCGCCGCAGCACGCCGAGCATCGCCGGTGTCAGCTGCGAACCGCACAGATCCATGAAGCTCCGGCGTTTTTCCGGACCGGACCGGATCAGTTCCCTGTCATCCGGCGAAAAAATCACACACTGAAACTGCGAAAATAACCGGCTGCCGCCCTTGAGCGGTACACCGTTCAGCAGAATTTTTTTCTGCTTTCCGTCGCCGCGCACCATGTGAAGCTGCACTTCCTGCCTGCGGCGGCTGTCGGCAAACTGCATTTTCAGATGCATTTCTCCGCTGCC
>JAFYBM010000118.1 GCA_017540225.1 Oscillospiraceae bacterium | reverse complement strand
TTAATGGCAATGAGGTTCCACCCGTTCCCATTCCGAACACGGAAGTTAAGCTCATTCGCGTCGAAAATACTTGGTTGGAGACGACCCGGGAAGATAGATCGATGCCGGCACCAAAACCCAGAGTCTTTTGCTCTGGGTTTTCTTATATCAAAGGGCCATTAGCTCAGTTGGTTAGAGCTCCCGGCTCATAACCGGTCGGTCCCGGGTTCGAGTCCCTGATGGCCCATCCTGCTCCCAGACGTTCTGTTTGGGAGCTTTCGTTTATACAGCACAGGAGGAGTTTTATGAATTCGGTTTGTCAGATGATTCGCCGGCAGACAGATGCCAATTTCGTGAATTTGATCATTGCGTTGAAAACGTATGACAGAGATGCACTTGTCAAGGGTGTGCCTGCGTGGCGTTTTGTATACCACACGCTGCACTCTGCGGATAAGTGGTTTTTTAATCCGAGTGTCTATACCGAGCGGCCGGAGCATGAGGCTGGCTCAGATAATCCGTTTGCTCCGATCAGCCGGATCTGGAGCGATGCTGAACTGCTGGATTTGCTGGAAAAGGTGCGTGCGAAAACGCTTGATTATCTTGACAGGCTGGATGATTCACAGCTCAACGAGTATCCGCCGAAATGCGAATTTACACGACTGGAGTTGATTTTGATGCAGTTCCGGCATATGTCGGTACATATCGGAATGCTGCATGGTCTGACTGTTGAAAAAACCGGCATATTCCCGCAGTATGTCAGTCCGCATTCGATGGACAGGCTCAAAAATGGATACTGGGATGAAACGTGATAAAAATTGCACCGGTTACAGGCTAACCGGTGCTTTTTTTCATTTTATTTTTGATTTTCGCAATAAATAATGAGCATTTCACAAGAAATAATTTGACAGCTTATATCCAGCACAGTATAATGAATTTGTATAAAGCTCATCAAATTCGACAGAGCGTATAAAAACAGCAAAAACCTATTCCATTTTTTAATCCGAACAGGGGGATTCTTATGAAAAGAACACACATCCGACGCTTTGCTGCTGCCGGAGCACTTGCTGTGCTTCTAGGCTCAGTCTCAGCAATGCCCGCTGCCGCCGCTGACGATTATATCTTCAGAGACGGCTTTGAATCCGGTGCCGGCGACTGGAAGGGACACGGCTCTGCTTCGGTACAGACCGACACGAAGCATCCCTATGCCGACAGCAGCGCACTTGCGGTCACAGGCCGCGCCGATTCATGGAACGGCGCTGAAAAAAGCCTCAAGGGTATTTGCACACCGGGCGAAACCTACAGTTTCAGTGTTTGCGCCTGCTATGATTCAGGGCCGCAGACAATGGAATTCATGCTGTCTCTTGTCTATGAGGACGCAGACGGCAAGGCTGTTTACGATCATCTCGTACAGGTTGAAACAATCGCCGGATTCTACGTTCAGCTTGCGAATGATTCCTATACGATTCCCGCCGGTGCAAGCAACCCGATTCTCTATGTTGAAACCAAATCCGGCACGGCATCTTTCTTCATAGATGATGTCATCTGTGCTGAACAAGGCACAAAAATCGACGGGCCGAAGCCGGTGAAATTCACGCTCGGAGATGCGGATTTTGACGGTGTGATTTCTGCGGCAGACCTTACCGTTGCGAAAACCTACTGCGGCCAAACCTTCCCGAGCAAAACAGTGCAGCGCGCCGCTGATGTCGATCAGAGCGGCACGGTCGATGCAGCCGATCTGCAATGGTATCAGAATTATCTGACGGTGCAGGTAACCGATTATCCGGAGCCTGTCAAGCCGGCAGTCGAACCGTATAATTATGAGGCAGCACTGCAATTCCATGAATTTCCGGGCAATTATCTCGATCAGTCCTCGCATCCCGGCAAGGTCATCGAGGAGCATTACGAGGGTCCGAAGGGCACCAATACCTGCTATGTTTACCTGCCGGCCGATTATGATGAAAATCAGAAATACAATATCCTTTATCTGATGCACGGCGGCGGCGAGGATGAGACAACACTCTTCTACCACAAGGATACACATATGCAGAATATCTTTGACCACATGATCGAAAACGGCGACATGGATCCGATGATTATCGTAACGCCGACATGGAATCAGGTCGGTGCGGAGAATTTCTGGCAGGAGCTGCGCGAACGGGTCATCCCGTACATTGAGGGCAAATATTCGACCTATGCCGCATCGACTGATCTGGCGGATATTCAGGCCTCACGTTTTCACCGTGCATACGGCGGCTTCTCGATGGGTTCGATCTCCACATGGGGCGTGCTGATGCATGATCTGGATATTATCGCTTATTATATGCCGCTCTCCGGCGAATACAAGGTCGGCGGTCTTTCAGTCAGCGATCAGGCCAAATTGATTATAGATGCAATCGACAACTCCGGTTTGCAGCCGAATGAATATTTCATCTTTGCGGCAACCGGCTCTGATGATATGGCACAGCCGAACATGACACCGCTGATGAACGAGCTGAAAAAATATGACAAGCAGCTCATTTACACATCGGATCTGTCGCAGGGCAATTACTATTACATGATGGCACAGGGCAGACAGCACTGGTGGGCACACGTCCGGCATTACGTTTATGATATTCTTCCGTATTTCTTCCACGAGGGACAATAAAAACGTATTCTCCGGAATTTCGCTTTGCGTTTTATCCTGTCAAAAACAGAATCGGGCGCAAATAAACTGAATAGAAAATAATAACTCCCATGCAAAACTGCATGGGAGTTATTTCAGTTTGCGAGCAGTACTCGCAATGGTCTGAGTGACCCGACTTGAACGGGCGGCCTCTACCACCCCAAGGTAGCGCGCTACCAACTGCGCCACACCCAGACAACACAAATATTATATCACAATCTTCTCTGATTGTCAAGCAAAAAAGAAAAAAAACACAGCGGCGTCGTGTGCTGCGCAAACCGCGGGTTCATAAGTTCCCCCTGCTTCTTCGGGAGCAGGGGGATTTCATCATATTTCAGCTTTTCTGTATTTGCTTTAAGCGGGAAAAATCGGCTGCATTGATGATCTGATCGCCGTTCAGGTCGGCTTCTTTGCTGATCTGTTCTTCGACAGAGAGCAGGAATCTGCTCAGCAGCGAAAGATCATCGCCGTCGCATTTCCCGTCTGCATTGAGATCACCCTGAATTTTTTGGGGCTGCTCGGGCTGTGTGTTCGGCTGAAACGGCTTTCCGCCGATTTCATAGAGCTTTTTCTGCAATTCCTGATCTGCCATTTTGCAGGCTTCGCGGTCGTAATGCCCGCCGGGTGTTGACCACATCACGGGGCAGTGACCGCATTTATATGCTTCCTCGCAGACGGAATACAGGAATCTGCGGACGGATTCCGGCTCCTTGTTCTTGGTCGGACAGCCGTATTCGCCGATGATGACCGGTATGCCTTTATCCATGAAATTGGTTTTCATCATCTGCATCTCATTGCGCAGCGATGCATAATCCTGATCGCTGCCCCATGTCGGGGTCGCTTTGCCCCAGTCGGCGTCTTCCTCAAGAATCGCAAAACCGGCAGGGGAGTAGTAATGCACCGAAATCGCCATGCGGTTTGCAGGATCGTCCGGCATTTTGAAAAGCGGATCGCAGGTGCGGTCAATGCCGGTATTATAGCCGGAGATCAGCAAATGCCGCTTCGGGTTGTTGCCGCCGGATTTCCGGATCGTATCGACAAAGGCCTGATTCATTTCATTGCAGAGCGCATAGGAACGCTCTTTTTGTTCCTGTGTGCCGCTCCACGGATTCCAGATGCTCTCCCAGCCGAATTCCTCATTCTGCGCCTCAAACATCAGATAATCGCCGTAATCCTTGAAGCTGTCCGCGATCTGCTCCCACATATGCGTAAAACGCTTTTTGGTTTCATCCTTGTTCTCCGGCAGCTTATTGACCCAGCCGCCGTCCCAGTGGATATTGATGATTGCATACATTCCGCTGTCAAGCGTCCAGTCCACGATTTCGTGAACACGGGCATCATAATCGGTATTGATCGTATAAGTGCCGTCATGTGCCATCATATTCGACCATGCGACAGGGATGCGCAGAACGCCGAAGCCCTCCTTTGCGATGCCCTCGATGATTTCTTTTGTAATGACGGGGCTGCCCCAAGCTGTTTCATAATTCTGCGGAGTCGGATTCCCGCCGCACATAGCGGCAACCCAGTCTTCCTGATCCCAGTTTGAACAGGCTTCCAGTGTATTTCCGAGATTGATGCCGATGCCCATATCCTTTACAAGCTCCAGTGTTGAAATATCCCGCATGGTTCCGCCTGCCGAAACGGAATACGGACAGGATGAAAACAGCAGCATGACAGATGTCAGCAATGCCGGAATTCCGGTTCTTTTCACGCAAATCGCTCCTTTTTTCACTGTTCGGCGGCGCATCCGGACTGAAGGGGTGTCAGACTGTCCGCCTGTAATACTATTATATAAAATACAGCACAGTCTGTCAACACACAAAAGCGCAAAAAAGTGGAGAAAAACGACATTCTGCTTTCCGGCAGATTGCTTCGTGATTCTGCCTAAACATACCGTTTCATTTTTGTAGGCATTTACAAAGTTGCAGATTTAACTTGACTTTATGCGTGCGTATCCGTGATAATAGAAAGGGACAGTCGTCTGAGGGGCGGCGTCTGATACCGAAAAATGAGCAGGAGGAACCGCAATGGAAGCAATTGAAAACCTGGTAACGCGAAGAAGTATCCGACAGTTTCAGGACAAACCGGTCCCGAGAGAGACAATTGAAAAGATCATCGAGGCAGGCACCTATGCACCGACCGGCATGAACTGGCAGTCGCCGGTCATCATTGCAGTGACGAACAGGGCGCTGCGCGACCGCATTTCTGCATGGAATGCAAAGATCATCGGAAATGAAAGCGATCCGTTTTACGGCGCGCCGGCCGTTCTGATTGTGCTTGCGGACAAATCAAGGCCGACTTTTCTGTATGACGGCAGCCTTGTTATGGGCAATCTGATGAACGCCGCGCACGCTTACGGCGTTGCGAGCTGCTGGATTCACCGTGCAAAGGAAGAATTTGAGTCGGAGGAAGGAAAGGCACTTCTGAAAGAGCTTGGCATTGAGGGAGATTACGAGGGCATCGGGCACTGCATTCTCGGTTATGCCGCCTGCGAGCCTATTCCGGCGCGTCCGCGCAAGAAAGACTATGTTTTCTGGGCAGAGTAAAGGAGCAGAAGGATGAAAACGATCAATATCGTCTACGGCCCGCAGCGTGTTTCCGCGCTGATTCAGGGCTGCATGAGAATGCCGGCACTTTCCAGAGACGATGCGGCAAAGGTCATCCGCTGCGCATTCGACTGCGGCATCAATTTCTTCGATCATGCAACCTGCTACGGGCATGAGGGTGAGGCAGAGAAGCGCTTTGCCGAGGCCTTCCCGCTGACCGGACTCAAACGGGATGAGGTAGTGCTTCAGAGCAAATGCGGCATCTGTCCGGAGCGGCAGGAATTTGACTGGACAAAGGAAAATATCCTTTCCAGCGTTGAGGACAGTCTGCGGAGACTGCATACGGATTATCTGGATACGCTTTTGCTGCACCGTCCTGATCTGCTGTTTGATCCGGAGGAGGTCGCGGAGGCATTTGATTCGCTTGAACAGGCCGGAAAAGTGCGCTTTTTCGGTGTCAGCAATCTGATGCCGATGCAGATTGAACTGCTGAAAAAATATGTGAAGCAGCCGCTGGTCATCAATCAGGTGCAGTTTTCGCTGGAACAGTCGCAGCTCATAGATCAGCCGCTTTACATGAACAACAAGACAACCGATTTTTCCGTCAACCGCGACGGCGGCGCACTGGATTACTGCCGTCTGCATGATATGACGGTGCAGGCATGGTCGCCGCTGCAAATCGGGATGTTCGGCGGCACGTTCATTGATCATCCGGATTATCCGGAGCTGAACCGCGTGCTTCAAGAGCTGGCAGAGCGGGAAAATGTCTCCAAGGCTGCGGTTGCGATTGCATGGATTCTGCGTCACCCCGCAAAAATGCAGGCAATCATCGGAACCATGAATCCTGTGCATATCCGCGAAATCTGTGCTGCCTGCGATGTTTCTCTTTCGCATCATGACTGGTATGCGCTTTACCTCGCTTCGGGCAAATTCCTGCCCTGAATGATCTGATTTCAGAGACGCACTGTACCGGTTTCTGCCCTGCGGATCTAATGATAGTGCAACTTACACAAATCTGTTGATAAAAATTTGTATGCTTGAAAATGGTGATTTTCACCCATATCGCATTGCAAACTCGGCTGAAATATGGTATAATGGATAATAGCTTATATATTCAACATCCAGTATAAGCGATGATGCGCGGCCTGCGCATCAAGGAAAGCGGGCTGAAATGCCCGATGAAAGGAGCAATTTACTATGAGATTGATTGCAGCTGCATTGCAGGCAGGAAGCAGCACACTGAAGGATCAGTGGCTTGAATACTTCTACTGCGAGTCGCTTCCGAGCGATGTTCTGATGGTGAAGGGACATAAGCGTACCAAGGGCAACAACAAGGGCGATGACAACATCATCACCAACGGCAGTATCGTTGCGGTCGCTGACGGTCAGTGCATGATGATCGTCGAGCAGGGCAGAATCATGGAAATCTGCGCTGAGCCGGGCGAATATAAGTACGACATCGGTTCCGAGCCGAGCGTATTCTCCGGCAGCCTCGGCAAGGGTATCCTTGAGAGCTTCAAGACCTTCGGCAGACGTTTCGCAAAGGGCGGCGATACCGGCAAGGATCAGAGAGTGTACTACTTCAACACCAAGCCGACAATGGGACACCTCTTCGGCACCCAGAATCCGGTTCCGTTCCGCGTTGTCGATAACAATATCGGTCTGGACATCGACGTTTCTGTCCGCTGCAACGGCCAGTATATGTATCAGATCACTGACCCGATCCTGTTCTATACCAATGTTGCAGGCAATGTGCATGAGGAATTTTCCCTGAATTCTGACATCGGCAAGGATCTCGATCAGCAGATGCGCAGCGAGTTCCTGAATGCGCTTCAGCCGGCTTTTGCTCAGATCTCTGAGCTTGGCATCCGTTACAGCGCTCTGCCGGGCCGTACAAAGGATCTGACGGATGCACTGAATGTCGCCCTCAAAGAGGACTGGCTCGCAACCCGCGGTATCACCCTGAATAAGGTGACGATCAATTCTGCGACCATCTCCAAGGAAGACGAGCAGATGATCAAGGAAGCACAGCGTGCTGCAATCAACCGGAATCCGAATATGGCGGCTGCAACACTTGTTACCGCACAGGCACAGGCGATGCAGGATGCTGCAAAGAATACCGGCGGTGCAGTCAATGCTTTCATGGGCATGGGCATGGCACAGGGTATGGGCGGAGGCGTAAATGCTTCCCAGCTCTTTGCGATGGGTCAGCAGCAGCAGGCAGCTCCGGCTCCGGCAGCAGCTCCCGCTCCGGCAGCACCGGCCGCAAACACATGGACCTGCTCCTGCGGTACGGCAAATACCGGTAAATTCTGCATGAACTGCGGTTCCGCTCAGCCGGCACCGGCGGAAGGCTGGACCTGCTCCTGCGGCACCGTTAATCAGGGCAAATTCTGCCAGAACTGCGGCGCAAAGAAGCCTGCGGATGCACCGCTTTATAAGTGCGACAAATGCGGCTGGGTTCCGGAAGACCCGAAAAATCCGCCGAAATTCTGCCCGGAATGCGGCGATGTGTTTGATGAGAATGATGCACAGTAATTTTCAGTAAAATGAAATCATGCAGCCGGGCAGACGCTGTCTGTCCGGCTGTTTTATGCAGAGAGGAAAAAATATGGCTGATTTGTTGGAATACAAATGTCCGTGCTGCGCGGGTAAAATTGAATTTGACACTGCATCGCAGCAAATGAAATGTCCCTTCTGCGGCTCGGAATTTGAGCTTGAGACGCTTAGATCCTATGACGAATCGCTCAATGCAACTGCCGGAGAATCCAATATGGACTGGGGCGACGAGGCCGGTGAGCAGTGGGAGCAGGGCGAAGCTGACGGCCTGCGCGTCTATAAATGTCAGTCCTGCGGCGGCGAGGTCGTGGCGGA
Organism: Oscillospiraceae bacterium; assembly: GCA_017540225.1. Lineage (GTDB taxonomy): Bacteria > Bacillota > Clostridia > Oscillospirales > Ruminococcaceae > Firm-04. Next base: position 2,533 of record JAFYBM010000118.1, on the reverse strand, counting down.
TGAGACTACCGCCGCATCCAAATGCCCATACTGCGACAATCCCGTTATCATGACAGGACAGTTCAGCGGCGATTTGAAGCCGGATGTCATAATTCCGTTCAAGCTGGATAAAGAGGCTGCAAAGGCTGCCCTGAAAAAGCATATGGAGGGCAAGCCGCTGCTGCCGAAGGTGTTTAAGGATCAGAATCACATTGATGAGATCAAGGGCGTTTATGTTCCGGTCTGGCTGTTCGATGCTTCTGTTGATGCGCAGATCCGCTATAAGGCGAAGAAAACACGCACATGGAGCGATCAGAATTTCCGCTATACCGAAACGCAGCATTACAGCGTTGTGCGGAGCGGAAGTCTTTCTTTTTCGAATGTGCCGGTTGACGGCTCCGAGAAGATGGATGATACCTTGATGGAATCGCTGGAGCCTTATGATAATAAGCAGGCTGTTCCGTTCCAGACAGCTTTTCTTTCGGGCTATCTGGCCGATAAATACGATGTGGATGCACAGCAGAGCATTGAGCGCGCAAATGCGCGTATCCGTCAGAGTACGCAGGATGAATTCCGCAAGACCGTGCAGGGCTACAGCTCTGTTGACGTCGAGCATGACAATGTGCAGCTCCATGAGGGGCAGACCCGCTATGCGCTCTATCCGGCATGGCTGCTCAATACTTCATGGAACGGACAGAAATACACCTTTGCGATGAACGGGCAGTCCGGTAAGTTTGTCGGCGATCTTCCGGCAGACAAGGGCAAGGCGGCTGTATTCTTTGCCGTTGCTGCAATCGTGACGGGCGTGATTGCGTATCTGCTTTCCAAGAGCTGGCCAGTTACAATCATTGCCGCGCTGATTGTCGGCGGCATCGTATTCGGTATTCTCTGGGGACAGCTTAAATCAGTCGTTGCACAGAATGCCGCGGCTGCTTATGTTGATCCGGGCAGTGTCAAGCTGACAAATCAGGAGGATCTGTTCCTCTATCGTTCAACAGACCGTACCCCGATTCAGCGGTCAACACCGCAGCAGAAATAAATTAAGACGGGATCCCGTTTTGGGATCCCGTCAGTTTTTCACGAAGATTTCCCCGTAATGAACAATCTCCGTGATGCATTCCCTCTCGCCCGGAATGTTTATTGGATAAGACCGACAATGAACTGGATGACCCAGATCACATCGCTTGCGTCATTCTTGCCGTCACCGTTACAGTCAGCATTGGCAATGCCCTGATCGGATACCAGCACCTTATCACCGATGATGAACCGTGCAAGCAGCACTGCATCCGATACATCAACAATCTGATCGCCTGTGAGGTCACCGCGCATCGTCACGGTCAGCGGTGCTGCCGTTGTCACTGTGGTAACAGGTGCGGTCGTTGTGACAACCGGTACGGTTGTCGTCTCGGCCAATGCAGCTGTTGTTGTGACAGTTGCTTCGGTCGTTGCAGCGGGCTTTGCGGATGTTGTTGCCGGCGCTGCCGGAGAAGTTTCTGTCCGCGCAGCAGTTGTTGCGGCAGGCGCCTTTGTCGTTGTGACAGGCGCCTTCGTCGTTGTGACGGGAGCCTTTGTTGTTGCGGCAGGCGCCTTCGTCGTTGTGACGGGAGCCTTTGTTGTTGCGGCAGGAGCCTTTGTCGTTGTGACGGAAGCCGTTGTCGTTGTGACGGAAGCCGTTGTCGTTGTGTCAGGGGCCTTTGTCGTTGTGTCAGGGGCCTTTGTCGTTGCGGCAGGAGCCTTTGTCGTTGTGACGGAAGCCTTTGTTGTTGCGGCAGATGTAATCTGCGCTGTCGTTGTCGTGACCGGTTCGGTCGTCGTTTCTGCCGGAGCGGTTTGTGCCAGCTGGATCGTATAAAACTCCTGCGTCATCTGATAGCTTGTATCTTCAAACTGTACGGATTTCATCACCTGATAGGTCAGCAGACCGTTTTCGTCGATCATCAAGCCGTAAATCAGACCAATTGCACGCTGCTCCTGATTGAGCGTATAAAGAAGCTGCGGTGTTCCGGAACCGTCCGCCGGCATCACATAAATATCATCATCGGTATGGTAATAAAGCTGATCGCCGTACACCTGCGAGGATACCATGCTCATCGGCCAGATATAACCCTTTGGCTGGAGCCAGTATGCGCTGACGGTATAAAGCTCTGCGGTGTTGCCCTGCAAATCACTGCGGCAAATCGTTGACTTGACACCGGATGCATGGGCTATCGTGGTATAATCCGCATATTTCGCATAGATCCATGTGCCGTCGCTCATCGGTTCTGCGGTATCAATCATATCACGGAAAAACGCATTTTCGTAGGTGTCCGCATTGCAGGCAATCGGTGTTTCTGCCGGATAATAACCCCAGTCTGCCGTTGTATGATGGACATCGTCCTGCTGCATTGCCGCATCGCTTCGCAGCAGATATGTATGCTGCACATGGCCGAGCATATCGGGCGCCGTATCATCAAAGGTCACATCGACATGATACGAATTGCCGTCGATCTGCACGATATTCCACATATGCTTGTCATACACGGTGTTTCCGTTGCTGTCCGTCTGCACATTGCCG
>JAFYBM010000117.1 GCA_017540225.1 Oscillospiraceae bacterium | reverse complement strand
CGATACCGAACGCTGGCTTGCAGAGCATCCGGAATGGGCAGACCGCCTGATCCGTGTGCGAGGCAACTGTGACTATGACCGCAGCATCCCGCTTCAGGAAACCGTCGCGCTGCCGTTCGGACACCGTGCGCTCGTGCTGCACGGGCATACGCTGATGCACGGCGATTTCCAGCAGAATCTGATCGACCGCGCAAAGGATGAAAATGCGGATCTGGTTCTGTTCGGGCATCTTCATGCGCGGATCGACCGGACAGTGCAGGGCGTGCATCTGTTCAATCCGGGCAGTGCCGCACAGCCGCGTGACCAGTTTCCGCCGGGCTACGGACTGATCGACATTATGGAATCCGGCGTTCTGACCTCACACGGCAATCTGTTCCGCTCTCCCTTTGATGATATGCTGTAAGCGGGAAAAATGTTCCGCTGCGAAAGAGGAAAATCACAATGAACATTGTAAAGGTCGATGTATTGCGGATCACAGATGCCGGTCAGCCGGGATTTGCGGAATTTACGCTGACGGACTGCCGCGGCGTACAGCACCATTTTATTGACAAGCTCCCTGTCGTATGCGGCAGCTATGATGCTGTTCCCCCGTGTGCGGGTGAGATCGGGTGCCGCATTGTGGGGGAGACTGCGGATACATATATCATTGACACAGAAGAACCGTGGGACATTGCATCACTGGACGGCACGTATCAGTTTGAAGTATATAAAAATATGGTGAGTGAAAGATAACCGAAAGTTAGGGGGAGCGACTGTGCACCGGAAATTAAGGCTGCGATTTTTTATTATCAGCTGGATTCTGCTCGTGCTGTTTCTTGCGGCGCTGAGTGCGGGCATCAGCATCTTTCTGTATCAGTCGGCCGCGGACAAGACGGCGGCGGCACTGCACAGTGCGGCGGAATCGCGCACGCTCGACGATGATACACGCGGCATGATCGCATTCCGCCTGAATGAACACGGCGAGATCAGTGAGACAGAGCAGTCGCATCTGAATCTCAGCGAAGAAACGCTGGAAAAGCTCGCCGCCGGCATTGAAATGAAGGGCGAACAAAATGAGGGAACGCTCGAACTGGACGGCATGGAATACCGCTATCTCTCAATATTGCGGGGCGGCGGCGCATGGGCGGTCATCGCGGAATGCTCACAGGAGGCAAGCCTGAAAAAGACGCTCCTGCGCAATTCTGTTATATTCATCCTCATCGGCGCGCTGCTGCTGATACCGGCCTGCCTGCTGCTGACGAAATGGGTGAGCCGCCCGATCGAAACGGCATGGGAAAAGCAGAACGATTTTGTCTCGGATGCGACGCATGAGCTGAAAACGCCGCTGACGGTCATTGCCGCGAATACGGAAGCGGTGATGTCGAATCCGGATGCGACGATCGGAAGTCAGGAGAAGTGGCTCGGCAGCATTCAGGGCGAGACAAAGCGCATGGCGGGACTGGTCGGAGACCTGCTGTTTCTTGCAAAGATCGACGCAAACGAGATCCATCCGGATGCGGAGGATCTGGAGATCTCCGATCTGCTGGAGGAAATGTGCATGGAGCGCGAGAGCGATATATTTGAGGCGGGGATCCAGTTCGACTACGAGCTGACGCCGGATCTGCATTACCGCGGCGACCGCAGGCTGATCCTGAAAATGACGGACGCGCTCTTTGACAATGCGGTGAAGTATACGCCGGAGGGCGGGAATATCCGGATGATCGTCAACCGAGACCGGAAATTGCAGCTGCGCATCGTGCTGACGAATTCCGGTCAGCCGATCCCGCAGGACGATCTGGAAAAGATCTTTGAGCGGTTTTACCGCGTGGATCCGTCGCGGGCACGGGAAACAGGCGGCTACGGATTGGGACTCTGCGTTGCAAAGAGCATTGCGGAGCTGCACGGCGGGAGCATCACGGCACGCAGCGAGAACGGAATCAATGTATTTACGGTGATTTTAGGGGAGATTCCGGAGCAGGCGGCGGAGGGGTGAAAGCAGCAGAAAACAGCATTGGCAATCTGCATAAAACTCTGCGGAAATTTCTTCCTGACTTTTACACGCGAAAGTCTTGACATTTTGCGGGAAATGTGCTAAAATAAACAAGTCGCCGAGAGAGAGCGACGAAACAGAACGAAAAAGTTCCGAAAGGGACTTGACAAAAATTCGATTCTGTGATATAATGTACAAGTTGCCCCTCAAGAGGATGCAGCAAAAAGTACATCTCGGCACCTTGAAAATTGAACAATGCAACCAAAGAGGAACCCTTGAAGATTCCGCATCTGAGCTTCAGAAATGGAGTGGAGGATGCAAGTCGAGGCGAGACTATAAAGCGCAAAGAAAGTAATTGCGAGTGACTCGTAAT
>JAFYBM010000116.1 GCA_017540225.1 Oscillospiraceae bacterium | reverse complement strand
CAAGGCAAGGATTTCTAACGCAGTATCACGGCAAAAAGACAAGCAGATAACTTCAAGAGATAGTTGGGGCATCAATATGTTACTTCGGAAAACTGATATCTCCTGCATATTTTGCTGATTGATACACATTTTCAAATTCTTCCTTTGAAATCATCCCAGCATGAAAATCAGGTTCTATATTGATCTCATCTATTGTTGGAACAGGTGCTTCCGTGATAAAATCAAATCCCTTTTCGATAACAGGAATGACGCTTTTATCTGCATACACCTCTATCATTCTTGCGGCGTATCTCTCCCTTTCCAAATCTATTTCATAAAATAAAAGATTCGGAAGATCATCATTATTGTGTTTCCAAAACCATTTGATATACTCAAATTGCTTCATGATCGCTCACCTGAATTTCGATTTGTGTTTGTAATCATTATAGCACGGTATCGCCGTACAGTCAATAGAAACGGCACAGCACTTCTGACTTTGCATCAGAAATACTATGGCGAATAATTTCTATATCTCGGCACCGTACTGAAGGGCGTCCTTTTTCTTTCGGCGGCTGCATTTGCACGGTTCCGGATGCATGCTCCTGTTTCGGATGCGGGGCGCAAGCGCGGGGAGCATTCACACAGCAGAAGCCGCGTCTAGCGGCGTGTGCTTGGAATGCAGGGGCAGTCCGCGAAAACCGCTCCCGAAGGAAATTGCCAGCGTGGGCTCCCCGCCGGGGAGTGGTCGAAACAGGGAGTCATAAAAAAGAGGAATCCGCTTCGCGGATGCTATTTTGAATGGGAAAAGCTGCCCCTTTCAGAAAGGTGGGCTTTTCCCAAGCCCTTTTCTTCCCGAAACAGAAAGCTGGGGTGTTTCGCCCGTTGCGACGGGCGACCAGAGGCTCTGCCTCTGGACTCCGCGAACTTTTGAAAAAGTTCGATCAAAACTTTAATACTGGTGCGCGCCGGATGCGTAATAATAAATCCCTGAACAGCCACTCCCCCGCCGCGCCCGCGGATTTGCAAAAATCAGCATATTGTGTTATACTGGTTCTGTATTCCAAAAGAATTGAGGTTCAGTTATGATTCAGGATATTTTCCCCAGCCGGCTCATCAACAGCTGGCAGCCCGCCTCGCCTGCGCCGGAGAGCATCTGCATGTGCTTTCAGGACGGCAGACTGCTCGCCGCGGTCAAAGACGGCGAACTGCATTTCCCGCGGTATCAGAGCAGCAGCGGCAAAGCAGTCTACCTGTTTTCGGTCGATGACGAGGCATTCTTCCTGACCGAGCCGGAGCATGTGCCGGACGGTTTTCAGTATTATTCCATGCGGGAGCTGCGCGATCAGTGCGCCGGCAAGTATCTCTATGCCGCATTTACCGCGTATCATCTGCATTTGTGGTACGACGACAACCGGTACTGCGGCATCTGCCGCGGCGAAATGCAGCACGATGCCGGCGAGCGCGCGCTTGTCTGCACAGGCTGCGGGCACAAGATCTATCCGCGCATCAATCCGGCAGTGATCGTCGGCGTCATCAACCGCGGACGCCTGCTCATTACCCGCTACCGCCGCGGATACGCGCACAATGCGCTTGTCGCAGGCTTCACCGAGATCGGCGAAACGCTGGAAGAAACGGTCGCGCGCGAGGTCATGGAAGAAACCGGCGTGCGCGTCCGGAACATCCGATATTACAAGTCGCAGCCGTGGGGCATGGCACAGGATATCCTCATGGGATTCTTCTGCGAAGCGGACGGCGGCGACACGATCCGCATGGATGACAACGAACTGAAATCGGCATGCTGGTGCAAGCCGGACGAGATCGAACTGCAGCCGCAGCAGCACAGTCTCACGAATGAGATGATGAAGCTGTTCCGCGATACAAACGGGCATCTTCCGGCAGCGGTATTCCGCATGCAGAACAGTGCGCAGCCGCAGAAAACCCGCATTTACTTCACCCGCCACGGCGAAACGACGATGAACGTCGCGGATCACATCAGCGGCGTGACCGACTGTGCGCTGACCGAAAACGGCATCCGGCAGGCGGAAGCGCTCGCGGCGGTCTGCGCCGGACATCCGGAGATCAGCCTGATCGTCTGCTCGCCGCTCATGCGCGCGCGAAGGACCGCAGAGATCGTCGCCGCGCAGATCCATGTGCCGGTCGTGACGGACGAGCGCCTGCGCGAATGGGATTACGGTTCGTATGAGGATCAGCCGCGGGATGCGACACCGGATTTTCAGGCAGCAAAGCGGGAATTTGGCGTGCGGATGAAGGACGGCGGCGAATCGCTTTTGCAGCTTGCGCACCGCGTTTACAGCTGCATTGACGACATCCGGCAGCAGTACGCCGGCATGACGGTTCTGTGCGTCTGTCACGGCGGTGTCTGCCGCATCGCGGAGACCTATTTCAAGGATATGTCCACCGAAGCATTTTCCAATTTCTTCATGGGAAACTGCGAGCTGCGGCAGTATGAGCTCTGAACAGAAAAAGCCGGAACAGACTGCTCCATACCTTTATAAATATTTTGCCCCTGCGTATTGCCAAGTACGCAGGGGCATCGGTTTTTATTCCGGTGCAAAGATCGATCAGATTTGCTGTCATTTGCGTATTTTATTGTCAATACGCAAACTTGCTTCTATATGCATGATCCAATGTCTTGAAAACGGCATCCGGATCAAGCCCCGAATATCTTTGCCGCACCAATAGTCAATCAGCCACGCAGCATTTTCATCACTGCTTACCACATTCATTTTTTGCAGCATTTCTCTGCGATCTGCCGATATTTTTTGTTTCAGCATTTCATAAGGCAGTTTCCGCAGAATTGATTCGGTGCTTTCCCTGACTTCAAAAATATAGGAATACAGTTCATGGATATCCAGTTGCTTTGAAAAATCAGAAATTTCATTTTTTACAAGTTCGTTGCCTGTTGTTATTGATGTTCCAATTAAATCTTGAAGAATAGATGCGCAGGATTTTTGTCGTGAGACAAGGCAGAAAGCCGCCGCCTTGCTGACGCAAGGCAAGGATTTCTAACGCAGTATCACGGCAAAAAGACAAGCAGATAACT
>JAFYBM010000115.1 GCA_017540225.1 Oscillospiraceae bacterium | reverse complement strand
GTACAGTCCGAAACCGTTGAAGGCTGGCGGTTCTATCCGGTTGATCTGGTTGTGCTGGGCGCAGGCGGCGGGTTGTGCGCGGTGATGATGCTGCGGGAGAAGCGCCGTGCAAAGGAGGAATTGAATTGAAGTATTTTTGTAAGGTGCGGCTGGAGGCCGGCAAAAATCAGGAAACCACGCTGTTCCTGATTCTCAATGCCGCAGACGGTGAAGTGCCGGAACTGTCAAAGGCAGCGGTGGTCGAATCGCGGGAGTACCGCCTGTTTACGCAGGGCATCCGCAGCAAGGTGATGGTTGCGGAGTATTCCGTATACCGCACGGAAACCGAGATCACGGCAAATCTGGAGAATGAGCGTTTTGAAAGGCTGATCGAAAGCGGTGCGGCAGAGATCGTCAGCAGCGGTGAAATGCAGATTGACCGGAATGAAAAGCGGGATAGAAAGACCGGTGAGATCGTCCGGAAGCGGAAGAAATCGCCGGTTTTGTTCCTTGCTGCTGCGGGCGGTGTGATGATGTTTTCTATGGCTGCATTTGCGGTCGGCAAGAATTTCGGGCGAGGTACTGCATTGCCTGATACTTCGTTTGAATCCGAAAATGTCGCGGAGGACGGGCTCATTATTCCGAAGCAGGATGAGGTCGCAGACAATGCCGAACAGATCACTGTGACGATTGACCGCAGCTATTCCGCTGTGCCGGTCGAGGACTTGCAGCTGAAAGGCGCAGTCAGAAAGGGCAAAGCCAATATTCTGCTGCCGGAATTTGACAAGACCGACTTTTTTACCCATGTACCCGGATACTCGTGGGGGTTCACAAGCGACCCGAACGGCAAGAAGATCGAATATTACGGCGGGCAGGCATATGACTTCACCGGTGATACCAAGCTGTATCGTGTTCTGGTGAAATATGGCGGCGGCAGCGGCACACGCGACGATCCGTACCGCATCGACTATTTCGATCAGCTGGAACTGATGAGCGAGGAAAAAGCACGAGGTTATTTCCGGCAAACAGCAGACATTTCCTTTCCGATCTGGGCATCGCATACACCGATCCGCACGGTCAATGAACTGAAAGCTGATCCGGATTCCGAACATTTTGAATATGACGGCGGAGGTTTCCTGATTGAAAACCTCAATGCACCGCTGTTTGAAACGGTCTCTGGAGCGGTCATAAAGAATGTGAATATCCGCAACTCATCGATCGTAACGGAAACTTACAAGGATTATGCTTTCCTGGTCTGCACGGCATATAACTACCATTATCTCGCGGAGGATGAGAAAGTATATGAGACCGGTGAAACGATAATCGAGCATTGTTCTGTGTCTCATTCGTCTATTACGGTAAAGCTGCCGGAACCGGAAGCTGAGGAAGAACAGCCCGCGATCACAACAATGGAAGTTGTGCCGCCGGATGTGATTGAGTATGACGAGGACGGAAACATCATCGAGCCGAAGGAAGAACCGGTCGAGCCGACCAAACACGCGGAGCATTGCATCGGTGCCATCACGAGAATCGGCGGTCAGATTGACGGCTGCTATGTCACGGATTTCGGCATCTTCGCGAAACTGCCGGACTATTATCTCTATTGCGGCGGTATCTCCGGTAAGCCTGCGGCTGTTACAGATTCCGCAGTCTTTTATTATTCCGCACAGGGCACTATTTTCAATGCAGGCGGTGTGGTCGGCTCTGCGGCTGGTGCGCGTGCATACGACGCAAAAGGACGCGAGCTGCCGAACAGCTACGGCGGCAGCATCCAGGGATGCCTTGCGCGGAATATCATTCTGAAAACAGAAACCGCTGCGGGCGGCATTGCCGCAGAGGGTACAACCGATGCAGAGGGCGCGGTGATCTCAAACTGTTACTGCAATGAGCTGGATTTCTCCTGCGGTGAATTCAAGGACGCAGAGCGTGTCGAGTGCATCAAGGCGGGAATAGTCGGCGGCATGATTGCGGCGGACGGCAGCGGAAAGCACGGACACCTGATTACCAATTCCGTATCTCATTCAGATTTCAAAGTGATCGGGCAGAAATCCAAGTCATTGTTTGATGAAACAGTGCGGCTTGCTCCGGCGTATGCCTATTACCAGGAGAACATTTTGACCGTGCTGAATAAAAACACCGTCAACCCCGTGAACCCGAAAGAGATCTATACCGGCTCTTTCATGTTCGGGAAAAACGGCGTGTTCGGTGACGATCAGGGAAGTCTTGCATATCCGGAGAAAATCTCGGATTTGCTGGCAAAAACGATTGTGGAGGAAAACGAAGTTTGAAAACGATTAGTGATTAGCCCAAAGTTTTAAGGGGCGCAGAAAACCAAGCCGTCCGAAAGACAGCTAAAAACAATATAAAATAAGAAAGATCAACTACAGGTATCAGCAATTTCGTCACGGAAGATATATCCACGCTTTCGAAGCAGAGCCAAACCCTCCGATTTTGAGATTACTACAGAATGCTCTGTAAGCTTATCGGCAAGATAACCCTTGTCAGAATAAGGCTCCAGTTTTGAAAGAATGTTCCAGATAGCGGTCAGGAGCATACGACACACAGCAATGATTGCTTTTTTGTGCCCGCGGCGAGCCTTGATTCTGCGGTATCGTTCTTTGAATTCAGGATGTTCTTTGGATTTGAGCAGTGCATTTGCAATCTGAACAAGCAGAGGCTTCAGATACGAACCGGCACGGGAGATACGTGTGGACTTCACTTTCTGCGCACTCTGGTCATTCCTGGGACAACATCCTGCCCATGAGACAAGATGCTTGGAAGTTCTGAAAACAGACATATCCGGTCCGATTTCAGATAATAATCGGATTGCGGTAAGCGGATCCTTTGAGAATCCTGGGATAGTCCGGATATAATCAAGTATAGCAGCATGCGGTTCTGCCAGACGAAAGATCTCAGTATCAAGTTCAGCGATACGCTTTTGCTGCTCGTCAATAAAAGAAAGGCATATTTTAAGCTTTGCCGCTTGCTCAGGACTGATCGAGCCGTCTACAGCAGCTTGAATCTCTTCGATAGGATGCTTACAGCGGTAGTTTACATAAGGAGCAACATCAAATGTCTCGCCGGGATGTTCCAAAATTTGCTGAATAATGGAACGTGAGGATTTACCGAAAACGTCTGTAAACACATCATCCAGTTTAAGATTGGATACAGTAAGGCAATTCAATGCGCGGTTTTTCATACCGGTGATCTGATTTGTCATCTTCGTCCGAAAACGAAGAAGATCACGCAAATGACGGATTTCAGGCGAGGGAATAAAGCTGGGCTTGATCATGTCACACATAAACAGATCACAAATCCACTTTGCATCCTTTCTGTCGGTCTTGTTACCTTTCTGAGGTTTAGTGTATTTCGGATGTGCCAGAACCACGCAGCAGGATTCTTCCAACACATTGAAGACAGGTATCCAATATTTACCGGACGACTCCATGCAGACCTCTGTACAGGAATACTTTGCAAGCCAGTCAGCTAATTCCTGCAAACCTTTGGAAAATGAGGAAAAGCGAGCCTGTTTGTATTCTGTACGTCCGTTTGTGTCAGTGATTCCAATGCAGGCATAAATCCATGTCTTGTGAACATCCAGTCCACAGCAGTTCTTTCGAAAAATCTTAAACGGCATGGTCATTCCTCCTCAATCATAATTGAGGAATACGGCATTGACTGGTTCTCCGGCAAAATCGAGCCGATTTGAAAGAGATAAGTTTACGGGCTGTTGGTTTGCGCCATTCATTGATGCCTTAACGGAGAACCGAACCATATATGAATGCGGGGTTGCCGCTATACAGCCCCACCACTTGCCTCCACGGTTTCTGTAGTTGACCGTACTCCTCAACTACAGTATATCACATTTTTCAATCCAGCGAAAGGCCTTTTTTCATAACCTCATGGGTGCCTTTCGCAGAAAGGCGGTTTATATGAATGAAGCAGAAAAGAAGAAAGCTGAACTGGTGGAAGAAGCGCGGCAGGAAACCGGAGCCGCGGGTGAAGATGCCCAGAAATACACTATGCGTTCCGCAAGGCTTGCGATTCAGCGTAAGGAAACCGCGATCCGGAAACGCAAGGAAAAAATAACGCAGCTTGAGCTGGATAATCAGGAAGATCAGGAGGCAATCCGGCAGCTTGAAACTATATGCACGCGGCTGCAATCGCAGGAGATTATGCAGAAACTCAGCGAAATCCATGATAAAGGTGCAACCGTCGAAACAGAGCAGATAAACCGAGCACTTGAATTATTGGCTTTGGTAGGCGATGCTGTGGAAGCACTGAGTGTGGAACAGATGGCGTTAGCTGTGCAGAGTGCTGCTAGTCAGGCTGCAATTGCTGCTGAGGCTCAGGACGCTTATGAGCAGAAAAAAGTCTGTGTATCGTCAGAAGATACTGAATAAGGAGGAATTACATGAATAATAAAGCAGAACTGCAAAGTCAGGTGGATTTACTGATGTACCGGATGATGGATGACATCATCCAGGTGACAGAGAAAAAACTCGGAAATAAGATGAATTACAACGATCTGAAAGCCGTTGTAAAGAAATTTGAGGAGATTCAGTTTTCAACTTCAGATAAGCTCGATCAGATTTTTGAGGATTATTCGGAAAAGTCGGATTGATTATTAGTAGTTTGGGGAGGAGGGCTGTACATGAGTTTGTTCCGGTTAAGCAACGACATTTTCAAATGCGAACTGAATGCGCAGGAACTGAGCGTATACGCTTATCTGTGCAGCCTCCCTGCTTCCGGTTCTACACTGCAAGGTGCGGCGGTTGTCTCGGTAAAGCAGCGAACAATCGCCGCAAACTGCCGCATCAAGTCCCCCGTGACAATCGCAAAAACAATCGACCGGCTCTGTGAAAAGGGGCTGGTCGATTATCTGGAACGCAACAAGAAAGCCAACGGGCATCACGGGACATACTGCTATGCGGTTACAAAGCAGCAGACGGATTCCGGCTTTTTCACGGTTGACCGTCATATCTTTGGAATGCTTATCCCTCGTCAGATGCTCGTGTATTTGTTCCTCTGCAAGTCATTCAGCACAGTTTTGCAGGATTGCTGGAACAGCTATAATGACATTGCTGCCCAGATCGGAATGAAGCGGGAAACAGTGGTGCAGACAGTTAGGGAGCTTGCTGGGCTCGGTCTGATCGTCCGAATGCAGCGCAGATCACGGGAGAACCGCCGCGTCTATGTGGACAATCATTATTCAATCGTGCAGTTTGCGGTCGGGCATATCCGCGCACGGATGCCGAAGATGCGAAGCGCACCGAAGTCAGCAGAAATTATCATGTTTCATCCCGCAGCGCTTTGTCGCATCTGTCCGGAGGTGCGTTCTGCTATGTGGGGTAGTCCCTGAGATGCATCTCTATATTCAGTACCCAAGTCTATTTACGGATTGAAAAAGAAAGATCATTGTATATCCGTTCTGGCAATGATTTCTATACCGCGCGTACAAATTGTTTTCAACAGATCATATCGAAGCGAGGCGGTTAAGTGCAGGGCGGCTTTTCTTTTTCAAACCTGTAGCTGAAAGGAGCTTCCTATGGATAAGCATACCAAACATATAATCATTTTCTTTGTGACGATGCTGCTTGCATCGGTTATCACATTCAGCATCCTGTATCTGCTGCCGCTGACTGAGAGCGGACGAGCTCCGCCATATATTGCATAATGCACAATCTGAGCAGTGATTCTTTGTGCAATGCAACGAACTTTTTGAAAAACGCGGGATTTCCAGCAAAAAGTCTTGACTTACACACATTAAAGTGTTAAACTATGAAAGGAGAGAGGCAAATGCCTAAGACCAATCACCTCACCCCGCTTGGCGGGTACAGCGATGCCGGGGCGAAACAGCTGCGGCAAATGGCTGAAAACGCCGCAGTCCTGACCGAATTTCTCCGGTTTCAGGGCAGAGTATTCAAGCATCCGGCTTCGGTCGCGTTGGAGTTTTTCACGCAGAAGCCCGATGCAACATTCATCGCAACTGCCGCACAGTGGGAAAAAGCCGGCTTTACCGTTACGCCCGGCAGCGATGCGATCAAGTTTTTCGATGAACACGGCAAGACGATCGAGATGTACGACTTCTCACAATGCGAGGAAGAAGCGCCGCCTGTCATCTGGGCGGTGACAAACCAGAACCTTG
>JAFYBM010000114.1 GCA_017540225.1 Oscillospiraceae bacterium | reverse complement strand
TCGTAGTCCGCAAGGTGCTTATACGGCATGATGTACAGGTTTTCGCCTCTGGAAATGCTGCTGAGCATCTCGCAGGATTCCTGCGGTGAGCGGCCGCGGGTGCGGCTGTCGCGGATCAGGCGGCGCGCAAAGCGGATCAGCGAGGGATGCAGCCGGTTCTCACCGACCGTGATGCGCGTGCGGACGCTGAGATAAATGCGGTTTGCAATGCTGTACGTATCGCCGGTGACATCCGGGTTCAGCGCGTGAATGCCCTCCATGATGATGAGCTCATTGCGCTTTCTGCGGAGCGTTCTGCCGGATTTGAGCTGCTTCTGCGCGGCGAAATCGAAGCGCGGCAGCTCGACCTCCTCACCGCGGGCAAGCTGCTCGAGCTGCGTGTTCAGCAGGTCGGTATCCAGCCGCAGCGGGGATTCGTAATCGGGCTTTCCGAACTGATCGACGATGTCGGCATTGCGCGTGCCGTCGGCGTAGTAATTGTCCATGGAAAGCGTATGCGCCTCAAATCCGGAGGCGTCGAGGATCTGCTCAAGGCGGCAGGCGGTCGTGGTCTTGCCGGAGCCGGACGGCCCTGAGATCAGCGTGATCGGGCGCTCCTTTGCGTGCCGGCAGATATCGTCCGCGAGATCGCGGAGCTGCTTGTCGTAAGCGGCTTCTGCGTCGATCACAAAGAGCTCCGGAGCCTCCTTCGCGAGATGATTGATTTCCTGCAAAGAGATCTCGTTCATGTTCTTGCCTCCTGACTTCTGTTCTGCTGGATTCTTTTTTGTTGTCGGATATCTCTGCCATAAAACTGCATTATACACGCGGAAAATAAACGCGAAAGAATTCGGTTTCCGTATTGCTCCTGCAAGTCTTCTTCGACAAGATTGGTATTAACGATAAAAGGCTTTTCAGCGTTGATTCTGCTATTGATGATCGTGTAAATCATGGACTTGGTGAAGCTGGTGACAAATTCGGTTCCAAAATCGTCAAGAATCAAAAGATCGCATTCCAGCAGCAAATCCAGTGTGTTTCCATCAGAGTTCTTTCCGAAATGCTCCATCTCAAGCTTGTGCATCAGATTTCCGACAGAATCATAGATGACGCTGAATCCGTTTTGCAGAAGAACCGTTGCGATCGACAAGGACAGATGCGTTTTTCCGAGTCCGGTATTGCCAATCATCAGGATATTGTCGGATGTGTGCAAATTAAAATTATGCGCATAAGAACGGCACTTTTCAAATATGTTACACATTTCCCGATATTCCTCGGGGGGGAGATTGTTGTAATAAGAAAGAGAAAACGAATTGAAGGAGCAAAGTGAAAGCTGTGATTGTGCGTTCAGCTTTTCTGCACCTAGCATTCCAATTTCGCGAATCAGACATTCACACGGTTTTCCGCCGACAAATCCGGTGTCATTGCAATGAGGACATAAATACTGTGTATCAAGATAATTTTCCGGATATCCGTGCTGCACAAGAATCCGCCGAAGCATGTTCTCAGCACTCTCGCAATACTGTTCCAGCTTTTTGATTCTTTCTTTGCAGTCTTTTGTTCCAAATGTCTTTGCAAGAGAGAGACAGGTATTGCGCAGCTGACGATCCAATTCAGCTATCTCAGGAATTTTGGCGCGAATTTGATCTGTGCGGGTTTCCTGCTGTTTTTGCGCAGATATCCGACGTTCCTGAATGCGACGAATTGCCTCGTCATATATAGCTTTCTGATACATAATTCCCTCGGCTTTTTAAATCAGAATTTGTTTTTTAACTTTTTGAATTCTTCCAGGTCAAAAGAAGCGTTGTCAGCCTCTCTGTGGCTTTTTGAAGTCGATTTGCCGGCCGTTTGTGTTTCCTGTTTTTTCGCCGCATAAAAAGCAGCGTCCTCCTGTGCGGCGTCCTCCGGGGTGCGGATGCCCGCTTTTTCCCAGCGGCGGAGAATGCCGTCTATATAACGGATGCTTTCCAAGGTGATTTCGTCACCTTTTTTATCGCGTGCCTTTTCGTAAGCGAGCCGGATCAGTTCGGGTAAAAAACCGCTTTGCTGCCAGCTGTCGATATACTCCTGCTGTTTGGTCGTCGGCCTGCGCTTCATATCAAACATGGCCATGATCCTGCCGGTATAGCTTCTGGCCTCGGTGCGCCGGTTGATATCGTCCAGTGCCAGTTTGTGCGTGGTGATGCCGCGCTCCTGCCATTCGACCGCAATCTGCTCCATATAGCGCACGTTGAAGCCTTCCTGTGCGCAGAATGCAGCGAGCATCAGAATAATATCAGGCTGCAGGCCGAGATACTCATGCATCCAGACAAGGCTGTTGTCAATGATATGATTCCGCTTGCCGGTGAAGCTTTCCACTGCATGGAACATTTCTGCCACGGCGGGATCCTTTTGGATGCGTTCTGCGATCTCACTGGGCCGCAGATTCGGACGGCTGCTGTTCTGCACCGCTGCCGCCGGACGGCTCTGCTGCACGGTCTGCACCGGCTGAACGGGTGCTGCCTGTGCGGGCGGAGCTTCCGCCGCGGTTTTCTGTACGGAAACAGCCGGAACTGCGGGTGCATTCTGCAGGATGTTGCAGTCCTGCCAGAAAACGAGTGCCTCCTCAACGGCGGCGGGCTGCACCTTGCAGCTTTTCGCGATCTGCGCCTCGGTGAGCGTTTCGCCCGCATGGCAGAGCACAAAGAGCAGGACCTTCAGCTGGTCATGGCTGGCAAGCCCCAGCAGATGATCTGCGACCGCGACCGGAACCGGGAAGGCGTGCCCGTTATTCAGATAGATATCCATGATGCCGACCTCCCGGACATAGTAATACTCTTATAGTATAACACAAAATCCGGAAAAAGTAAAGTGCAGGGTTCTGAAATATTTTTGAAGATGCAAAGCGGCGAAAACAGGCTGAAAAAAGTCTTAATGATTGTTGTTATTCTCCGGTGCATCGGCAGAAATCGCAAAAAATGCATTGACAATCTGAAAAAAATTCGTTATACTGAATATATACACCCTCAAATATAAAACCCTCGAAGGAAGTGACCCGCTTTGCATACGAATAAACGAAAAAAAAGAAACCTCTTTGCAGGACTGCTTGCAGCGGCAGGTGTTCTGATGCTGATGCCGTTTTCAGCGGTGAAGGCGTCCGCGCGCATTGAGCAGACCCTGCTCGGATATTACGGGGACGTCAACCTGGATCTGATCGTGGACAAGGTTGATGTCGAGGAGCTGCAGTTCTGTCTGCTGGCGCAGCCCAATGCGCTGACCGGGGAGAGCGTGGAATATGCCGACCTGGACGACAACAATGTGCTGGATGCGCACGATCTGACGCTTCTGAAGCGCATTTTGCTGGAAAAGAAGGATCCGCAGCCGCGCTATCAGGAAACAGAGATCCCGGACGAAAAACAGCTGATCTATCCGCCGGTGCGCGCAGTGGAGCCGACGCTCGGCTCTGTCGGAGAGCAGAAGATCCTCATGGTCTCCGTGGAGTTCCCGGACTGCAAAAATGAGCGGGATTATTCAACGGAGGAGATCTACGATCTGGCTTTCGGTGAGGAGGACGCGCAGAGCGATGCGTTCCCGCTGGAAAGCATCACGGCATACTACAACCGTTCGTCCTACGGCAGGCTGCACCTGACCGGCGATGTCTATAAGTATACCGCGCGCTTCTCGCTGGATACATACGCAGAGGCGTCGGATATGCTGGTCGATGAGATCATGAAGGCGCTGAATGCGGATATCAATTACCGGGATTACGACGGAAACGGCGATCTGGTGCTGGATACGTTCCTCATGTCTCTGCCGCCTGCTGCGAATCCGGAAATGGATTACTACAGCCCGTGGTGGCCGTGCTCGTATCAATACGGCGGCTGGTCGCGG
>JAFYBM010000113.1 GCA_017540225.1 Oscillospiraceae bacterium | reverse complement strand
GACGGCAATGCCGCCCTCCTTTTTTGTGTCCTGATATGAAGCGGGACTTGCGGCTGTGTGAATAATTGGAGAAAATCCGGCATATCTCTTGCAATTCTTGGCAAAATATGATAAAATATAAAGTACAAGTATCTATATAGCGGAGGATGAATCCATATGAACAGTGAAATCCGGAATATTGACTTATGGGAAAGCGGTGAGCAGAAGATCGCATGGGTAAAAGGCAATATGCCCCTGCTGCGCCGCATTGAAGCAGAATTTTCGCAAACAAAACCGTTTGCAGGCAAGCGCATCGCGCTCTCGATCCATCTGGAGGCAAAAACCGCCTATCTCTGCCGTGTACTGGCAGCGGGCGGCGCGGAAATGTACATCACCGGTTCCAATCCGCTCTCCACGCAGGATGACGTTGCAGCCGCACTCGTACACGGCGGCTTGAATGTATTTGCATGGCACGGAACCACACCGGAGGAATATGAAGCACACACCCGCAGAGTGATCGAGGCGGCACCGCATTTTATCATCGACGACGGCGGCGATCTCGTCACGCTGATTCACAATGAATATCCCGAGCTGCTCCCGAATGTCATCGGCGGCTGTGAGGAAACAACAACCGGCATTCTGCGCCTGAAAGCAATGGCGGCAGCCGGCACGCTCCGATTCCCGATGATGCTCGTCAATGATGCCGACTGCAAGCATCTGTTCGATAACCGCTACGGAACCGGTCAATCTGTCTGGGACGGCATCAACCGCACAACAAACCTGATCGTTGCGGGCAAAACGGTTGTCATCGCAGGCTATGGCTGGTGCGGCAAGGGCGCAGCGATGCGTGCAAAGGGGCTGGGCGCCAAAGTCATTGTGACGGAGGTCGATCCGGTCAAGGCGATCGAGGCGGTCATGGACGGCTTTACCGTCATGAAAATGGAGGAAGCCGCACCGCTCGGTGATTTCTTCGTGACAGTCACAGGCTGCAATCACGTTATCACCGAAAACAGCTTCCTGAAAATGCACGAGGGCGCGATCCTCTGCAATGCCGGCCACTTTGATGTCGAGGTCGATATGGCCGGACTGCGGAAGCTGGCTGTCAGATCATTCCCCGCCAGAAACAATATCATGGGCTATACACTGCCGAACGGCATGACGATCTATGTCATCGCAGAGGGCAGACTGGTCAATCTCGCAGCAGGTGACGGCCATCCGGCAGAGATCATGGATATGAGCTTTGCGATTCAGGCACTGAGCGCAAAATGGCTCATCGAGCACCGCGGCGAGACGGATTCGCTGCTGAACAATGTGCCGCGTGAAGTGGATGAAGCTGTTGCGCGTCACAAGCTCGAAAGCATGAATATTCAGATTGACACGCTGACAGAGGAACAGCGCATCTATCTTTACGGTGCCGAAGCAAACTGAATTTGAGAAGGAGGATTCTGATATGAGTGATTTTGCAAATGCGCTGGCTGATCTGCTGACAAAAATGGATCAGAAGATCGACGCACTGGGCGAACAGCAGAAGGCAATGGACGCAAAGCTGGAGCGCTATTCCGCATTTCTCGTGAAAAAAATGAATGAAACCGCTGATTCCGTCGCAAATGTGCAGACCGCACAGGCCAAGCTCGTAACGGAATCGCTTGACAAAATGGGGCATCAGGTCGATATAATGGAGCGGCAGATTGCCGGAAGACTGTCGCCGGATGAGCAGAATACCGCCGTGCTCCAGAAGCTCGATCAGACCGCAGACAAATTGCAGCATACTGTCGAACGCAGCATCAATCTGGTCGGCTACCACGGCAATACGATTGAGCAGTCGCTGACCGCAGCCTCGGAGCGTCTTGCCGCGCAGATCGAAGAAAGCGTAAAGCAGCAGGAAGCACACGCAGATGCATTCTCAAAGCGTTTTGAGCAATTCTGCGCACGGATTGACTGCGGCGCTGACGCACCGATTGAAAAGCCGGAGGCTGTGCCTGAAAATCCGGAGGCCGTTCCGGAGAATCCGGAGGCATTCCCGGAAAATCCGGAGGCCGGCATCTTTGAAGCACCGGATGCGCCGGTCGAGAATCCGGCTGCACCGATTGAAAACCCGCAGGCACCGGTCGAAAATCCGGAGCCTGTGATTGAAACCGGCGGGGAGGTGCCGCGGATATGAATACCAGAGAACAACTCGATGCCTGCTGTGAATTTGTCTCGCAGCGTGTGCATTTTCAGCCGGAGATCGCACTGGTACTCGGCTCCGGCCTCGGCGGATTTGCCGATTCCATTGCGGTAAAGGAAACACTCTCCTACAGCGACATTCCGGATTTCCCCGTTTCAACGGTCGCCGGCCACGCAGGTAGATTTGTATTCGGAGAATGCGAGGGCGTACCGGTTGCGGTCATGCAGGGCAGAGTCCATATGTATGAGGGCTATACACCGCAGGAGGCGGTTCTGCCGATCCGGCTGCTGCATCATCTCGGTGCAAAAACGCTCTTTTTAACCAATGCTGCCGGCGGCATTCAGGCAGGAATGCAAGCAGGCGAATTTATGCTGATTACCGACCAGATTTCCAGCTTTGTGCCTTCGCCGCTGCGCGGAGAGAATCTGGATGCACTCGGTGTGCGTTTTCCGGATATGAGCGAAATCTACAGCAAACGCCTGCAAAAGATCATCCGGAAAATCGCAGTCAATGCAGATATTCCGCTGAAAGAGGGCGTCTATCTGCAAACGGCGGGTCCTGCCTATGAATCTCCGGCAGAAATCCGGATGTTCCGGATGCTCGGCGCCGATGCGGTCGGCATGAGCACGGCGATTGAGGCGATTGCTGCCCGTCACTGCGGTATGGAAATCTGCGGCATTTCGTGCATCAGCAACCTTGCCGCGGGCATTTCGCCGCACCCGCTGACACATGAGGAGGTCAAGGCGGCCGGTGACAAGGCCGCGCCGCAGTTCACAAAGCTCGTGCGTGCGGTCATTGCAGAAATCGGGGCAAAACCGTAATCATGCATATCGAAAATCTGATCTGAGAAGGGAGGAAGACGATGCGGAGATTTTCCAAAGAAGAAAAAATGCTGCGGCAGATCCAGAGCTGGGAGCGCAAGCATCTGCGGACACATACGAAGGTCAACTATGCACTGACCGTTGATCTGCTGAAAAATGACGGCATGGATTCCGATTTCCGCAAGTATATCATCACAAAGGAATATACTTTTGTATCCGACACCTCCCGCACCTTTTCACTCGGCGTATTCGGAGAAACGGTCAAGGGCTGGCTGACAGAGGCCTGCCGCAAAATTGAGATCTTTCACGAACGGCAGGCCTTGCGCGGCAAGCTGGACAAGGTACAGCGTGAGGACAGCCTGTATTACGAGATGGATACGGTCTTTTACGGCCTGATGGCACAATTTTTGCACGCGATCACTTTTTTCCAGTATGACCGCATCACAAATCCTGTTTACCGCGAATACGGCAGCGCACAGATTCAGCGGATTCTTGAGCGCTGCGAGAAACTGCTGGAATATTACGGCTCTTATATTTCCCTGCAGGGTGCAACCGCCTTTGCCGAGCCGTATGACGAAATCAGCAGCATTCAGATTGCAGTGGAAACCATGCAGGAGACACTGCGTGACAGCCAGTTCCCCTCCGCAATGCAGGGCGGACTATGACAGAAAGGATGAAGCATATGAAACTGAGCCGCATTCTTTGCACGGCAGCCTGTCTGCTTCTGATGCCGTTTGACGGAATCAGTACGTTCGCAGCAGAGAATGTCACAGTCAATGCAGAGGAAGTAACCGTCTACGGCATGGACGAATGGGCAGAGCCTTTCCTCACGCTGCCGGCAGACAAAACTTCATTCCAGCTCACAGTCAGCGGTGCCTCCGATGTGAGCTACCGCGTAAAGGAAGGCAGCAGCGTCACCGTCAGCAAGGAAGGACTGATCGAGCCGGCCTATATCACATGGTACTGGTACGGCGGCATCGGCTACAGCGCTCCCCAGAGCGGAAAAACACCGACGGAGGTCGAAAATGCGCTGAAAACCGGTGATTCTGTTGTCCGGATTACAGCAGACGGCACATTTATTGATGTCACGGTGCATACAAAGGAATACGCAACGGACTATGCCGATCAGTGCATAGATCAGCGGATTTCGGAATGCATTACGGACGATATGAGCGACAAGGACAAGATTACCGAAGCCTGCAAATATGCTGCGAGTTTTGATTATTCTCCGGAATACTATCAGTGGAACAAAATGGTCATCTGCGGCGGCGGAGACTGCTGGGCAAGCACCGGCCTGATTATCCGCTTCTGCAAAAAGCTCGGTCTGGAGGCATGGACGCGCAACGGCAACCGTGATCTCGGTGCCGGCTCCGGCCATAAAAATGCCATGATTCTGACAAGCGACGGCGAATACTACGAAGCAGATGCGGGCTATGCCGGCACTGCGCCGCGGCAGTATTCGGTCAAGCTGCGCGATTCGCTGTTCAGCTTCCGGAATGATACCGCAAACAACGGCATTCAGGTATATCAGTACGACGGCAAGGAGGTGCCGGAGCATCTGATTGTACCGGATACGATCAACGGCAAGCCCGTCACATCCATCGGCGCAGGCTTTCTCTCCTATGAAGAAACCGTAAAGCGTGTCACGCTGCCGGATTCTGTTGTGTCGATCCAGAAAAACGCATTCAATTCCTGCACAGCACTGGAAACGATCAATCTGCCGGCCTCGCTCCGTCAGATCGGCGAGCTGGTATTCACACGCGACACGCAGCTTCGGGAGGTCACGGTTCCCGATGACTGCGCATTTGTATACGAAAACGGAATGCTCTTTGACCGCGAAAAGACAACATTCTATGCATCACCGGCTGCCGAGACGGTCATTCTGCCGTCAACGGTCAGGACAATTGCGCCGTATGCATTCACCTACAGCAATATTCTCCGTTCGGTCACACTGCCGGCAGAACTGCAAACAATCGGGGAGGGCGCATTCGGAGACTGCAAAGCATTGACCGCTGTCAAGCTGCCGGAAACCCTGACGGCACTGCCGGATTTCGCTTTCACAAACTGCACTGCCCTTGAAGCAATCCGGATTCCGGAAAATGTTTCTGTGATCGCAGCGGATGCCTTCCGCGGATGCAGCAAGCTGCAAACAGTCATCATTGAGGGCATGGACTGCACCATTGAGGGGACAGCCGCAACAATCAGCAATTCCAAAACAAAGGACAGCAGCGGAAATACGGCCTATTCCTTCACGGGAACGATCTACGGCCAGAGCGGCTCACAGGCAGAAGCCTATGCACAGGAAAACGGCTATGCCTTCCAAACGCTGGATGCGCTGCCGCAGACAGCTGCGCCCGCGCCGACCATCCGCGGCGATGTGGATGATTCCGGTGAGGTTGATGTTTCCGATGCAGTTGTCCTTGCACGCTATCTGACCGGCGACAGAATTATTGTCACAGATCAGGGGCTTTCCAATGCCGATGCAGACAGCTCCGGCCAAACAGACATGAACGACGTGATCTGTATTGTCCGTATGATCGTCGGCCTGATTTCAGAAAAAGCTGCCTGAATCCGGATACAAAACAAAGCTGCTGTACTCTGAGGAGTACAGCAGCTTTTCTGCAATTACAGATGTTTTTCATTTTGTTTTTTGACCTCGTGCTGAATCGACTTTCTTTGTTGATTATTCGCGTTCTTTTCTTTTGCTGTATTTCAGGCTGGACTGGTTTACAAGATTGATGATCTGATCGACCTGCGAATATCTGGTCACACGGATCAGATTTCTTTTTTCGTCAGAAAGATAAACGCCGTCCGGCAGTTCGGAGATGCCGCTGCCGCGGTAATAGGATGTAACATTGACATTCGGATACTTGCGGAAATCGGGATTACGTCTGCGGCTGTCTGTGACATCAGATCCCGGAACCGGATCAAGCAGAATCAGGTCAAACTGAACCTTTTTTGCAAAGTCTTTATATTCCGGCTGCTCATTGAGCCAGTCGCAGATCCTGATAACGGTTTCGCTGGCGGTGACACCGCCGCGGCTGTGACCGGTGACATTGATATGGATCGGCTTCTGGAAGCCTGCCAATCGCTGCTGACAGGTATGCGGTGCTGTGTTGATTCAAACCTGTTTGGGTGCGGCTTTTTGTTTGCGGAGCATGACAGCGATCATAACCGCCGCACAGACTGCAAACGGAATCATGCAGAGCAGGCTTTGCGCCGCGGTCGGTTCAAATTTTTGAATATCCCCTACCCCGCTGATGAAAAAGGTTCCGATTCCCGCCACCCCCATGTTATTGCAGGCGTGCATGACCGCAGCGGGGAAAACCGAATCCGTTTTCTTCGTCAGCCACATGAGAAATACGCCCTCAACGGTGCAGAACAGCACCATATAGAGAATGCCGAGCCACGGATAGCCCCAGTATTCGGTGCCGAAATTGTGTCCCTCAACGGTCAGCGGCGCGTGCCAGACGCCCCAGAGAATGCCGCCGGCAATCACCGTGCCGGCCGTACCGAGCAGCGGCTCCATTTTCTGATTCATGTAAGCGCGCCAGCCGAATTCCTCGCCAAAGGTATTCCATGCAAAGAGCGGCCCCAGCGCGAGCATCGTCAGCGCATTGCTGATCAGCTTCCCGATGCTCATGCGTTCAGTCATCTCGTGAAAATCCCAGTGCCCGTAGGCAAGCGTCATTGTGATATAGGTCAGGATGCCCTGCGCCAGCGGAATCAGCAGTGCAAAGGCATAGTATTTGAGATGCCCCTTGAAATTGAAGTGAAACAGGCTGTTTTCCCAGCCCTCTCCGGTGATTTTGCGTGTGAGGATATTTGCAAGCGCAGGCGCGTAAATAGTCGGCAGGGCAACGATTACCAGCGGCCCCTCAAACCATTCATGATAGCCGAATACCTTGTTGTAAATGATCCACGGAATCCACGCAAGGCCGAACGCAAGCAGCAGGAAAATCAGCAGCCGTTTCAGCGTGAGCTTTTTATTTGTCATACTGCTCCACTCCCTTCATATACAGCTTGCATGAAATTTTGTAGGAGAAATATGTCCCGAAGATCGTCACCCAGAGGAACGCTGCCAGACCGGCATAGAATCCCGCAGGCAGCTTGCCGCTCTGCAATTTTGTCAGGAATTCGTCCAGTTTCAACGCAATGACGTCAACGCTCTCCGGCAGCGGCCCGAACAGAAAATACACAAAAAATGCCAGAAACAGCGCACCGATGATTCCCGCCTTGACGGCGCCGCCCTTTTTGGAGCCGAAGCGCACGATAAACGGAATGTCGATCATCCGGCAGAACATCTGAAAAAAGACCAGCAGCATGAACACCAATGATAAGCCCGTGCCGGCCATGTCATCTGCCTTTGTGCCGAGAATGATGTGATCGGTCAGCCAGTAGAGCGACTGCGCGACCTCGCAGGAAACCATCGACAGCACGCTTGTCAGGAAGATGATAACATATTTGTAGTAGACGGCCGTGCAGATGCCCTTCGGATGCGAGGCGGTAAAGCAGCCCCATTTCTTTGTCTCGTCCACGGTAAACATCTGAATCTGCATCAGTCCGGAACACATCGGCGCACAGACAACCGGCATAATCTGCATCATATTAAAGGAAGTACCGGTTTCGCCGGTTCGTCCGGTAATCTCTTTCCATTCCGCGATGACTGCATCGCTGCCGTTCATAAGCAGAACCGGAAGCAGATCTAACAAAACGAATAACAGCATCATCAGGAACGGAATCACGGCACTGATGATCAGCGCGGTGCGGTTGAGCCGCAGCTCTTTATAGAATAAGCCTGTCATGCTGCATCCGCCTCCTTTTCTGTGTTCTTTTTGCCGAAGAGGGATTTCTTTTTCCTGCCTTCATCCGTTGTTTCCTTTGCATCACCGAAGCTGCGCAGGAGATATGTTTGCAGCAGGAAGCTCAGCACCGGCAGCACAATGAAGCCGATGACCGTTGCCGGAATGATGACATTCTCATGCGAAATGAAGAATGTTTTGCCCTTTTCAATCATCTCATCCATAGATGTGAACTCCGGTTCACCCACTGCGTCGGTCATCATTTTTTTCAGACAGAAAAGCATTGCCGGAATCATCAGAACCATCATGGCGTAAACCTGCATTTTTGCCACATCTCCTGCCGCGCGTACCCGCAGCACAAAGCACTGCATATACACATCATAGAGCATCGAAACGGCAGCGATTGCAAGGATAAACCACACCATATCGGCGGTGAACGGCATATCGCTGATCTTCGCCGTAATGACCGCATTGACAAACGCGATCACCAGACCGGCCGCCAGCCGGATTGCCTTCATGATGAGACTTGACGCTGCGCGCTCCTGCGGCGTGACCGGCAGCGCATAGGAATAACGCAGCCAGTTTGCATTGAGGTCTGCGGAAAATGCGACAATATCGGAAAGCGCGCTGCCGACAGCAACAAATGCGACGGTCGTCACGCTCATGTAATAGATCATCCCGCTGAATTCATGCAGCATCTCCTCGGTATCAAAAATGACAGCGAGATTGCCGAAGGACATACTTGCACGAATCAGCCAGAAGAACAGGCAGAACAGCGGCATCGCGCAGATAAAGCCGATAAACTGTTTTTTTGTCAGGCGCCATTCCCGCAGGAACAGTGCTTTGATATGTGAGAGTTTCATTGGATTCACCTTCTCATTGATGATGTTCGCGCGCGGAGAGCGCGCCCGACTGAAAGAGCAGCGAACTGTGCTGCACAAAAAGCTGAGTTAAGGCGAAGCAATCCGGCTGTCGGCACTGCCGACCCATTCTTTCATATTGCGGTGAACATAATAGACCATGATCTCCTCCAACGTGGTCGGCTCAATGAGCAGACCGCTGTATTTTTTTGCAGCGGCGGCTCTGTCGGAGACCATTGCCTCTGCGCCGAAATCGGTCAGGCGTGCGCTGATAATGTCATCGCGGTCAATGTTCTTGTAATCCGCCTTTGAACATTTAATGACGCCGTGATTTTCAAGCACATCATCCTTATAACCTGAAACAAGAATCTTTCCGCGGTCGATAAAGGTCACGCTGTCAGCTATTTTTTCGAGATCGGATGTAATATGCGAGGACATGAGGATGCTGTGGTTCTCGTCCTGCAAATATTCAAGGAAAATATCGAGGATCTCCGAGCGCACAACGGGGTCAAGTCCGGTTGTCGCTTCATCCATGACGAGCAGCTCTGCATGATGCGAGAGCGCGCAGGCGATTTGCAGCTTCATCTTCATGCCCTTGGAAAACTGCCCGATCTTCTTTTTCTGCGGGAGCTGGAAGCGGTCGAGATACCCCTGATAAACCGTGTCATCCCATTTTTCATACAGCCCCTTGAAGATGCGCCCCATGTCCCGCGCCGTGAACAGATCGTGGAACGGCAGCTCATCAAAGACAACCGCAAGGCGCTCCTTGATCTCCATTTCCTGCTTGATGTGATCCATGCCGAGCAGCCTGATTTCGCCGGAATTGATCGGGATAATATTGAGGATGCTGCGGATGGTCGTGGTCTTGCCGGCGCCGTTCTGCCCGATAAAGCCCATGATACTGCCCCGCGGCACATCAAAGCTGATATTATCAAGGGTAAAGCCGTCATACTTCTTTGTCACGCCTTTGATTTCGATTGCATTGATATAATCGTTCATATCAGTCGCCTCCGTAAACGATTTCGAGGATTTCCTGCATTTCCTGCAAAGAAACGCCGCATTTATGTGCTTTATCACTGGCATCTGTCAGCAGGGATTCGATGATTTTGAGCTGTTCTTCGCGGTAAAGCTCCTGATTCTGTGCCTTGACGAAGCTGCCCTTTCCGGTGTAGGATTCAATGAATCCGTCGCGTTCAAGCTCTTCGTAGGCACGCTTTGTCGTGATGACGCTGATGCGGAGCTGCATGGCGAGATTGCGCATGGAAGGCAGCGCATCGCCCTCTTTCAGTTTTCCTTCAAGGATCATGGTTTTGATCTGGCTGACGATCTGGTTATAGATCGGCTCGCCGGATGCATTGCTGATAATAATATCCATTCGGGTGCACTCCTTATGGTTTTCGGAACGCAGCACAGTGTCCGGATTGTGCAAAGCGTTCTTAATGTATATAACCTATATACACATTATATCATTACATACACAATTTGTCAAGGGGGAAATGAAAAAATTTTTCTGTTTTTCTGGAATTATGATTCCGGTAAGCCGCACAGTCTCCGCGCAGCAGCACATGACGCCCCCCGTTCCTCTGTCCGGAAACAGAAACGGATGGGCGCAATGAACAATAAAAAGAGGATTCCTGATTACAATGCAGAATCAGGAATCCTCAGTTTATAAAAGGTCAGATTTCGATAAAAGCCCTTCTGATTGCACCGGCGGCAATCACAGCATCTCCGCAAGCTCCAGAATCAGACGCTCGGTTTTTTCCCAGCCGAGGCAGGGGTCTGTAATGGATTTACCGTAGCATCCGCCGTCCACGGGCTGTGCGCCGTCCTCAATATAGCTTTCGATCATGAAGCCCTTGACCAGCTTTTTGATGTCGTGGTTATATCTGCGCATATTGAGCACTTCCTTGCAGATTCGCGGCTGCTCCAGCGGATTTTTGCCGGAGTTTGCATGGTTTGTGTCAATGATTGCGGCAGGGAATGAAAAATCGCCCGCTGCATAAAGTGCGGCAAGATGTGCCAGATCTTCATAGTGATAATTCGGCATGGACTGACCGTGCTTGTTCATATAGCCGCGCATAATCGCGTGTGCATAGGGATTGCCGGCCGAATGAGCCTCCCAGCCGCGGTAAATGAAGGTATGGCCGTGCTGTGCCGCAGTAATGGCATTCATCATGACCGAAAGATCGCCCGCAGTCGGATTTTTCATGCCGACGGGGCAGTCAAGGCCGCTGGAAACAAGACGGTGCTCCTGATTCTCTACGGAACGTGCGCCGACTGCCACATAGGCGAGCAGGTCATCCAGATATTTGTGGTTTTCCGGATAGAGCATCTCATCCGCGCAGGAAAAGCCTGTTTCCTTGACCGCACGCATATGCAGCGAACGGGTTGCAAGGATGCCCTTGAACATATCGGGCTTTTCATTCGGATTCGGCTGATGCAGCAGTCCTTTATAGCCCGCACCAGTCGTGCGGGGCTTGTTTGTGTAGATGCGCGGGATGATGTAAATTTCATTTTTGACCTTTTCCTGCACATCGCGCAGCCGTAAAATATAGTCGATCACAGCATCGGGGTTATCTGCGGAGCAGGGGCCGATAATCAGGATCAGGCGGTCATCCTTGCCCTCAAAGATGTGCTTGATCTCGACAGCGCGCTTCTGAATAATCATCTCCATTTCGGCGGTCATGGGATACATCTCCTTGACCTCCATCGGGATTGCGAGCTTGCGCTCAAATACCATATTCATCATGGCGGAACACTCCTTTATATTATTTTAGATGAATCTGCTGTCTGTCAGTTATTATTATACTACTTTTTTCGCTTTTTGTCAACACGTTAAAGCGTTAAGCTGCGAAATATACTTGTTTCTGTCCGTAATATTTCATGTTTTCCGCGAAATGTCTGAAAAATACAGGGTAGGAAATCCTATTTGGCTTCCTCCCCTGTATTCAGCTTCTCATATTGCGGGAATCGTCTGTTCAACAGTCAGTGATCCGTCGCGGACACAGAGCCGCCGTGAACCCTTTGCGCTTCGCAGCAGACTGTCTGCCAGCAGCGGCTCTGCAAGCTGAGTCATGGCCGTGCGCAGTGCTCTTGCACCGCCGTGCTCGGTATCCGCCTTTGCAATCAGAAGCTGCTCGGCCTCCGGCGTCCATGTCAGCGCTGCCCCGCAGGCCGCGGCGCGTTCCGCCAGATCACGGAGCTGCATCTGCGCAATCAGCGTCAGATCACTGCCCGAAAGCCGCCGGAAAATAATTGCAGCATCCAGCCGGTGCAGCAGCTCCGGCTTCATGGTTTTCCGAAGCACTGACATAAGCTGTGCCTGCTGCTTCTGCTCGGATTCCGCCGCATCTCCGAAGCCGATCACGCCGTTTTGCAGAGTTTCCGCGCCGAGATTGGATGTCAGGATCAGCATGGTTTCCGAAAAATCCGCCGCATTGCCGCTGCCGTCGGTGAGTTTGCCGTCCTCCAGAATTTGCAGCAGCAGCGAGAGCACATCCGGATGCGCCTTTTCAATCTCATCAAACAGAATCAGGCTGTAGGGTGCCCGCCGCACCCGTGAGACCAGTGTCTCTCCCTCATCAAAGCCGACATATCCCGGCGGCGCACCGATCATGCGCGATGCGGTATGCTTCTCCATATATTCGCTCATGTCCATGCGGATGATGCTGCCTGCAAACAGCTCCTCCGCAATGCATTTTGCAAGCTCTGTTTTGCCGATGCCGGTTGCACCGAGAAAGAGAAATGCGCCGACCGGTCTGCCTGTTTTCCGCAGTCCGCTGCGGCTGCGGCGGATCGCCTGTGCAACGGCTGTCACCGCTTCATCCTGCCCGATGATGCGCCGGCGGAGCGTTTCCTCCAGATGCAGCAGCTTTTCTGCTTCGGATTCTGTCAGCGTTTCTGCCGGGATGCCCGTTTTCGCGGCGACCGCTTTTTCAATATCCGAGCGGGAAACGGCATTCTGCCGCACAGCTTCCGGCAGCAGCCGTCTTGCAG
Source organism: Oscillospiraceae bacterium (assembly GCA_017540225.1). Classification (GTDB taxonomy): domain Bacteria; phylum Bacillota; class Clostridia; order Oscillospirales; family Ruminococcaceae; genus Firm-04. Next base: position 2,663 of record JAFYBM010000113.1, on the reverse strand, counting down.
CACAGGCCTCGTCGATCAGATCAAGCGCCTTATCCGGAAGCGCACGGTCATGCAGATAACGCACGGAATACTGCACCGCAGCCCGAATCGCATCTGCACCGATCTCGACCTGATGATAGGTTTCATAGCGATGCCGCAGTCCGCAGAGCATTTCGGTTGCCTCCGCCATACTCGGCTCTGCGATTCTGACCGGCTGAAAGCGCCGTGCCAGCGCCGCATCACATTCAATTCTGCGGCGGTATTCCTCTGCCGTCGTCGCCCCGATGATTTGCAGCTCACCACGCGCCAGCCGCGGCTTGAGGATGTTTGCAGCGTCAATCGCACCCTCTGCGGCACCGGTTCCGGCAATCATATGCAGCTCATCAATAAAAAGCAGAATCTCCGGATTGCTGACCGCCTCCTCCATGCAGGCCTTGAGGCGTTCTTCAAAGTCTCCGCGGTATTTTGCACCGGCCAGCAGTGCCGTAAGATCCAGCGCCAAAATCAATTTGCTGCGCATGGTATCCGGAACATCACCGTGCAGGATCCGCTGCGCAATGCCTTCCACAATCGCCGTCTTTCCGACGCCTGCCTGCCCGATCAGCACAGGGTTATTTTTCGTGCGCCGCAGCAGAATCTGCATGACCTGCTGCATTTCTGCCGTCCTGCCGATCAGCGGATCAAAGCGTTCTGCGGCGATGGGGTCTGTCAGATTGCGCGCATACTGCGCAAGCATCGGACAGGCCTTGCGGTCAAACTGCGGATAATCCCCGTTCTGCGGCGGCTCCGGCAGACTTTCCTGTCCGCAGGCTGCACGGACCGCGTTCAGCGAAATGCCCATACCGCGCAGCAGCATGGATGCGCCGCAGTGTTCATCATTCAGGACGGCACGCAGCAGCGATTCCGAGCTGACACTTGCATCCTCGCCGGCGCGCCGCTCCGGCTGCTTTTCCGCACTGCGCAGAATGCGCCGCAGTGCCGGCGTATAGGCACTGTCCGACAGATGAACCGGCTCTGTTCTGCCGATCTCATCCAGAACCGCCTGCTGGAAGCGCTGAAGCGGTACATGATGTGTGCGAAGGATCGCCGCACCGACATTGCTGCCGTCCGCGAGCATGGCTAGGATCAGATGCTCACTCCCGATAAAGCTGTGTCCGAAGGATTCGGCCTGTGTTCGGGCGTGCGCAATGATCTGTTTGGCTTTTTTTGTATATGACAATGAGATCCCTCCGTTGAATCTGATTCAATTATAGTATATGCATCTGCCGCACAAAAAACGCAGTCACACTTTTCCGGCGGCAGCATATCATGAGACTAGGGAACGGAACACCGTTTCCGAGATACGCACCGCGATCCGGACGCGATGCCCTGACAATATTACATTCTTATGATAAGGAGTGCTGATTATGTGCGGTAACGATTGCAACAGCTTCTGGTGGATCATCATTCTGATCCTTCTGTTCTCCATGTTCTGCAACAACGGCTGCGGATGCGGCTGCAACAACAATAACAACAACTGCGGCTGCGGCTGCTGAGACGGCAGTGCTGCCCTCCAAGGCAGCTTTCCCCTGAATCGGAACGGAAAGCAAGACAATTCTCCTTGTCCTGACCGTGCAGATTCTATGTCGGGCTGACGACTGCGGAGACTGCTTCATTCGTTTGAGGCAGTCTCCGCTATTTTTTGCGTGACCCATTTTGACACGGCGCGGTAAAGCTCGACGCATTTCAGGCGCACTTCATATTCCTCCGGATTTTCAGCCAGATCACAGGCCGCATCCCCGAGCACATCGTCCGCCGGCACCGCCGCAGCAGGAATGCACATCGCCGGATACATCACACACCACCAGTTCTGACCGGCCGCTGCGCCGATCTCGACACGCAGCGCCTGATATTCTCCCTCCGGCAGCGTGAAATCGCCGTATGTCCGCGCAGGAAAAGCAGTCTGTTCCAGCGAAACCTGAACGGCGTCTCCGCAGCCGGCAGCGCGCAAAGTCTGCTCTGCCGTCTGCTGAATCTCAGGCAGATGCGATTGCAGCGCCGCGCATCCCGTTTCAAAATCCGCATTTTCCGGAATCCATGATGCCGCCTGCGTCAAAAGTGCATCGCGGACAAGCAGCTTTCGGGTCTGATCGGCCGTTGCATCGCTGTTTGCGAGAATATGCAGCCGGATGACGCTGTGCTCCAGCGAACGGAGCGCCAGACCGGTTTTTCCGATATTGACCGCTGCAAATGCAAGCAGCAGAATAAAGAATAATTGAATTGCCTTTTTCATGCGATTTCCTCCTGAATGACCTGATTCTGCATTCAGTATGGAGCAAATTGGCAGTATTATACAAAAAACAAAAGAAAAAAACCGGAACGCCTACACGCTTCCAGCCGGAAAGATTGACATTTCATTCACAAACCTATTGCTTTTTTTCCCGAAATCGTGTATAATAAATACGGTGAAATGTACGGATGTATGTTTTATCCGGAAATGCCGGCTCGCCGGCAGAATAGTGTTTTAGGAGGAATTATCAATGCTGGTATCTGCAACCGAAATGCTGAACAAGGCAAGAGACGGCAAATACGCTGTCGGTCAGTTCAACATCAACAACCTCGAATGGACAAAAGCGGTACTTCTGACCGCCGAGGAACTGAAGAGCCCCGTTATCCTCGGAGTTTCCGAAGGCGCGGGAAAATAT
>JAFYBM010000112.1 GCA_017540225.1 Oscillospiraceae bacterium | reverse complement strand
TGCCGTCATCATCCAAACTGAATTTGCGCTGGAATGCGATCACGGCGTTTTCGGTGTTCTGTCCGAATATGCCGTCCTCAGCACCTGCGTTCAGATTGAAATACTTGTTCAGGCAATACTGCAGCCATTTGACGTCATCACCGCGGGAACCGTTTTTCAGCGTAACCGTCGGGCGGGGATACGGGGCGATGCTGCCATCCGTGCCGCCGGATGACTTGCTGCCGTTCTGGATCTTTTCGATTTCTTCGACCATTTTGGAGCGGGAAGCAGGGCCGAACATGCCGTCATCATCCAGACTGAATTTGCGCTGGAATGCGATCACGGCGTTTTCGGTGTTCTGTCCGAATATGCCGTCCTCAGCACCTGCGTTCAGATTGAAATACTTGTTCAGGCAATACTGCAGCCATTTGACGTCATCGCCGCGGGAACCGTTTTTCAGCGTAACCGTCGGGCGGGGATACGGGGCGATGCTGCCGTCCGTGCCGCCGGATGACGAAACGCTGCCCCCGGAAGCACCGCTGTAGCTGAAAATAAACGCAGAAAATGCAAGATAGTATTTATCGCTGCTTGTCAGGAACGAGCCCTTGACCCACGCAACACCGGTCCATGCGCTGCCGTTTCTCTGGCACTTGGTATCTGCGTGTCCCAGAATGTACGGTGCTCTTTTTTGAGAGCCTGCTGCGGAATCCAGAATCAGATACATGTCGTATGAAGCATTGTAATCCACGACAGCAATATAGTGGCCCGGAATATTGTATACGGCGGTATTGCCGTTCCGGACATATTCCAATGCAGCGGATGCGCTGGTCGTCGAGGTTTTATACGAGAATCCGGCACGGCTGCCGAAATTGTCGCAGAACGCTTTGAAGAATGTCGTTACAACGCCGTCCTGCGGCCAGACGCGGTAACCGTTCTTGATCGCGTAATCGGCCAGTTCTGTCGGGTTGATGAAAACCCCGGTTTTATAATTGACACAGTTGACGCAGGAAAGGAGACTGCACGCTGCTTTTGCAATGCTGTTGTTGAGGTCATCATCCTGAAGCTTGTTCAGATTGTCAGGGTCGCGGCGGACGAACGGGTAAGAGCCCCAGCGGGAATCCGCCTGCTGATAAGCAATCGCATTGCCGTAGACAACGTCGATCGCTTCTGCGGTGAGGCCGGCGAAATACTGCCTGTCTGCAAGGAGCCCTGCCTGAAGTCCCAGACAGAGCACCGCAGTCATCAGTACGGCCAGCAGCCTGTTCCAAGTGCATTTGTTCATAGAATACCTCCTGTTTTTTCAGAATCGTTTTCGGTTTATTTGCGCAGACCGGCGTACCGGCTTTGTGCATCCATACGACAGCTTCACAGCGGCCCGGCCTATTCCTTCGTCATCCGGCCGCATCCTGCAAGGCAGATCATAACAAGCATTACGAATGAAAGTGAGCCTTTCGATCATACTCTCAATCATTGTAGCACAAAACAGAAAAAAGTGCAACTTATTTTTGACAAAATGAAAGTTTGCACAAAAGTACGCGGCCATATTTGTTTATTATCACGGGGAAACGGCGTGAGGACTGGATCGGCCGCTCCGCTGCCGGGTCTTGTTATCTTGTATTGTTCCGGCTTTTTGGCGGGAATTTGTCGGTACTGATTTGGCAATTATTCACAAAAGCGCAATAATACCCTCATTTTTTATGTTCATCTGCGAAATCTGAAATTGTGGATCGCGGCGGCTGTATCCGGAATATTTCCCGGAAAATGTAAAAACGGGGATGTATTCCGGAATCGGGGTGCAGGATGCCGTGTTTCGCCCCGGAACGGGGTGTATTCCTACATTTGCTGTCAGCTGTCATGTCTGATTGTCTGTCTATCATTCAAGTTTTTGTTAATAACGCCGAATTTTATGGACGATATTGACAGCAATACAACATTGTGCTATGATTGGAAACGGGATCGGTTTCGCAACATCATCTTAATTATACGACGCAGCACAATTCCGTCTCCGGTCATATCAGGAAATGCCGGTGATCCCGGCAGTATCATGATCATAAGGAGAAGTTCAGATGAAACGGTTTCCGAGGCGTTTCGCCGCGCTCATTACGGCTGCCGTGACAGCCTTCGCCTGTGCCGCAGCTTTCCGGAAGCAGCCTGCGGATGACGGCGGCTTTCTGACGGCGGAAGCGGCAGAGCGTTTTTTCCCGGTCGGCAGCGATTTTACCGTCATGCGTGCAGAGCAGTATTCCCTGCTGCCGGACGGTTCCCGGATCAAGGCCGCGCTGAAGGGGCGGTTCGGCTACGAGGTCACGGACAGCAGCGGTCTCTACCGGAACTACAGGATCATCTATACCGAGCCGTGCGAAAATGCGATCAGCTATTCCGAAAACGCCGTTTTACTCTATGACCCGGCACGCCGTCCGGAGCTGGAAGCAGTTTCCGACCGGAAGCTCACGGAATGGATGGTGCCGTTCCTGCAGTTTCTCAATACGCAGCGGGAGATCACCGGCGTTTCGCAGCAGTATTTTGTTACGGTCCTTGATGCGATCGAATCCGGCGGCAAATTTGATACGGTGCGGGGCGAGCCTGTGATAGACAGCAACTGGAGCTATTCTGTTGCCGGTGTGAACTCGCTCGGCGATTATGAGTCCAATGAGCTGGCAGACGGCATCACTGCCTTTGATGAGCCCTATATGGCGTGGGGAATGCTGCACGAGGCTTCTCACGCGTATGTGGATGGGAAAAAGAGCCCCTTTGTGACCAGCGACGAGGTCTTTGCGAATGTGCGCCTGCTCTGTACGGTGCGCACTTTGAACAGAATCGGCATGACGTTCCCGGATGTTCTGCGTCAGGATCTCCGCGGCCGGCTGCAGTCGGACAGAGCAGCTTATTTCACTTCAACCGCGTTCCAGTATGCCTGCCGGGATATGCGGACAGAGCGCAGCAGCCGGTTTTTCGCGCTGACCGATACGAAGAACGGGAAGGGCGCAGACATGTTCTTTACGCGCCTCGGTATGGTGTTTGAGCTCGCCGCGGATCTGAGCCCGTGGAATCCGGCGATCGGATCTGACCGTGCCTTCGCGGAGCAGCTTGAGAACGACGGCTGCTTTGATGCATGCTGGCTCCGGCTGTACGCGCTCTGCATTTCCGAGCCGGAGCAGGTCAGACTTGACAGGGTTCCGTTTATGATCAAGCCGAAAAGCATGTATGAGAACTATATCACAAGGCAGTATTTCAATTACGATTATGCGCAGAAGCACCCCAAGACGATCCGCTTCGGGCCGGCCGGATACGCTCCGGCGGAGCAGCGGGCGACGCTGAATGTTGCTTATGCGGTCGAGCGCCGGTACGGCTACGGCACGGAAAACGGACAGCGGGTCTGGCACTGTTCGGCCGGTACGCTGCACGCGTTCAATACCTACGATTTCCTGTTCAATGAACAGAATCCCGGTGCCTTTAACGACAGGCTGGACAGCATTGCGGCCGGAAACCGCAGGATCACGCTGTTCGATGTGGCAGGCGGGATCGCAGCATGATACGGAATGATACGCCCCCGGATGCAGACTGTCCGGGGGCGTATGTGTTTTGCGGGAACAGGAGACAAAAACGCTCTCTCTGCACTGCAAAGGGAGCGTTTGGTCTGTAAAGAAAAGAGGATCAGTGGAAAACCGACGGCTCTGCATCGGAAAGCAGCATACCTGCGTTGTTTTTCACTCTGCGGTAATACTGCGCGGGCAGGCTGCGCTGTACGATGCGCATCGCCTCGGCAAAGGAAAGCTGCTCGGTGATCGCACGCGAGCCGGTCGCGATCAGGTGAACGTACTGATTGGCCAGCAGATAGATCGCAAGCTTCCGGTGCTCCTGACAGAGCAGGCCGTTCACGGATATCTGCAGCAGGATCCCGGTCTGTTTCAGCGCGATCCAGTCCTCCGGCGACCATGACGCGAAGTATCTGTCCACATCTGCGGCGATCGGGCACATGCCGCTGACGATCCGCAGACGGGTCAGCTGCTCGCAGAGCTCCGCCGTGACAGGCGCATCCGGCAGGTCGATCAGAAAATACCCGGAGGAACCGATCGTAAACGGTTTCAGCTGCCGCGGTGCCTCCATGCAGTAGGAAAACGGCAGCACGGCACCGCTGACGATCCGCACGGGCACGCCGCATTGCTCCAGTGCGGCGATCTTTTCGTCCCGCTGTGCGGCAAATGCCTCCGGCGAAAGCTGTTCCGGATCGTAATACGGCGCAGCGACTGCAAGCTTGATATTGCTCTCCTGAAACACGGCGAGCCTTGCTTCCGCTTCGCTTCCGGTCAGCTTTCCGCCGCCGAGACCCGCCAGTCCGGGCAGCAGATTCGCATGGATATCCACATAATAATTCATAATGCACAGCGCCTCCCCTCTGCGCGGCATGTCAACATTCTACCATTTTTTATTGTAGCACAAAATGTCGGAATTGTCAACGATTTGTGGCTGATTTATGAACAAAAACCGTGCATAAATCCGGCGGTTCCGACCGCCTGCATCGTGCAAAATGACGAAATCACAGAAGCGTATCAAAAATTCAGCCGATTTTCGGCAAGAATCACGATTTTCCCATTGACAAATCCGAGGGACTATGCTAAAATAAATATAACTATCAGTATGTAAGGGCGGTTTCCATACATTTAGGAGAAAGGGGGGATACCTGATGCTGAATGACCGGCTGCTGTTTGCGCTCTGCACATCCCGGATCCAGAATCCGGAGATACTGGAAAGTGTTAAGGCGTTTGTG
>JAFYBM010000111.1 GCA_017540225.1 Oscillospiraceae bacterium | reverse complement strand
GGACACTGTCCCTTTGGAATCCCATTTTTGCGAAAAACAAGCAAATACATATATTTTTTATTATCACACAAAATGGGATTCTTAAGGGCTAGCAGCCCTTAAGCAGGAGTTTGAGGGCGGAGCCCTCATTAGAAATCCGTCAGAGACACTTTATATACAAGCTGACCGGAGCAGTTTTTGCACTGCTCCGGTCTTAGTGTGATTACAGTTTTTTCTGCTCGTTGTCGAGGAACTCCATGAGGTCGCCGAAGCTGGAAGACTTGATCTGCGGCTTGCGGACGACTTTCTTCACGGTCTTTTTGACGGTTTTCGCTGCCGGTTCTTCTGCGGTCTTTGCTGCGGATTCCGGTGCCGGTTCCGCTGCTTTCTGCGGTTCCGGTTTCGGCATCGGCTCCGGTGCGGGCTGCTCTGCCGGAGTATCCGCTGCCTTGCCGCCGTTCAGGATCTCCTCAACGGTCTCTGCTTTGCGAACAGCCGGCTTTTCCATTGCAGGGGCATCGCCGAATGCGGCATCCTGTGCAGCTTTCGCGAGTGCGGCTGCATGACGCAGGCGGTTTTCCTGTGCGATCCGTTCTTCCTCGATCTGTGCCGCAGACGGGATCTGAATATGTCCGGTCGCGGTCAGGCGCGGGATGTCCTCGGTCGGTGTCGGCTTGAGCGGCTGCTGCGCGGTCGTCAGCGGCTGATCGCCGACCTTTGGGATCGAAAGCGTATGTGTTTTCGTGATGATTTCAGTGGTATAGAGCGGCACACCGTCGGGTGTTTCGGTCTGGCGGCGCTGCTCCATGTGCGTGCGGACTGCCGCGATGCGTTCTGCACGGCGGGCTGCCTCCTCCTCCTCAAGCTGTGCGATTTCCTCGTCGCTCATGCGATCATGCTGCTTCAGCTTAGAGGGCTTCTCCTCGTTGTCGTCATAGAAGGCGTCATCGAAGGTCTGCGTCTTTTTGCGTTCCTTTGCGATACGCTCCGCATCGCGCTCGGCGATCTTCTGCTGCTTCTGCTGAATGGACTTGACGAATGCGAGGTCGGTGTCCTCGTCATCGAAATCTATTTCGTGATCCCTGCTCTTGACGGCAACTGCGATCAGATAGAGCAGCAGGATGACGAGCGGGAGCACAAGACCGACGATCAGACCGGGCAGGCTGATGAGCTTGCCGATCACCAAGCCGAGTCCGGCGCTTCTTGTCCGGCAGATACCGACGATCGCGTCCTCGCTTGTTTCGACCGCGGTGGCATTGGTCATGGTGGTGAGGTAGTAGGTTTTCGCGGTCTGCTCGGATTCGGTCGAGCTGGAATCCACGATCAGGCTTGCGACTGCAATGCGGTATTCGTTCTGCGGATTGCGGTAGAGGACGATCTCCTGCGTGTTGATCTTCTTGCTTTCCTCGGCGATGACAAGTGAGCCGGCGGGAACGATATCGCCCATATCATCGGGGGTATAGTAGCAATAATAATTGTTGAGCAGCTTCGGAGCCTTGCCGTTCCGGAACAGCATGTTGACGGTTCCGGTCGCGGCGGCGATCAGCAGCATGCATACGATCAGCAATGCTCCCAGACAGGAGATGCCTTTTTGTTTTTTTCGTCTGTTCTTTGCCATAATTTTATACAGCAGCCTGCGAAGGGGCTGCACTCCTTTCTGAATGATTCAGAGAAACCGGCATCGGTTCGGATGCCTATGATCCATTATAGTATAGCACACTTTCCCGAAAATTACAATTCTTTTTGCATATTTTTACGATAGAAATTTTTTTCGCACAGAAAGCTTGACAATTTTGGGGATTTGTGCTATAATAAATAAGCGCTGTTCCGAGTGCCTTTCTTTTGGGCTGATCGGTTCGAGTCCAAAAAAGTTGAATATTTGCTGATATGCTGGTGTGGCTCAGTTGGTAGAGCAGCGCATTCGTAATGCGCAGGTCATCGGTTCGAGTCCGATCACCAGCTTGTAACCCCGTCTTTTAACAAGGCGGGGTTTTACTTTTGATATGCAGTTGGTCGAGCGCAACGGCTCCGGCACTTTTCATTGTTCCGCATCATCCGGTTCTTCCATGAAATACGAATAAGCTGCTTCCTCGATCTCGCCGCAGGGATTGAGCAGCGTTTCATCCTCGTCATAGAGCTGATAGGTGATCTGCTCGCCGCCGAGCGATGCCGCACCGTCCAGACCGAGCAGCATGGTGTACCAGTTCTCTGAAAGCACAAGGTCGAGCAGCGCATGCAATGCCGTTTCATCGATGCCTGCCTGCACCAGACTGCGGATCATTTCCGCCGCCCGCGATTCAGAATCCCTGCGGAAATATTCCCGCAGCACGGACTCTTTTTCGGCGTGACAAAGCTTTACAAATTCTTCTCCGGTCATGTGAGATCCTCCTTTTTGTTTTGGCATCATTATAGCATGAATGCGGATTGCTGTCAAATTTTGTGCGACGCGTTCTGCCCGCAGATAGGCAAAAATGCAAACATTCTTCATAAAATCTTCATAAGTCGATTTGCATAAAAATGCTTGACATTCAAATTGCAAAATGCTATAATGACACACAGAATAAGATTTCATTTGAAGGAGGATTTGTTTTTTCGTTTACCCGCTTTTTTGCTTTATTTTCAATCTTTTTAACAATGTTTTACAATAATTCTATTCTACTTTAATCGTCTTTGCAAGCAATACATTTTTTATTTCGGATATAATCGGAGCAGAAAGGACAGCAGCTGCAGATGCCGTGCGGACTGTCCGGTTTATCAAATACATTTTACTACATTCTTACTAAGAAAGGACTATCTATCATGAAAAAGTTCAAGAAACTCACTGCAAGCCTCATGGCTCTTGCAATCACTGCTGCCGGTATGAGCAGCATTCCGGCAAGTGCTGCAGGCGGAAATGCAACAAGAAACTTTGCCGTTGGAAACTATTCCGCTACTGCAAGTGTGTACGTAACTGCTTCTCCACGCACTTATGTTGATGCGTCAACTACTTCTTACAGTAACAATGTATATTGGAGATATGTCTATTTGCAATTAACAACCACAAACGACATTTTTATGTCAAGAGAAGGTGCGTATTCCAGAACCGGTAATAGCTATGTTAGCATGAATACGCCTTCTGGGACAACGATTGCATCCACACAGTCTTGGCATTCGGGTAATACTTCAGGGGGCGAAACATACGGCACTTGGATGTACACCTAAATTGACTGTAACCCCAAAACGGTAATTCCATATGGGACATTACAAGATAATAATTGTCTTGTAATGTCTCATTTCTAATCATATTAAAAGAGGTTTAAGCATGAATCTAACCCGAAAAATCAGCTTTATTTTGTGTATAAGCAGCCTGATGCTGAGCGGTTGTACTGAAACTGAACAGCATCAATCGTATGAAACTTCCTATGCAGGCATGTTTTATAACCGAGCTGAGGCATTCTATTGCTATAAAACTGCCAATAATCTGACACATAGATTGGATTTTGAAACCATGAAGGACGCCGCACTCTGCAATAAACCGAATTGCAATCATACTGCAACAGACTGCTTTATGAAGCGTCTAAACGGTCAGGTTCCTGTGTTTGACGGCGAACATGGTTATTATTTTCTGGATGATGCGCCGAAGTATCAACCGGATGAGTCCGGAAAAACCAAAGTCGTTCTTGGCTCTTCGCTGTACATGCACGATTTTTCACAAGAGACAGATACAAAGCTTCTTCATGTTGATGCGTCTGTATCTAATAACTGTTACGGCTTGCTTCTGAAAGATCATAACATCTATTATATTGAAAATCTGTATAGCCGTGAGACAGATGAAAACGGAGTTGAAACCGGTTTCGGAAATACAGGTGGACCGATGTCTCTGCATGTGTATTCTCTTGAAACGCAAGAGGACACAAAACTTTGTGAACTGTATAATCCGGCTGAAATTGGAAGGATTTATCCGACAGTGTATTACTCCGGCGAAGTATATATGGCAGGCGTCTATGATAATAAGCTGTATTTCAATGTTTCGTTTATATCAGAAACTCAGCCCGAACTGGTTTCAAAAATCTATCCTACATATTATGATTTCACGGACGGTTCATATCACGGGCAGCCTGATAACATCTCTGACTTTGAAAACTCTGTTGTTGCATTTGTATCTGAAGACTGCCTTGCTGAATGTAGAAACGGGGAAACAACTGTTTATCGGAAAGGCAATGAAATACCGGTAGAACTAACCAACGAATGTTTCAACGATTATTCAGAGATCTACGTCATTAACGACACCCTTTTCTGCACCGGAAAAGTCTTTGATCTGAATACAAAAGAAGTCAGGGAACCGGCTGTGCTGAAAGACAAATCCGTTGTTGCAAAATACGGCGACAGCTATATTATTTCGGATATCGGAATGCGGGAAAACTTTGAAAAAATCTCCGCGGAACAGCTCTTAAAATAACCGGAGAAAACAATGAACAACACATGTTTGAAAGTCGCCGCTTTCTGAATGCGTCCTGCGCCTTCCCGTTGTTAATACAGCAGAAATTCCACTCTTTTTTCTGAGCTTGCAACCTTTCGGGCTGTTATGCTGTCATAATAGTCAGAGCAATGCACAATGCTGACTGAAAGGGTGGAATTATCATGAAGCTGAAACAAACATTACTGTTCTGCGTCCTGTCCGTGCTGCTTTTGCAGGGCTGCGGCATGCAGACACCCGCTGCGCCGGATTCTGTTTCGGACTGGTTTTATAACCGCAGCGAAAACATGCTGGTGCATAAGGTCGGTTCGCCGGCAGGAAGCAGCATAAGGATCCTTGATTACGGGACAATGCAGGATGTTACGCTTTGCAGCAAGCCGAACTGTACCCATAAAACGGCTGACTGCATCCTGCACCGGCTGGGCGACAATGTGCCTGTGTTCGGGGACGGCAAGGCGTATTATTTTATTGATGATCCGATTCTGGTCAGAGAAAATGACGACGGCAGGCGCGTCTATCAAATGGGCACGACGCTGTATGCATTTGACATGAAAACGAACATGGAAGAAAAGCTTTGTCATATAGACGGCGGTGTGACGGGCAGCAACACCGGCTGGCTGCTGCATGACGGCAGGATCTATTTTGTATTGAATGAATACGCGAAAAACTATGACGAAAACGGCAATGCGACCGGCATGTATTCCAATGTCGGCGGCGTCATGCGGCTTTGTGCGGTTGATCTTTCGGATATGCAGGTGACGGATTCCGGTCCGTTATATGATATCCTAACCCTGACAAAGTATTTTCCCGATGCGCCGTATTCCGCAGAATGCTGTCTGTACGGCGTGTTTGACGACAAAATTTATTTTACGGTCAGCTGCCGGGAGGCATTTGACGAAAAAACATCGGATATCCGGTTTGTAAACTATGTCACATACTTCGATCTGAAAACGCAGACCTACTGCGGCGAACCGGCAGATTTCAGCAATTTCGGGCGCGGGCGGATCCGCTGGCTTTCCGCGGATTATCTGGCGGTTGCCGGTGAACATCAGGTCATGGTATCCAAAGCCGGACAGTCTGAACCGATTCCCGTTCAGGATGATGCATTTAACGTATTTTCAACGCTTTCGGTGTTCGATGACAAGCTGTTCTGTGAAGGAAAGGTCTTTGATCTGCATACGCTTGCGGTCACGGAGCCGGACGCGCTGAAAGATAAAACTGTGCTTGCAAAATACGGTGACAGCTATATCGTTTCAAATGAAAATGATCCGGAACAATATGAAAAAATCCCCGCGGAAAAACTACTTGACGGTGGTCTATCATGAATACACTTGAACTTGTAAAACTGAACAAACATTACGGCAAAAAACATGCACTGATCGACTTTTCCTTTACATTCACAGAGTGCGTATACGGTCTGCTCGGACCGAACGGCGCAGGCAAATCCACGATGATGCATCTGATTACGGATAATCTGGATCCGGATGCGGACGGCGGCTGTGTCCGCTGGAACGGCGAGCCGGTCGCGAAGCTCGGAAAGGAATACCGCAAACAGCTCGGCTTTATGCCGCAGCAGCAGGAGCTCTATGCAAACATGACCGCATGGGACTTCCTCGGCTATCTTTCCGCGCTGAAATGCATCCCGAAAAAGGATGCCGCCGTGCAGATCCGCAGCGCGCTGGAGCAGGTCGAGCTTTCCGACGTTGCGGACAAAAAGATCGGCGGGTTTTCCGGCGGCATGAAGCAGCGTGTGCTGATCGCGGGCGCCATGCTCGGCGATCCGAAGCTCATCATCATGGATGAACCGACCGCAGGTCTGGATCCGAAGCAGCGCGTGATGATCCGCCGCCTGACACAGCAGCTCGCACAGGATAAGATCATCATCATTTCCACGCATATCGTTTCGGATATCGAGAGCATTGCAAAGGAAATTGTCATGATCAAAGCCGGAAAGCTGCTGACGCATGGCACCGTGCCGGAGCTTGTGCAGCAGGTCAAAGACGGCGCGCAGACACTTGAAAATCTGTATATGCAGTATTACGGGGGCAGCGATGCGGACGTTTCGGTATGAGTGGAAGAAGCTGTGCGGATTCCGGCTTCTGTGGATCATTTTGCTCTGTCTGCTCTGCCTGAACGGCTATGTGCAGATCTCGCATGCAAACAGCCGCGGCTTCACGGGTTCCGAATACCGCGGCATCATTCACCGGCTCAACAAAATGGAGCCGGAAAAAATGCCGGATTATCTGCAAACGCAAATGGAACGCTTCGGCTTCGGCGCATATAACCGCGCCGAGTTTTCGATCGAGCTGATCAACGAAATGCAGCCCGCGGTCGATAAGCTGCTTAAGTATCCGGATAATCTTGCGAATATCTCGGATCAGTCCGGACAGCTTTCGGCGCTGTCGCTCTGGGGCGGCAAGGATACCTTCTCCTACCGGAATATTCAGAAGACGCCGCCTGCCTATGAAGCAGTGCAGGGCATTACGCTCCGGCTGGACAAATCGCTCGGCATTGAGGATGCACTGAACCATTCCGTTTCGGATTATCTCGGACTGTTTCTGCTGTTTCTGATCGTCAGTGCGGTGATGCTCCGCGACCGCGAGCAGGGCATGATGCCGCTGCTTTTTGCGATGCCGGAGGGCAGAGGCACGCTGCTGCGCGTCAAGCTGGGACTGATCGCGCTCTGCACTGTCGGCATCACGCTGCTGCTGTTCGGCGAGAATCTGCTGATCGGCGGCATGATGTACGGGCTGGGCGATCTCTCCCGACCGGTGCAGTGCATCGGCAGCCTGTATACCTGCAATCTGCCGGTCTCTGTCGGGACATATCTGGTGCTGTTTTTCCTTACAAAGATCGCGGGATTTCTCGTGTTCAGCATGGTTTTTGCGGCGATCTGTGCCGCTGCGCACAATAATCTGACGGTTTACATCTGCTCCGGTATTTTTGTGGGCGTCAGCTATCTGCTGTATCATTTTGTGCCGGCGCTTTCGGCATGGAGCATGTTCCGGTATCTGAGTCCGGCGCAGCTGGTCAATGTCAATGAGGTGTTCGGCACCTACCGCAATATCAATCTGTTCGGATATCCGTTCTCGCTGAAAATCGCGGCATTCATTGCGATCGTGCTGCTGCTGACTGCCGCCTGCGCGGTCTGTGCGCTGCTGTTCATCCGGCGGAAGAATCTGCAATACCGCAATGTCTCGCTGACGCTTCTGCGCCGCAGACACAGCCGCGTCCACGGACAGTTCTACTATGTCTGCTTCCGCTCGCTGATTTTGCAGCGGGGGATTGTGCCGGTCATCGCGGTGATCTTTGCCGCGGCGGTGTGGTCGTCGGGCTTTGTGCGCTATCTGTCGAGCGATGAGATCTACTACGAAAAATTCACGACAGAGCAAGCCGGTGTCCTGACCGAAGATACCTTTGCATTTATCAAGGAAAAGCAGGTCGGATACAAAAAGCTTGAAAATCAGATCATGCAATTGCAGATGTCCGGAAAAGCGAACAGCTTTGCGCTGAATGAGCTCTATCAGAAAATGAACGACCGCGGTGCATTTGAGCGGTTCCGCGCACGCTACAACGCGATCCGGAAAAGCGATGCAGCGGGCGAAATGTTCTATGATTCCGGCTATGCGCGGCTGTTCGGCATGGACGGCAATACCGATGATCTGCAAATGAACCTGATGATTCTGATTTTCCTGTGTCTGCTGCTGGCGCCGTTCGCATCGCTCGACCGGAAAACGGATATGGTGAAGATTTTGTATGCGACCGCAGCGGGAAAGCACGGCTACTGGAAAAAGCTGCTGCTTTACAGCGCGCTCTGCGGCGCGGCGGTGAGCCTGCTGTTCAATCTGCCCTATGTCTGGCATATTCTGCAGAAATACGGCACGCAGGGGCTTTCGGCGCCGCTGCAAAGCATGACGATGTGTGCAGATGATTCGGTGATCCGTTCGGTGCGGACGCAGATCATTCTGCTGCTGCTGGTGCGGACGGCTGCCGCTGCCGCGACTGCCATGCTCATCAGTCTGCTTTCCGCTGCATGCCGCAGTCCGATCCCCGCGTATATCGCAACATTCAGTGTCTTTGTCCTGCCGGCAGGTCTGGCGCTGCTCGGCGTACCGAACATGCCGGTCATCGGCGTGAATCCGTTCCTCAGCTTCAACCGTCTGGTCGGGACGGCGACCGAAATGTACGGCATGTACAATATGTAAAACAAAATGCCCTGAACAGACCGTCTGCCGATCTGTTCAGGGCATTCAGATTGTGTATTCAGCCGCAGAAATGCGCCGCTTCTTCAAATGTCGTTTTCCCCTGTTTGACAGCCTTTTCAAGCTTGCCGTTCCGCTTTGCT
>JAFYBM010000110.1 GCA_017540225.1 Oscillospiraceae bacterium | reverse complement strand
GTGAACGGCCTGACCCCGGCACAGCTCGGCGACTCCGATCAGGTGCAGCTCGGCGAGACTGTCTGCGCGCTCGGCAATCCGGCCGGTCTTTCCGGCTCAATCACGACCGGCATCATCTCCGGCGTCAACCGCATGGTGCGCGCAAAATCCACGAACTTTGAAATGGAATGCTTCCAGACGGATGCGGCGATCAGCCCGGGCAATTCGGGCGGCGCACTGGTGAACCTCTACGGACAGGTCATCGGTATCACATCCTCGAAATACGGCAGCAGCGCCATGTTCGGCTCGACCTATGAGGGACTCGGCTTCGCCATCACGATCAATGACGCCGTGCCGATCATTCAGGAGCTGATGGAGCAGGGCTATGTCAGCGGCCGTGTGCGGATCGGTATTCAGTTCCTCGACAATCTCAATGCACACAGCACGGCCGAAGCAAACGGCAAAAAGCTGCCGGAATCGCTCAACGGCATCGGAATCCAGATTGTTTCGATCTCCGATGACTCGGATTTGCGTAATACCGAGCTGAAATCCGGTGACTGGCTGCTGACGATGAACGGAAAAGAGATCGTTGATTATGACACGGTCAACCGTGCGCTGGAGGGGCTGGAAGCGGATGATGTGGTGCATTGCCGCTGCGCGCGCGTCAGGGAGGACGGCACGCTGAAAACCTTTGAGATCGACTTCCGTTTGCTGGAGGATCAGTCCGGAGAATTCTAGGGCGTGCTGCCGCAAACGGTTGAACGGATTTTCGAGATGAATTTTCGTCTGACAATGTCTGAATTTTGCAGCACTGCTTTGTGTAATGCAAAAATTCAGGCAAAGTCAGACGGAAAAGCAGCCGAAAAGACGGGCAAGCGGATTTGTGTCAACAAACCCTAAAGCACATGAGGCGGGCAGATGATGCCCGCCTCTGTTTGTTGCCGGCCGTGCCGGAGCCTGCGAATGCTGTTTCAGGTTATTTCGCAGCCTGTTTTTTGTCAAATAATGCACATTGCACAAAAATTGACAGCAATATTCTACCAAAAGCATCTTGAAACTTCCTGTCAAAAGCGCTATAATATTGTTATATTACAGAACATTTTGCTGTATCCAACCGGAACAGGAGGACATTTGTATGACAGACCAGACAACCGAGCATATACCGAATCCGCTGGATTCCCGCATCATGAAAACACCGAGCGCCGTTGCCCGGCGCACATTTTTTTATTTGCAGGAATGCGGACACCTGAAAGCCGGCAATTATCACAATACCAGCCGGCAGAATTTGCAGTCCTTTCTGTTTGCGGTCGTGCTGGACGGCAAGGGCAGCCTGATCTATGACGGGCAGCGTTTCCCGCTTGAGGCCGGCGATTGCTTCTTCATCGACTGCCGCACTGCCCATTCCTATCAGAGCGATGCAAAGCAGCCCTGGGATCTTCTGTGGGTGCATTTCAACGGCTGCACGACCGAGGAATACTATAAATTGTTCCTTGCGCAGCAGCAGCAGGTGTTTCATCCGGTTTCCGCGGTCAAGTTTATTTCCCTGATGCAGGAGCTGATGCGCCTCAATACGGAAAGCTATGCCGATACCGAGGTGCTGACCTCCAGCCTGCTTGTCAATTTACTGACACTGCTGCTGACGGTCAACAGCATCTCCGAGGAGAGCGATTCCGCCTTG
>JAFYBM010000109.1 GCA_017540225.1 Oscillospiraceae bacterium | reverse complement strand
CTATGCGATGCAGGACTGGTACGATGAATATCAGGGCGACAACGGCACTGCGCTGACCGATACGGTCACAACAGACCTGTTCCTGCTGGATTTCAACCGCTCGATGGTCAACAACTACACCGGCGTCCGCCACGACAGCGGTGATCCCTATGCATGGGGCGAAAAGATCATTGCGCACTACAAAAAATACGGTGTTAACCCCAAGACAAAGCTGCTCCTGTTCAGTGACAGCCTTGATTTTGACCGCGCGCAAAAGCTCTTTGATTATTTCAGTGACAAAACAAAAGTATCGTTCGGAATCGGTACATTCTGCTCGAACGATACCGACGAATCCGCACTCAATATTGTCATCAAGCTCCAGTATGTGAACGGGAGACCGGTCGCAAAGCTCTCCGATGACATCGGAAAAGCAATGTGCCGTGATGAGGAATACCTCGGTTATCTCAAGCGTTCCGTGGAATTCAGACTGAAACGGGAGGCACAGAAATAAAAAAAAGGGGGAGGAAAACAATGCGTTTCCTCCCCCTTATAATAATTCATCCGTATTGTGCTGCCGGCATGGATTCCCTGATTATTTTCCACGAGGCAATCAGTTTTTCCGGTGTCCACGCCGCATTCGCAGGCGATGTCGAGGGTAGCCGGATGGCTGCTCTTTGCAAAAGCGGTTTCTGGTATTTATCATAGTATTTCGCCGCAGTTCCGCCGTTGACAAAAATCTGCCGGATGTTTGCCCCACGCAGAATCGGTGTCAGGTCGTTCGGCATGACATTGCGGATGCTGCTGTCCGCAGAACCGGTAATCTCACAGGATGCAATCACATCCCACAGCGCAATATGATTTTGCAGCAGAAACTGCCGCTTTTCCGGTATCGTCTGCGGCACCGGTACACCAAAGACCGCCGCAGTCACGCGCCAGAAACGGTTTTGCGGATGCCCGTAGAAAAACTGCTGCTCCCGCGATTTCACGGAGGGAAAGCTCCCGAGAATCAGAATCTCCGAGGCAGCGTCATAAAGCGGCGGGAACGGGTGTCGGACGGCTTCAGGCATTGCGGCTGCCTCCGAACCGCGCTGCGAATGCCTGATAATTCCGGCTGTCCTCTTTGCCGTAAACAGCAAAGCAGACCTCCTCAAAGCAATTGGCGAGGCCGTCGCTGCGAAGCGCCTCCGCACAGCATTCCGAGACGGTTTCCGGCGAATTGCCGAACGCGCCGCAGCCCCATGCACCGAGCACAACATTCCGGAAGCCGTGCATTGCCGCAACCCGCAGAATAATCCCGAAGCGCCGCACGAATGTGTCATGCAGCAGCTTTTTTCCGGCGAGCACCGCAGCACCGCGGCGATTCGGCGCCGGTGCCGTGATGACAGCCGTCTGAAAGAGATCGTCCGTCAGATTACAGTGATGATCGCGGAACACACAGACATTCGGTGAAAACAGCATATAATCTGATTCAACGGCATTGAGATGCGTGTTATTATAGCGGTACATCTCTGCGGCCGCATCTGAAGTGATCGAAGCATAGAGCGTGCTGCACCGGCAGAGCGCCTCCTCCTGCGCATTTGCGCCGAGCATGAACCCGCCGCCCGCATGATGTGCATTCGCAAAATTAAGCGCCAGTGCGGGCTGTAAGCGTTTTGCCGCAGCATAGGTATCCTCCGTCGTGACAGTGATGCGGCATGGCTCCGCAAGCCGGTATCCTGACAAATCCGCCTTCATGATCTGTGCTGCGTCATCCGGACGGATGACCTGAACCGCAGTAAAATCCAGATCGGGCAGCATGACTGTTTTCCCATCCAGCGCAAACTGCCGCTCGGCTGTGATGCGGATTGTTTCCTTTGCAACTGCGATATTTCCCATAATCTGCACTCCTTTGCAAATATCCCCGACGGAAACAGACCATCGGGGATACCGTTATTTTTTTCGGGATTTCTTTCCGGTTTTTTCAGTCAGCGGCTTAATCAGCACAAATGTTATGAGGCTGACAGCTGCATAATCCGCGATCAGGATCAGCAGCCGCAGATACCAGGCATGAACGAAACGGCGAAAGATCAAATAAATCCCCAGAAACAGCACCAGAAAACAGATGAGCTGAACCAGTGCCGCACCTTTGCCGGTATTACCCTGCTGCGGGAAATTCATATGCGGCGCTCCTTTCAGCGGATTACGGCGTGCTGGCGGATAAACTCTGCCCACTCCGCATAATGCTTCGCATAGGGATGTGTGCCGTCACTCGTATATTCCGCGGTCAGGCAGCCGTAGGCATCATCGAAGATCGGATTGACGTCAATATAATAGATATTCTGATTATCCGCTAGTGTTCCAATCTGCGCATTGAGCGTATTGATGATTGTGTTGTTGACCACGGCATCGGTGCTGTGGCGGCTCAGTGAAACATGGAGATTTGCTTCCAGATAGATGATCGCATTCGGCTGCGCGGTCTGGATACGGGTAATCAGATTGCGGAAATTGCCGATCGTATAATCCACATCATTGCCAAGCTCATTGATGCCGAGCATGATATAGACCTTGCCGTACTGCTTCATGCCGAGCACGGATGCAAAATCAAGTCCTTCCGTGCCGGGAACCTCACTGATTGCGCCGTCGATCTTATAGGTGCCGAGACCGACCGTTGCAAAATAGGTTGCGCCGTCAATCGGGCCGAAGCAGGCCTGACCGACTGTGCGGGAGTCACCGATGAACAGTGCATCATTGAAGTAGTCAGCCGGTGCCTGTCCCATACCGGGTACCATCGAAGGATCCTGTGCAGCAGGAGCCTCTGTTTCAGCGGGAGCCGGTTCTGTCACTGCGGATACCGTTTCCGTTGTCACAGCGGCGCCGCCCTGCTCCGCGCCGCTTTTCTGCGAGCCGTTTTCATAGACTGCATCCGGCGGCACCAGTTCAAAGTGATCGGGAGCCGTTGTTGTAACAGTTGTCGTAAGCTCCGTGGTCGTGACGGTTGTTTCCGCGGTTGTCTGTGCGGCATCGCCCGACTGAAGCTCTGCAACGGATGTCAGCGGGTCGCCGGTCTGAAGATTGGCCTTTGCCTGCTTGTTCAGGATAAAGACCTTTCCGGTAATCAGGAATGCGACAATAAAGCAAACGGTCAGCACAATGCGCTGTGTGTCAGTCAGTTTCAAGTAATTAACCTCCAATCAGATCAGAAACGGAAATACAGGAACGGGTCATTCATACCCATATAGATACAGTAAAGGGAAGCTGCAAGCACAACTGCAAGCTCCGGAATCCAGTAGAGCTTCCGAACTTCGCCGCGCTTCTTCTTCGGCAGCTGTCTGAGGAACATTTCACGCAGAAGCACCGGAATCAGGAACAGCAGCCACCACCATTTTTCCGCGAACATCGCGCCGGCAAGAATGCCGGTGCATTCTGCTGCGAAAAACCAGCGTGCGATCCTCGGACGCTTGCGTTTTTTCATTGTCTCGAAGATCTTTTCCGGCAGATTTGTTGCGAAGATCAGACCGATTATCAGCCATTTTCCGTAGGTCGCAAAATATCGTGCGTAGTCATTTGCGAGCAGCGCCGGCTCACCGAAGCCCCAGAGTTTTGAGAAATACACGCCGAGCTGCTTCATATCGGTGATTGCAAAGACCAGCCATGTCATCGGGATCCAGAAGCACATATAAATGTGGCCGAGCCATTTCTGCTTATCAAGGATCTTGCCGAGACCGGCCTTTTCCACGCTCATAATCGCAAAGAGCAGAAGTCCCCAGATAATGAAATTCCAGTCTGCGCCGTGCCAGAAGCCTGTCAGCGCCCAGACAATCAGCATATTGAGATACATCCGCTTTTTGCCCTTGCGGTTGCCGCCGAGCGGGATATATACATACTCGCGGAACCATGTGCCGAGGGTCATGTGCCAGCGCCGCCAGAATTCGGTCATGCTGGTTGAGATATACGGATGATTGAAGTTCTGCGGGAAGTGGAAGCCGAGCATCATTCCCATACCGATCGCCATCTGCGAATAACCGGAGAAATCGAAATAAAGCTGCAGGCTGTAGGCGATAATGCCGAGCCATGCCGCTCTGCCGGAAATCGCGTCGTAGCCGACGGACTGCAAATCCGACCAGAGGCCGCCGAGCATATTGGCAAGCAGCACCTTCCGGCCGAGACCGATCACAAAGATCTGAAGGCCGTCAATAAACTCACTGCGCCGGACTCTGCGTTTATGCAGCTCCTTCTGCACGGACGAAAACCGTACAATCGGGCCGGCAATCAGCTGCGGGAACATTAAGATATAGGTTCCGAGATCAATCAGATTGTATTCAACATCGACATCACCGCGGTAAACGTCGATCAGATACGAGGCAATCTGGAAGGTGAAAAAGCTGATGCCGAGCGGCAGAATCAGCTTTGTCAGCGGCAGCTCTGCATGGAAGATGCCGTTGATATTGCGGATGAAGAAATCCAGATACTTGAACACGAACAGATTGCCGAAATCCCAGACAAGGCCGATCGTCAGATAGAGCTTCTGATGCCCGTCCTTTTTGCCGATCATCATACCGATGAGCCAGTTGATGACGACTGATGCCAGAATCAGCCAGAGATAGGCAGGTGTCTGAAGTGCCCCGTATGCGTAAAAAACGATGCTGAAAAACAGCAGAATCAGATTTTTCGATTTTTTCCGCGCAACTGTATATACGATCAGGCAAAACGGCAGAAACCATAGCAGAAATTCAAAGCTGCTGAATACCATTTAGAATTCTCCCTCTTTATTATTCGCTGAAATCGCGGTCGATGTTGATATGGAACGAATAATCCGGATACTGCGCCTGAAGGTCATCATTCAGCGCACCGGTAATCTCCGCCGGATCGCGGATTTCATAATCAAGCATAATATCAAAGCTGACGGCGCGTGCCGCCTCATCTATATAAAAGCCGTGAACCTGCAAAATCGTCCTGTACTTCTGCGCCGCAGTCTGCACCGCCCGCCGGATTTCCAGTGCATCCTCGGAATGCGTATTGGTCGCATAGATGCCGATGGTCAGGATCACACCGAATTTCTGGTAAATCTCCGGTACAATGCTGCGCGAAAGCGCGTCGATTTCCCGTGCGGTCATGCTGTCATCGACTTCAATATGCACAGAGCCGAAATATTTTTCCGGACCGTAATTATGCAGGATCAGGTCATAAGCGCCCTGCACATTCGGGTTTTCGCTGATGCATTCCCTGATCTGCTTTGTCAGGGCATCATCCTCACGGATGCCGATGATGCGGCTGACCGTATCCGAGAGAATGTCATAGCCGGCCTTCATGATAAACAGCGAGATGATGATGCCGAGAATGCCCTCCAGATTCCAGCCGAGCGTCATGCTGATAATCGCTGAAATCAGTGTTGCAAACGAGATCACGGCATCAAAGAGCGCATCGGTTCCCGATGCTGAAAGCGAATCGGAATGGAGCGCAGCACCCTTTTTCTTATAATAGCGCCCGAGCAGAATCTTTGTAATGAGCGCGCCGGAAATCACAAGCAGCGAAACCGCCGTATAATTTGTCTCCTCCGGCCGGAGCAGCTTGACAACGGATTCCTTCATCGAAGCAAGTCCGGCAAGCAGCACAAGAACTGCAATCAGTGTTGCAGAGATATATTCCACGCGGCCGTGGCCGTAGGGATGCTCCTGATCGGCCGCTTTGCCCGCGAGCTTGGTTCCGACGATGGTTATGACCGAGGAAATCGCATCGCTGAGATTGTTGACCGCATCCAGCACAATGGCAATGGAATTGGCAGCAAGTCCGATCACTGCCTTGAACACAACAAGCAGCAGATTGACCGCAATGCCGCGGATGCTCACTCTGATGATCTCTCCGGTACGGGATGTTTCCTGATTCATAGCTTCCTCCGCAATTATTCAGAATTGGCGAACAAGCAGGAATCCTGTCGAAAATTCACAGATACTCTATATTATACCATATACATATGGAAAAGTCAAGCATCGCACTGCAACATCTCCTGTATCTTTTTTCAGTCATTCCCATT
>JAFYBM010000108.1 GCA_017540225.1 Oscillospiraceae bacterium | reverse complement strand
CGATTATCCTTTGAATGCATACCGGAAGAAGGTGTAGAAGAGCGGTATACCGACGCTGTTATCGTGGCCGCCGTTCGGGACCTCCAGCCAGATGTTTCTTGTACCGTTCGCAGAAAATGCTTCGTGGTACTCCTTCGGGAATGTTCCGACGACACCGTCATTCGTGCCGCCGCCGATCATCAGCAGATACGGAAGGTCCGAATCGCTGAATTTCAGGTCTGCCTTCGTCATTCTTTCCTGACTGTTCAGCTTTTTGCTTCCGAGGTGATTGGAAAGGAAGCCGTCGCTTGCAGGGACAATACCGGGAGCAGGCGAGGATGCGCAGCAGTAACCGAACAGCTCCGGATGCATCAGTGTGCAGTAGAGCGATTCTCTGCCGCCCATCGAGAAGCCGGCAATTGCGG
This sequence comes from Oscillospiraceae bacterium, assembly GCA_017540225.1. Classification (GTDB taxonomy): domain Bacteria; phylum Bacillota; class Clostridia; order Oscillospirales; family Ruminococcaceae; genus Firm-04. The sequence goes on along the minus strand of JAFYBM010000108.1, from coordinate 11,540 downwards.
TATTCTCGCGGCCGGTTTTTACGGAATAGTTCTGCTCAATATAGGGCATCAGGCTTTCTGTCAGATCATAGACATAATCATCGTAGTGATCCATCACATCCATAGTGATGCCGCTCATCATGTTCGGGCCGCCGTTAGAAGCCGGATCGGTATACATCTGCGGGAAGACGATGATAAACGGTTCTGCTTCGCCGGATTTGATCAGGTTTTCTGCCATTTCGCAGACGGAGAATCCGGAAACCATGCTGCTTTCATCACCGAAGATACCGTGATTCATATACAGGACGCAGTATTTTTTGTCCTTCGAGTATCCTTGAGGCACCCAGACCTTAGCGTTTTTGTTGTGGCCGGCTTTCTTGGAATTATAGGTAATATTCTGAACCAAAGGCTGGGGACCCTGTTTCACGTTGTCAGGGACATTGAGTGTCAGTGCTTTTTCTGCTTTATCCATATATTCTTTCGCATCTGTTTTTCCGCCGGGTGACGGATTGTTTACAGTTGTCTGAACGGGCGGCTGTGTTTCGACAGGCGGTGCTGTGGTCACGACAGCAGGCGGATTCATCAGCTGCGCTTTCAGAATGGAGAGGTCACGCGCATTGAGAACATTGTTTGTATCCATATCGGCGGTCTGTCCGTTACAGTTTGCATCTGATTTGGTCAGCAGATAATCAAGTAAACCGACTGCATCCTGTTTATTGACTGTTCCGTTGCTGTCTGCATCACCGAGTGTCGGTGCAGGCGGAACACCGGGGCCTGCGTGTGAGCCTTCCGCGCCGACAAAAACATCATCGACCCAGAAATCAATCTTGGAATCCTGTGTTTCGACATACAGTGAAACATTTGTAGCATCCGCAGGGATCATATAGTCAGCGGAAAGCTCTGCCCACATTCCGGCAGCCACATCCTTTTCGGCAATCGGTGCATAGGTTGAACCGCCGCCGAACGTCATTCCGCCGCCGCCGGTTGAGTATTCAAGCATGAGCTTGAAATGGACGGCAGTCAGGGATGCATCCTGTGTGACCATAGCGCTGAAGCTGTAGGTTTCACCGGGCTTGAAAACAGTAGCATCAAGGGAATGTTTGATGCCGCTCCATGATTCGCTGCGGTTTGTGACTGCTGCGGCCTGTTTTCCGGTGCAGAATTTCGCACTTGTGACCTCAACGGTCGCAGTGCCGCGTTCGGTCCAGCCGTCCAGACCGGATTCAAAATCTGTTTGTAAAAGTGCATCGGCTGCCGTCACGGGGAAAACGGACAGGGATGCCGCAGCGATGCCTGCTGCAAATATGGCGGAGAGGGTTTTCTTCATGGAAATCATCCTTTCTTAGAGAGATATGGTTGATTTCCCCCATACAAAATAAAATAAAATTTTTTTGAAGAGAACCGGCAGACAGAGGAAGGGGATCATCTGTTTTGAGTGCCGATTGTAATATTTTGTCAATATAATTTTATTATATCCCGCCCTATAAATCAATGCACAAAACACAGGAAAACTGGAAAAAGCGCATATAAACCTTAAATTCGCTTTAATATTTCCGTGCGAGATGCAAATATTAAAGAAAATTTAAGGCTGCAAAAAACAGAGGGATTCCACTGCTCCCGCACGGGTTTCCTGACAGACTGCAACCGGTATCCGCCCCGATACCGGTTTTTTATTTGCTTTTTACACGCAATTCCTGTATAATAATAAAAACACATATTATTATTTCTCCGATGCACGAAAACGGCTTTGCGGATTGTGTATAGAGTATAAGGGTTCCGGAAATCCGAATCGAACAGAACAGGAGGGTGTTCCATGAACAGAGACTGGTATCGCATGGCTGTCCGCAGCATCCGGTTTTCGCCGGAAAAGCGTTCTGAGATTGAATCGCGGCTGAAGCAGACAAAGGCGTCCCGTCCCGCAGCAAGCGGAGACTGGCGCACCGGCACGGACGATTCTGCCTATGATTACAGAAGGCAAACGATGCAGATGATCAGAACGGAGGAATATAATATGAAATTTCGCAGAATGAGAAGAACGATGCTGGTCGGCTTGCTTGTAATCGGACTGGCAACCGGCGGCGCGATCGGTGCAGCGGTCTCCTATGCAAAAAAGCATCCGCAGATTTTGAATATCACTTGGAAAAACGGCATCACGCTCAACCTGACAAACGAGGAAAGCGATGAGCTTTCCACAAGCTGGACGACCTACGGCAGCAGCCGCGATTTTACGCGCTTCGTCACGCCGGCAAACAGCGGCTGGTTCTTCTGGAAGCAAACGCCGTACCAATCCGAGGTCAACGATGGTTACAGCACGTTTATCTGGAACGACTACCGCAATACGCTGACCTATGCGGATAAAGAGACCGGTCAGACAGCGACGGTCTGCGCGCGCCCGAACTGTCTGCATGACGGCAATGCCTACTGCACGGCGACCACGGAGACCTATGCGCCCTCCTATCTGACATGGCATGACGGCTGGCTCTATGCCGTGACGACCAAATACCTGCATCCGGAAAACAGCGGCATCATCCAGTCCGGAGCGAAGCCGGAGGACTGCAAACAGGTGCTTCTGCGCTATTCGCCGGACGGCACCGAGATCACGGAGCTTGCCGATTTCGGCAACGGTATCGGTGTTTCCAAGTGCATCATTCACCGCGGCTATGTCTGGTGCATTGCGCAGCGGCAGACGCGCGGCGAGGAGATCGAAAACCCGATCACCCACAATACCACAATCTTTGAGAGCGGCGGCTGGCAGCTCTGGGGCTATGAGCTGAAAACCGGTCAGTCCGCGCTGATCTACGAGGCAATGGGCGATCCGGAAATCAACCATGTCAATGCTGCGCCGGATGTGCTGTTCGGGGCCGGCGATTATCTCTACTTCAACCGCATGGAAAAGGACTGGTCAGGCGGACAGGGGCTTTGCCGCATTTCCTTGCTGACCGGCGAGGTCGCAAACGGCGAGGAGGAAAACCTCATCACCGGCCGGCATATGCTCTGCCACTCGAAAACCGCAGCACTGCGCACGGCGGAGGAGAAAAACGAACAGAAAGAGAATATCGTCAATACCTACCTGCTGGATTTTGAAACGCTGGAGGAAAAGCTGCTGTTCAGCAATAAGCGCGAAATAGACATGACCGCGGAGGAACGGCAGCAGGTCACGGATGACCCCTATAATGTGAATATCGAGGCAATGGACGAAACATATATCTACAGCCGCCGCAACCGGCCGCATGAAGGCTCGACCGAGAAAAACATGGAAGCCGATGTGATGATCGCGCTGTTTGATTATGAAGGCAAGCTCATCAAAGAGATCGACACCGGCTTTGATTATAAGCTGAAATATGACACGACCAAGGACAGGGAAGGAAACTACTTCACGGAGCAGACATCTGACAGCTACAGCATAATTGCGGTGCATGACGGCCTGATTTATATGGGGCACGCGGCTGCCGGCTGGAGCACCGGCGGAAATATCAGAGATCGCGCAGGCAAAAACGAAGTGCTTTACTGCTCCGTGGATGAGCTGCTGAACAGTGAGAATCCGGAGTGGAAATTTGCATATACCCCGATTACGGAAAGTGAGGAGGCGGAGAACGATGCTGAGTAAGGAGAATATCGCGCTGTATGCGTTCCGGAAATACGGCGATACGGCATTGCAGGCGGCGTTCTGCTGCCTCGGCAATCAGGCGGATGCAGAGGATGTGGCGCAGGATGTGTTCTTTGCGCTGCACCGGCATCCGAGAGAATTCAATGATGACGAACACCTGAAAGCATACATCCTCCGTGCGGTCATCAACCGCTGCAACAACCTTCACCGCAAGCTCAAGCGCCGCATCCGGCTGAGCCTCGATCAGCTCAAGGAATCGGAGCTGATCGACAGAGAAGGCTCGATCGACGACATCATCCGCATGATTAAGGCGCTGCCTGCGCCCTATAATGCGGTCGTCTATCTGCATGACTGCGAGGGCTATACGATTCGGGAGATCGCAAAAATGCTCGGCAAAAAGGAAAATACAGTCAGCTCACAGCTCCGGCGCGGGCATGAAAAGCTCCGCATGGAGATCACGGATTCGGGGGTGCTGCTATGAAAAAGCAGGACTACCGCTGTGCGGTCGGCAGCGTACACTGGTCGCCGGAAAAGCGCCGTGAAATAGATGAAGCCCTGAGCCGCCCTGCCGGAAAATATGCCGGCGAGGAGGCGGAGGAGATCATCCGGCAGGACAGAAAAATGCAGAAAAAACAGCAGAAAAAACATATCAGTGAGGTGAAGAAGATGAAAACCAAAACAGAACACAGCCGCGGCAAAATGCTTGCTGTCATCATTGCGGCAGCGGTGCTGGCGCTCGGCGTAACGGCAGCAGCCGTCGCCTACGGCGTTCACAAAACCAGACAGAAGGCCGATCTCGAAAACAGTCTTTCCGAGGATACCCCGCCCGATTCCGAACAGGCGGTCATCAGCCCGAAGCTGACCGACCAGCAGGACAATCCGATGATGCACCGTTTCCCGCAGACGGATTCCGGCTTTTTCTATCTCGGTTCCTCGCTGCGGAAGGATACGGACACGAATCAGACCAATGACAAATTCTTCGGCAGAATGGATCAGCGGAACAACTGGGACCATTTCGCTCTGAAATATTTTGATGCGGAATCCGGTGAAACGGTTTTCGTCTGCGCAAAGCCGAACTGCCTGCATGACGGCAACGAATTCTGCACGGCGACAACGAAAAACTATCTGGCGCTCTGCGAGCCGGTCTGGCTGGACGGCTATGTGTATATGGTCGCGGCAAGCTATACCGAGCTGAACAAAAATCCCGATAACTGCACGAAATATCCGACCGTGCTGCTGCGCTATTCGCCGGACGGCACCGAGGTCACGGAGCTGACGCAGATCCATTTCTCGGAGAATCCCTATCACGCCTACGCTGATATGATCGCACACCGCGGACAGCTCTGGATCAACTGCGCTTATATGGAAACGATTATCACCCGCGACAGCAATCTGCAAATCACAAACGTCGAAGGTCAGGGAATGTCCGAGATGTTCTGCTATGAGCCGGAAGCGAAAAAACTGACAACGCTCTGCACCTCCGGTGAGCCGCAGAAGGAGTATAATCCCGCAATCGACCAGAAGCTCGGAACGATGCCGCAGGGTACGGTGATGTGCGGTGAGGGGGATTATGTTTATTTCCAGAAGCGCGTGCAGGATTGGCGCGATCCGAAGGAGCTCAAGGGCGCGGGCATTTTCCGCATCGACTGCCGCACCGGAAAGATTGAGCAGTATTTGCATATCGCCTCGCAGAAATCCGAGTTCTGGTGCAAGGACGGCGACTATATCTTCTACAGCTTCAACCGGGATCCGGGTCACGGGCAGGATCTCAGCGGCAAAATGCTGTTCCATTCCTTCAACACAAAAACGCAGGAGGATATTGAAACGCCGACACTCCTTTCGATCGCAAGGGAGGAGCAGCCGTGGATTGAGGAGCAAATGCAGGATAATCCGCTCCAAGCCAGACAATCGGTGCTCGAATTGAATTCGATGGTCGCCGTGAATGAGCATCTCTATGTGTTCTGGTCGATCAACGATTATCGTGACTGGAACGGAAAATTCTATTACTATGTCACCGAATTTGCACCGGACGGCACGGTTCTGCAAACGGCCGAGCTGAATCAGATCAAGAATATGAAATTCCCGGAGGAGCAGATTCGCGCCGAGGTCGCCGCAAACGGCTACGGCTATGAGAAAAGGCGCTGGGTCGCACCGGAGGACGTCACGAATGAGGACATTCAGACACTCAAAACCAACGGCACATTTGAATCGGAGGACGGCGCGTGGATTCATCCGAACTCGCTCAGGGCGGATGACATTGAGCACTATCAGGAAACCGGCTTCTATCTCCCCGATTATGTGTATGTCGCGCCGCAGGATGTGACCGAGGAAATCTATCAGATGGCGATTGACAACCGGGCTGAGGATACGTTTTCGAGCGGGGAGGTCAGCTTTGACGGCGAATATTTCTATCTGGGCAGCTACTCTGCGCTCTACCGCATGAAGCCGGAGGAGCTGTTTGAGCAGTCCGCGCCGGAGCGGCTGCTCTTCTGGGAGAACTGAGGTGATTCTATGGCAAACAAACTCGAAATCCGGCATCTGTCAAAGCAGTACGGCGACTTTTGGGCGCTCTCCGATGTGAGCTTCACACTGGAATCCGGCGTCACCGGACTGCTCGGCGCAAACGGCGCGGGCAAATCGACTTTGATGAAGCTGATGACAGACCATATGCCGCGGACGAAGGGCGAAATCCTCTGGAACGGCACGGATATCCGCAAAATGGGGCGGAAATGGCGGGAGCTTGTCGGCTATACGCCGCAGCTTCAGGGCGTTTACGATGATTTCACGGCAAAGCGGTTCCTCTACTACATGGGTGCGCTGAAAGGCATGAAGCGTGCGGACATCCGATTGCAGACCGAGGAAATGCTCGAAGCCGTCAATCTCACGCAGGCGGCGCACAAGAAGATCGGCACATTCTCCGGCGGAATGCGGCAGCGTGTGCTGCTGGCATCGAGTATGCTCGGCAAGCCGCCCGTGCTGATTCTTGATGAGCCCACTGCCGGATTGGATCCGGAGGAGCGCATCCGCATCCGCAACGACATTGCAGAGCTTGCCCGTGACCGCATTGTGCTGCTTGCGACGCACGTAGTCAGCGATATTTCGTGTATTGCAAAGAACGTGCTGCTCATCCGCGGCGGCAAGGTCATTGCATTTGACACGCCGCAGAATATGCTTGCCGATGCCGAGGGAAAGATCGGGGAATTCTCCGGCACATACGGCGAAATCCGGCTCCTGCAGGAGCAGTATCCGAACGGTGAGATCGCGCAGCGCAAGGACTGCTTTGTGCTGCGCATCGCGGAAAATCCGCTGCCGGAGGACTGCACGCCGGTGCTGGACAACCTGACGCTGGAGGATGTCTGTCACCTCTATCTCAAAGGAGACCGGCAGTATGGCTGAGCTGCGGCGGCTGCTGCTTTCCCCGAAGCGGCTCATCATTCTGCTGATGATCGCGGTCATCAATCTGACATTGTTTTCCGGCTACTGCCGCGCCGAGCGGGAACAGTCCGTTTCCTACTACAACAGCATGAAAATGTGGGGCATCAACGTGCAGGGCGAAGAATACCGGAAACGCAAGGATTATCTTGAAAAAGACTATTATGAATATCTTGAATATGTGCAGAATCAGTCACAGTCGCAGTCGATCCTGAGCAAGCTCGAAGAGAAAAACGACTATGTTGACCGCAATACCGCCAAGACACAGAAGGATTACAGCAGGCTCAGCGGCATCACGCTCAAAGACGGCGAAAACCGCGGTGTCAATGCGGTAAAGGACTATGAGATCACGGATTATCTGCTGCTGATTGCGCCGCTTCTGCTCGTGCTTGAAATGCTGGCGGATTCGGATTCAGCGGCCGGTGATCTGACCCGTTCCACGAAGCAGGGACGCGTGCCGCTGTGTGCATGGCGCATTTTTGCGGTTGCGCTGCTCTCGGCGGCATCGGTGCTGGTGCTTTACGGCGGCAATTTGCTGTATACCTGCAAATTCTACGGCAATCCTGACTTTCTGCGTTCGGTGCAGTCGATTCCGGCGTTTCAGGTTTGTCCGCTGCGGCTGACTGTCGGCGGTTATCTGTTTGCTGCCGGATGCATGAAAGCACTTTCGCTGACAGTATTCTCGCTTCTGATCTGGGTGATTCTTGCGCGGTTTCATACCGTGCTCGGCTGGCTGATTTCAGGAGTATGGGTCGGCACATCATTTCTGCTCTACCGGCTGATCGTTCCGACAGCAAAAATCAATCATCTGAAATTTCTCAACCTGTTTGCAGCACTGGATGCGGATGTTTTCTTCACAAATTACTGCAATCTCAACTGGTTCGGGCATCCGGTCGGTTTTCTTGGCAGTATGCTGCTGTTTTGCACAGCGCTGCTGTTGATTACAGCGGCTTTTTGTCTCTGGCTCATCGGATATGCCTATCCGAAAAAGGTCGGACAGAGCATGGAGGCGCTGAAAGACAGATTTGCAAAATTCCTGACGCGGCATTTGCCTGTGCATACGCTGTTCGGCTTTGAAGGCTGGAAGCTGCTGGCGGCGCAGAAGGGTGCAATCCTGCTGCTGATAACCGGACTGATGGGCTTTTCGCTCTGGCAGGATATTCGCGTATATGTGCCGGTCAATCAGGTGACGGAACGGTTTTACGAATCGTATTCCGGACCGGTGACAGAGGAACATCTGAAAAAAGCGGCATATATTGTAATCGGAGAAATGAACAGTATCCGCCGCGACCGCATTGCCCTCGCAAAAAAATATCTGCTTCTGAACAGCACGGAGGATAAGGCAGAGCTAAACCAGATCCGCCGTGACATTTCACGGATTCAGGCGAACATTTCAACAGAACAGGATGAGCTGCATCTTTACCGGCAGCTTCTGGATTCCATGCTGAGTCTGGCGCGGTTTAACCGCAAAACAGGCAGAGGCGCATGGTTTATCCAGCAGAGCGCCTATCAGGTTTTCTTCCATGATTCTGCCGCCGAGCACCGCTGCTGCACCGTGCTGCTGCTCTATCTGATTTTTGCTTTTTCCGGTATCAGCGCCTATGACAACCGCTATGATACACGGATGCTGCTGCGCAGCACAAAACGGGGCAGAGCGGGAATTTTCACGGCACAGGCAATCTGGATTGCATTGCTGACAGCGCTTGTTTCGGCCGGACTGCACGGGGTATATCTGCTGCATATCATACAGGATGCCGGATTTGCGAGTCCGGAGGCACCGGCGCAAAGCCTGCAAATGTTTCAGTGGATTCCGTTCTCGATCTCGCTGCGCACCTGCATTATCCTGTTTATGGTGCTGCGGTTTCTTGCTGCAACGGCAGTCAATGCGGGGATTTATGCCGTCAGCCGGTTCAGCAGAACACCGCAGAAGGCGCTGCTCACGGCAATGGTGATCTTTCTGCTGCCGAGTGCGCTTGCGGAAAGCGGCATTTCACAGCTTCAGGTGCTCAATTTTGTGCGCAGACTGACCTGCTGCCTGCAATAAACCAACAGACCGCTGCCCCGAAGGACAGCGGTCTTTGTTTGTGGTTTCCTATGAAATGGATGAAGAAGTATCAGCTCAGAGTGCATAGATCACAATGCCGGTCAGAATCAGAACCAGTCCGGCAAGCTGCTTTTTTCCGGGGATTTCACGGAAAAACAGATAGCTCAGCACGGTCACAAAGATATATCCGGTCGCATCAAGCAGCGGTGACATTGAAAGCGGAACAACCTTCAGGGCGTACATTGACAGCAGTGTGCAGAGAAAGAAGATCGCGTATGCTGTAATGACGGGAAAATTCAGGTATTCACGCAGCTTTGAGGGATATTTCTTTTGCGCGGCTTTTTTCAGAAGAATCTGCGAAAACGATGAGATCAGCGTGCTGCCGACAAGAAGCAGTGCATATTTAGTCAGTGTTGTCATGCTGCTCCTTTCCGGATGCGACCAGCACCACACCGGCAATCACCAGAACGCCGGCAAGAAGCTGCTTCACGGTCAGGCGTTCGTGAAAGAACAGCACACCCCACAGCATCCCCCATACCACATTGACAGATTTGCAGGCATATGCACGGCTCAGCATGATATGCCGGAGAAGCTGCTGCCAGAATACGGCATAAACAGCGAGAATCAGCAGCAGCAGGCCGTAGAGCAGGATCCATCTGAGGGAAAGGAATGACTCAGCGGCCGCTGTTTTGGATACCACACCGCTGAATGACATCAGGAGCATCAGCAGATGCAGATAAAGATAGTAACGTTTTTCAGAGTGCTTCATATTCTTCCTTTACGCAGATGCAGCGGCTGCTTTCTTTTTTTCTCTGCGCTTATACAGCAGGTCAGCCGCTGTATAAATCAGCAGAACCGCCGCACAGCCGGCAGAAACCAGACATCCGAGCTTAAACCAGGGAATCTCATAGCGGAATACAATTTCGTGGTCGCCTTCCGGTGCATAAACAGCGCACAGTCCGTTGAATATGCGTTCGATCTCGGTTTCCTTCCCGTCCACATACGCTGTAAAATTCTTGTTATAAGGAACAGAGAAAAATACCAGATTTTCCTTCGGAAGGTTGATCCGTGCGGTAAAGCCGGTTCCGTCGGGGCTGAATTCATAGCAGGCGCTTGCAGCACGCGCCGCACAGTCCTTGTAGTATGTCTCAACGGATACATCATCGTGCAGCTCCTTCGGCAGCTCTTTCAGGAAGCCGCCGTATTTTTTGACCTGCGATTTTGTGAGCCAGATTGCTTTCAGAAGCAGCTTTTGCCGATCAACATGATCCGTATAGAAGACTTCCTCTTCATCTTCAGCCTCTAAAAAGAGGTGATCTTCATCGTCTGCGGCTTCATCGGCATCGGTATCCTCTTCCGTGATGAAATCCTCCTCCAGATAGTAATCGAACGTATATCCCATCGGAATAAAGGCCTTATTCCGGAAGGGAATATAACGGTGCTGCTCCGGTTCCTGTTCAAAGCCCTCTATTTCTTTGTTTATATCCTCCGGCTCGACATGAATGCCGCCTGTCAGCAGTCCGTTATGGAACAGTTCATATTTGACGGAAAGAAAGCTGCATAATGCATAATCGTCTTCAGATAAAACCGGATTCTGTCCGCAGATGACATCTGCTGCATTCATAAAGTCGCAGGTATCCGATGTAATCATGGAATTAAAATGATTGATTGTTGGATAATCCCACATCATGGATGCATTCAGCGTAGGAAAGAGAACGCATGAGGTGCGGAAGAATTCGTTGTCATCCTCAAGATGAACCGGTTGAAAATCATTCCAGATCTTGGCACGCTGTTTCTGTAAGAATTCATTATCGCTGAACCGGAACAGGTAGGCTGAGGAACACAGCAGCGGAAGAAAACAGCAGAGACATACGATCGGACGGATCCGGTCAAAGGAAATAAAACGGATTTTCTGCTCCGGATAATGCATCAGATACAGGATCAGAACGCCCATCACGGCGACCGCAACGGCAGAAGGCCACAAATCAGTTGAATCCTGTGCGACATTTTCTTCAAAGAAGACGGAATATATACCGTAAAGGATCCAGAAGCCCAGTACGGCGGCATAGCCCAGCAGCAGCTTCCGCGGAGCAAAGCTCCTGAAATCGTCCAGATATTTGCCGGTCATCATGACCATAATCAGCAGCGGCATAAACAGCCAGCGTCCGTAATAGTTGTAATTGAACGCGGAAAAAGCGCTGTTGAAAAGCGGAACACACGCGAACACCGCACAGAGTGAAATCAGATAGTGATACCATGATTTTCTGTCTCTGCGCCAGATCAGAATGACACCGATTACCGTAAACAGCGGAATGTAAAGCACCGGAGGCGAAATGCTGAGCTGGAGGGATTTGAAATACCAGCCGCTCCGGCAGAATTCGGGGAAAACAAAAACAGACTGGAACAGACGCAGAACAACGCCTTCTTCATGAAAGGCGAGCAGACTGTGTCCGAAGATTGTATCAGAAGCTCTGGTAT
>JAFYBM010000107.1 GCA_017540225.1 Oscillospiraceae bacterium | reverse complement strand
GGACCTTTAACGCAAAGCTCTCCGACCTCGCCGCGCGGCACGATCTCACCGTTTTCATCGGTGATCTTTGCCTCCCAGCCGAAGCCGGCCTTGCCGATCGCGCCGACCTTATGGATATTCTCAACACCAAGATGCAATGCGCCCGGACCAATTGACTCACTGAGACCGTAGTTGGTATCATACTGATGATTCGGAAAATATTTTTTCCATCTGGTAATGAGGCTCGGCGGAACCGGCTGTGCGCCGATATGCATGAGCCGCCACTGCGAAAGCTCATAGTCACTGAGCGAGACCTTGCCGCTTTCAATAGCATCGAGAATATCCTGTGCCCACGGCACAAGCAGCCAGACAATCGTACATTTTTCCGAAGAAACCGCTTCCAGAATCACATTCGGGGAAATGCCGCTCAGCAGAACAGCCTTTCCGCCGACCAGAAAGCTGCCGAACCAGTGCATTTTTGCGCCGGTGTGATAAAGCGGCGGAATGCAGAGGAATACATCATCCTTTGTCTGTCCGTGGTGTGCCTGTTCAACGCGGCAGGCGTGCATCAGGCTCTCATGATTATGCAGGATTGCTTTCGGGAAGCCGGTTGTGCCGGAGGAAAAATAGATCGCGGCATCGTCCTCATCGGTCAGCAGGATAGAGGGCGTGGTGCTGGGGCAGTTCGCGGTCAGCATATCATAGCTCTCGGCAAATCCGGGGCAGCCCTGACCGACATACAGCAGCATCCGCTCATTGCCGAGCGAATCGACAACCTCCTCCACACGGCCGATAAACTCCGGTCCGAATACCAGAACGGAGATTTCCGCAAGGCCGACGCAGTATTCAATTTCATCTGCGGCATAGCGGAAATTCAGCGGCACGGCCAATGCGCCGACCTTGAGGATTCCAAAGTAGATCGGCAGCCATTCAATGCAGTTCATCAGCAGAATGCCGACCTTATCTCCTTTTTTCACGCCGCGGGAGAGCAGAAAATGTGCAAAGCGGTTCGCTTTTTCATTAAACACCTTCCATGTGATCTCTCTGCGGTAGATATTGGGGCGGCGCGGCTCAATCAGCTCGTATTCCTTCCATGTAACCCGCCGCGGCTCAATGACCGAGGGGTTCAGCTCAACCAGTGCAGTATCATTGCCGTAAAGTGCGGCATTGCGTTCAAGAATATCAATAATGGGCATTTCGTATTCGTCCTTTCATGCTGTGTTCCGGCGCAGTCTGCCGACAGTGCCATTCTCTAGTATTTTAGCACAAAAAAGCGCTAAAGTCAAGAGCTTTTGCAAACTTTGCCGCAAAACTTTGCAAACGCCTGAACAAACCGTTTGCTTCTGAAACGGACAACCGGAAAGCAAATCCGACAGCTTACAGCAATGATCGGGCAATTCCTTAAAAGAATTTGCTGCCGCCGAGGGTTTCACAAAAGTTTCACTTGACAGAAACAGGAAAGTGTGCTATAATAGCACATGGTGTGCTGGCACACTGTGTGCTAGAACATCTTTTCCAGATACAGAGCCAAAATCCATACCGGAAGGGAGCCTGAACAGTATGGCAGGAACCGACGAAGCGGCGGCTGTGAGCCGTCCGGAACGCATCCGCGACGAAATATCAGAGCAGATCATTCAGATCGTGGCGCGTCTGGCAGCAGAGGAAGGTGCGCATAAGGTCACTGTCCGGAAGATAATCCGTGAGCTTGGCGTCACAAACCGCGTGTTCTATAACCGCTTTGCTAACTGTGATGAGGTGCTCCGCATTGTTTACCGCAATGTTGTTGTGCAGATGCGCGAGAATATCAAGCCGGATTTTCATGACCGCCTGAGCTTTGAAAAATTCTGCATTGATACCGCAGTCAGCGTCCTGATGCAGACATACGATATTAAAATGCAGTTCCGGTATTATGTGTTTGAGCACGATTCACTGACAGAGGAAAACCGCCTCTGGTGGTACGAAAAAATCAAAAAATACTATTATTATGCACTGGAGCAGGGCTTTGCGAGAGCCGTGGATGCCGATGCGCTTTGCTATGCAATCTGGTGCTTTTGCAGAGGATATTATGCCGATGCAGTTTCGCGGCAGCTTTCCAAGACGGATGCCGTGCGGTATTTCGCCTTCGGCTTCCGCTGTCTTCTTGACGGCGTAGTGGCAGATCAGCAAAAAGGAGATCACGAATGAGTTTTCAGATATTGGGTACCGGCGCATATGTACCGGAAAAGATTCTCACAAACGAGGAACTTTCGCAGATGGTCGATACCTCGGATGAATGGATTACGCAGCGTGTCGGCGTGAAAACACGGCATATCTCCGTGAATGAATCCGCCGCGGAGATGGGTGCGAAGGCAGCGCAGCGTGCGCTGGAGGCAGCAGGCATTTCCGCGGCGCAGCTCGGCCTGATCGTCGGTGCGACAGTTTCGGCGGATCAGTGCTGCCCGTCCACAGCGGCAAAGGTGCAGCAGGCAATCGGTGCATCCTGTCCTGCATTTGATGTCAACTCCGCCTGCAGCGGATTCCTTTTTGCACTGGATACCGCCGCAGCATTCATTGTCAGAGGCGGCATTGAATATGCGCTTGTGTTCGGCGCGGAGCGTCTGAGCCGTATCCTCGACTGGACAGACCGTTCAACCTGTGTCATTTTCGGTGACGGCGCCGGTGCATTCGTCATTGCAAAGGGTGAGAATTATCTCGGCTCGCATCTCTTTACGCAGGGCGGCGAGAGTGTGCTGGCAATTCCGCTCGGCAAGGGCAATTCGCCTTTCTATGAAAAGGAAGTCGCACCGCTTGCCGTGCATATGAGCGGACAGGAGACCTTCAAGTTCGCGGTCAAGCAGATCGTCGGCGGCATCCGGCTGATTGCAGAGCAGGCCGGAATCACAACGGATCAGATCAACTGGATCGTGCCGCATCAGGCCAATATCCGCATCATTGATCTCGCGGCACGGCGGCTCGGCATCCCGATGGAGAAGTTTGTTGTCAATATCGAACGCTACGGCAACACCTCATCTGCAAGCGTGCCGATCTCCTTTGATGAGCTTGCGCGCAGCGGAAAACTCAAAAAAGGCGACCTGATCGCAATGTGCGCATTCGGCGGCGGCCTTTCGAGCGCAGCGTGCCTGATTAAATGGTAAAAGGCAGATGCCTGATTCCCCTGCTATCAAATAAGCATTCCGCTTATTTTATAGATAAACCCATCCACAACAACCTATGGAGGAACAAATTATGAACAGCGAAAAGATTATCGAAGTCCTTGCAAATCACCTTGAAATGGATCCCTCTGAGATCACAGAGGAAACAACCTTTGCAGATCTCGGCGTGGATTCTCTCGAAGCCGTTGAGATCATGATGGAGCTTGAGGATGAGCTGGGCGTTGAGATCAACCCGCAGGAGGCAGGCAAGTCGGTCAAAGAGCTGATTGCCTATGTTGACAGCAAGCAGGGCTGATCCGATGAAGCGTACAGCAATCCTCTGCGATCTGCTGGGCACCCGTTATCCGCTGATGCAGGGCGGCATGGCGCATATCTCTGATGCGCGCCTTGCAGCAGCGGTCTCAAACGGCGGCGGCCTCGGCATCATTTCCGCTGCAAGCGGCAATCTGGAACAGATCGCAGCACAGATCGACGAAGCCCGCGCACTGACTGACAAACCGTTCGGTGTCAATATCATGCTGCGCGGTGAGAATATTGATGCGATTGCAAAGCTGATCGCAGAAAAAAAGGTCGCCGTTGTGACGACCGGTGCGGGTTCGCCCGCAGCTTATATCCCGATGTGGCGGGAGGCCGGTGTCAAAGTGATTCCGGTGATCTCGACCGCCGCAATGGCGCAGCTCATGGAGAAATCCGGTGCAGATGCCGTTGTTGCGGAGGGCACCGAATCCGGCGGCCATGTCGGTGAAATGACAACAATGGCACTGGTTCCGCAGGTCTGCGATGCCGTGAAAATTCCGGTGATCGCGGCAGGCGGCATTGCGGACGGCAGAGGACTTGCCGCAGCGGTGATGCTCGGTGCCTGCGGCGTACAGATCGGCACAAGATTCCTCGCCGCGACAGAATGCAGCATTTCCGCAGAATATAAGGAGCGCGTGCTCAAGGCGAAGGACAGCTCAACGGTTGTGACCGGCAGACGCCTCGGTCATCCGGTGCGCTCACTGAAATCGGCGTTTTCGCGTGCATATGCAAAGGCGGAGTATACCGATATTCCGGATGACGAGCTGGAGGCAATGGCCGTCGGCACACTGCGTGCGGCCGTTGTGGACGGCGACCCGAAGCGCGGATGCTTCCTCGCCGGACAGATCTCCGGCATGGTGAACAAAGAGCAGCCCGCCGCGGAAATGATCGCGGAGATCATGCAGCAGGCCGAAGCACTGCTCAAATAATATCCAAGGAGGATCCCGATGGGCAAAATCGCATTTCTCTTTGCCGGACAGGGCGCACAGTACAGCGGCATGGGCAAATCACTCTATGAAAACAGCGCCGCGGCAAAGCAGCTTTATGATACGGCGGAGGCCATCCGCCCGAACACAATGCAGCAGTCCTTTTCCGGCACGGATAAGGAGCTGAAACGCACCGAAAATACGCAGCCCTGCCTGTATCTTGTCGATCTCGCAGCTGCCCGCGCACTGGAGGAAGCCGGCGTTCATGCCGATGCAGCCGCAGGCTTCTCCCTCGGTGAGATCGCGGCGCTCGCATTTGCCGGCGTCTATTCCGATGCGGACGGCTTCAGAATCGTCACCGAGCGCGGCCGGCTCATGCAGGAGGCATCCGATGCGGCCGATACCGCCATGTGCGCGGTCGTCAAGCTCGATGCGGAGACTGTTGCAAATGCGGCGGCTGAATTTGAGCAGCTCTATGCGGTCAATTTCAACTGCCCCGGCCAGACGGTCGTTTCCGGCCTGAAAAGCAGTATGCCGGATTTCACCGCAAAGATCAAGACGCTCGGCGGCAGATGCATTCCGCTGGCGGTCAGCGCGGCGTTTCATTCGCCGTTCATGAATGATGCCGCTGCAAAATTCGGTACGGCGCTCGCAGATTACAGCTTTGCGGCACCGCAGATTCCGGCCTATGCCAATCTCACCGCGCTGCCCTATGAAGCGGATGCGGCAAAAATCCGTGAAACATTGCAGCAGCAGATGTGCAATCCGGTGCGCTGGCAGACAACCGTTGAAAACATGATTGCTGCGGGATTTGATACCTTTATCGAGGTCGGCGCAGGCAAAACGCTCAGCGGCCTTGTGGAGAAAATCTCCGCAGATGTGAAGATTTACAATGTGGACAGTGCAGAGACACTCGAAGAAACAGTAAAGGCGGTGCAGGGATGATTCTCAGCGGAAAAACAGCAATCGTGACCGGCGGCGCACGCGGCATCGGTGCGGCAATCTGCAAAAAACTCGCTTCGATGGGCGCGGATATTGCCATCGTTGATCTGAAAATAACCGAGCAGGCACAGGCGCTCGAAGCGGAAATCGCGTCAGCATACGGCGTAAAGGCAAAGGCATATGCCTGCAATGTCTCTGACGGCGAGCAGTGTAAGGAAACAGTCAAGCAGGTCATTGCAGATTTCGGCAATGTGACGATCCTCGTCAATAACGCCGGCATCACCCGCGACGGTCTGATCCTCGGCATGAAATCAGAGGATTTCGATGCCGTCGTCAATACGAATCTCAAGGGCACATTCAACATGACACAGGCCTGCTACCGCCCGTTCATGAAGCAGAAATACGGAAAGATCATCAATCTTGCATCGGTTTCCGGTATGCTGGGCACGGCCGGTCAGGCGAATTATGCCGCATCCAAGGCGGGCGTCATGGCGCTGACAAAGGTCACGGCCAGAGAGCTCGCATCCCGCGGCGTCACCTGCAATGCAGTCGCGCCGGGCTTCATCGCGACCGACATGACGGCGGCCATCAGCGAGGAAGCGACAAAGGATTATCTTGCATCTATCCCGATGGGCAGAGCCGGAAAGCCGGAGGATGTCGCAAATCTCGCGGGCTTCCTTGCCTCGCCCGATTCGGATTATCTCACAGGAACGGTCATCCGCATTGACGGAGGCCTTGCAATTTCGTAAGCGGAGGAAAATATGGCAAACAGACGAGTAGTTGTCACAGGGCTCGGCGCGGTCACGCCGCTCGGCAATGATGTTGCGAGCTACTGGGACGGCCTGAAAAACGGCAGAAACGGTATAGATTTTATCACCAGATTCGATGCCTCCGAGCTGAAAGCAAAGCTCGTTGCGGAGGTCAGGGATTTTGACCCGAAGCAGGTGCTCGATGCAAAAACCGTGCGCCAGACCG
>JAFYBM010000106.1 GCA_017540225.1 Oscillospiraceae bacterium | reverse complement strand
TCCATTTTCTGATTCATATAGGCGCGCCAGCCGAACTCCTCGCCGAAGGTGTTGAATGCGACAAGCGGCCCGATGCCGAGCACATAGAGCACCGATACCAGACCCTTTTCAAAGGTCAGGCGTTCGGCGACCTCCGCAAGATCCCAGTGCCCGTATACGCAGTTGAACACGACCGTTCCGAGGATGCTGATGACCGGAACTGTCAGCCACGCAGCAAGATAGTATTTCAGGTTGCCTTTCAGCCGCAGATGCAGCTTCATGTCAGAGAAGCCTTCCTTCGTAATCCACCGCGTCAGCAGGTTTGCAAGTGCCGGTGCATAGAGCGTCGGGATCGCAAACAGCGCGTAATGATTGGTGCTGAACCATTCCTCATAGCCGCACACCTTGTTCATGATGATCCACGGGATCCATGCCAGTCCGAACGCGAGCAGCAGGAAAATGACAAGCCGCTTTGCACAAAGCTTCTTATTTGACATAATCTGCCGCCCCCTTCATAAACAGTTTGCAGGAAATGCGGTACGAGAGCAGATACAGCCCGACCGCCGCGAGCGGAAATGCTGCGAAGATCACGGAAATGATGCCCGTCAGCTCGCCCTTCATCAGCTTTTCCACAAAGCCGAACATGAAATTGATATAGCCGTTCATGCCGCCGGGCAGCGGGCCGAACAGCAGATAAAGGAGCACGAGGAACGCCAGCACGAGAATTGCGATCACACGCGCAAACGCACTGTTTTTGACCCCGAACCGGATCATGAACGGAATGCTCCACGCATTGAGAAACAGCTGCAAAAAGAACATCAGCATATACAGCGCGGAAAAGCTTGGGAGCTCAATGCCGGCGACCTGAAACACCAGCATTTGCAGCAGAGAATCCATGTAGTACAGCGAAACAAAGTACAGCCCGAACACCATGAACAGCACCGTATATTTCATGTACAGATGCCCGCGGTATCCTTTCGGATGTGAGGCCGTGAAATACGCCCACTTCTTGGATTCGTCCGCGCTGAATATCGTGCTTGTCAGGATCTCCAGCAGGATTAAGCCGACGAATGTCATAAAGAAGCGTGTTGCCTGTCCGCCGATCGTCAATCCTTCCGTTCCGATCAGCTGATTCATCGCCTCCATGAACGGATGCGCATAAGAATTGGATGCCGCGGCAAGGGACAGCAGCGGGAAAAAGACCACCAGAACCGGGATCAGAACGGCAGCGAGCAAAATCAGACGGTGCTGCCGGAGCTCCTTAAACAGCAGACCTGTCATGAGACCACGCTCCTTTCAGGTTTTTGCGGATGACAAGGAACAGCAGCCCATAGAGCACGATTGTCAGCGGGATCGCCAGCGGCAGCAGATGCTTTGCCGTGCTGATGATCTGCTCTGCGTGTCCGAGCGAAAAAAGATTCAGCCAGTCGGTCAATCCGGCTTTCTCCGGCGACGCCTCTATTTTCTGCGCGATCCCGATGAATTTCTCTTCATCTTTTTTGATATCCGCCGCGATCGCTCCCATTATTTTTGAAATGATCAGTCCGACCGCCACGCCGGCACCGATTATCGTCACAGTATACTTTGTCTGAAGTGCAGAATACGATTTCGTATCTCTTGCGCGCAGAATAAAAGCATACTGAATCAGCAGCATCAGCAGGCCGATATCCAGGATCACCAGCAAAATCAGAAATGCATAGATGCTGAAATGTGAGCCGAGCATCTTCAGGGAAAATGTGACCCAGCCGGCAGACAGCAGAAAT
>JAFYBM010000105.1 GCA_017540225.1 Oscillospiraceae bacterium | reverse complement strand
CATCTGCTCATAGCGGGCATTGCCCCAGCGCCAGCCCTGATCGACAGAGCCCTTGCCGACATTGACGATCTTTGCTTCCGGATAGGTCTCACGGAGCTGATTGACGCCGTCCGCACTGACATTGGTATGCTCCAGCCAGACACGCTGCATCATCGGTGCATTCAGGAGCGGGGAGATGTCGCTGATCGGGTTGTAGCTGATATTGACATCGACCAGCTCTTTCAGGCCGGACAGCGGAGAAAGATCCGTGACGCGGTTGACAAAGAGCTCAAGATAGTGCAGGTGATGAAGGTTTGCCAGCGGGGAGAGATCGGAGATCTGATTGTCTGCAAGGATCAGCAGACGGAGATTCGGGAGATATTCCGCGATCTTGGAAAGATCGGTGATCGCCTGATGTCCGAGATCCAGCGCGAGCAGATCCGGGCAGTATTTCAGGACTTCGAGATCTGCGGAGGTCATGCGGACGTGCTTGTAATTCATGATCAGGACAGAGAATGCAACGGCATCTGTCCGGAGAGACCACTGTGTGCCGAGCTTCACGCGCCATACTACGCGGATCCCAAGCTCATTCTGAAGATTTGCAAGTGTCTCATTGGAAAGACCGCAGTCGCAGAGGATGAGCTTTTGCAGGTTCGGGAGCTTTGCGGCGATTTCCTTCAGCTCCGGCAGCTCTGCTTCGCTGATCTTCTTGCCGGAGAGATCCAGCTCTGCAATATCCGTGCTGAACTGCTTGCCCTTGTATGTAACGGTGCTGCCGTCCCCGGCCGGAACCGGCTGTGCAGCAGGCTTCTGTTCCGGAGCCGGTGCGGGCTTGCTTTCGGTCTGGGGCGCCGCTGCGGTCTTGGGTGCCTCCGTGACCTGTGCGGCTGCGGTTCTGGGTGCCTCTGTAACCGGAGCGGCAGTCACGGCAACCGTTGTGACGGCTGCGGCGGTGGTCTGTACGGGCGCGGCAGCCGTCAGCGCTGCGGTGGTGTAGGCCGTTGCTTCTGCGGCGGTTGTGCTTGCCGCTGCGGTGGTCTCCTTCGGCAGTGCGGCGGTCGTGGTGACAGCCACAGGCTCATATTTTCCGGAAGGCATTTCCGGCAGCTCCTTTTCGATGCCGAATGTCATAAGGGCGACGGTCGGGATTGCTGCGCCGATTGCTGCGGCTGCGGCTGCGATGACGATAAACTTAGAAGCTTTCATTGTTGGTTTCCTCCACATAATCATTATTTACTCGCTCAACCTCTTATCAGGTTGATAGCTTGTATGCTTAACCTCATGTATGTAGTATAGCACATATTGCAAAGAGATGGGTGTATAAATTGTGAATATTCTATTAACAATAAATGAACTATAATATAAAAGGTGTTTGCATCCGATCATGCGGGCAGCTCCGCCTGGGCTTGTTTTGATGCTTCTGCATTCAGCGCTGCGGAAGCTCCGGGCGTTTCCGTCTCTGCAAAAAGCGGCAGAAGGATCTTGTCCTTCTGCCGGGATCTGCGGATAAAACCGCCGCTCAAAAAAGCAATATCGTACCAAAACATGGGCGAAAAAGCGGTTATACACATACACATACACATACACACAAAGGAAATCGCGTGTTTGCGATGTTTTCATGCATTTCATGCCGATTTTCGGCTTTATACACATACACATACACATACACACAAAGGAAATCGCGTGTTTACGATGCTTTCATGCATTTCAGGCCGATTTTTCGCATTATACACATACATATACACATACACATAAAAATATTGCCCGCATCCGGGGATGCAGGCAATGTCCTTTATCGTGCTGTCATTCGGCGTTTTCGATCAGAATTTCGATCATGTGATTCACGCTGCACTGATGCGCATCTGCCAGCCGGCAAAGCGTTTCATAGTCCGACGGCTTCAGCAGCAGCTGCAAGCGTCTGCTCCTTGTCTCTGCCGCCGGATGCGTCTGTGCGCGCTGCGCCGGCTGTTTTCCGGCCGGATTTGCGGCGCTGAGAAATGCCGCCGCTGCAAAGTCCTTTTTGCTGCTCATGCGGATACTCCTTTCTCAAATTCATCTATGAACTGTATATAATCCTGTGTGACTGCGGCCTTCGCATCATATTCAAAGATCGGTCTGCGCATACTCTGCGCCTCCTTGACGATGATGCTCTCGCGGATCGCCGATGCATAGACCTTTGTCTGCATCGCCGCCGCCTGCTGCCGGAGCACATTCATGAAGTCTCTGGAAAGGCGTGTGCGGCTCTGATAGCGCGTCACAAGAATGCCGTCGATCAGCAGCGCCGGATTGCAGTAGGTGCGGATCGCCTCCAGCGTCTCTGCCAGCTGCTGCAAGCCGATCAGGGAAAGCAGCTCGGCCTGCACGGGTATGATGACGCGTTCGCTTGCCGTGAAGGCGTTGACGGTCAGAATGCCGAGGCTCGGACAGGTATCTATGATGACATAATCGTAATCGGTGATGCCTTTCAGTGCATCCCGCAGCCGGTATTCCTTTCCGATCTGGCTGATCGTCATATCGGCTTCATACAGCGCCGGCGCTGCCGGGATCAAATCCACACTGCCGGTCTGCACGATGCAGGCGCTGAGCGGCTGCTTTCCGCGCAGAACAGCATAGACATTGCGCTCTGTTTCCTGAAGCCGGTCATTTTCCATGCCGAGCAGAAAGGAAAGACTGCACTGCCCGTCCATGTCGATCGCAAGTACGCGCTTGCCGCGGGCAGCCAGACCGCAGGCGAGATTCAGTGCCGTTGTTGTCTTACCGGCACCGCCCTTCTGGTTCGCAACAGCGATGATATGCATAACATCACCTCTTATGTGTATGTGTATAGCCATTATATCACGAGATCGCCTGCCCTGTCAAGCAACCGCCGCGGCTGCATCGGCCGCAGCTTCTGCATTTCGGTCGCATTTCGCGCCATTCTCACCAAAAAAAATTGCCAATTTATGCTATTCATGTTACATTCGTGGAATATCCGAAAAAGCCTTGACAAACCTCTTGCCATGTGCTATAATGCAGACAACAGGTTAAACACACGAGTGATTAACCTAACAACAGCAAGGGCGCAGAACAATAACGCCTAATGAGATATGTGGAGGAAAATAAAATGAAAACAACAATGAAGAAGATCGTTCTGGGCGCAGCAGCTGCTGCAATGGCAATGAGTGCAATCGGCATCACCGCAAGCGCTGCCGAGAAGCATCCCGGTGAGTCCAGCTGCTGCTATGTCAATGAGTACGGCAAGCATCCGGGCGAAAGCGGTTTTTGCTACAGCGACGCTGAAAAGACCGCTTCGGAAAGCAAGCAGCCAGGCTATCTGGAAGCTGCTGAGAATGCTGTCAGAGCGTTTATTGCAGAGCATCCGGAATACAAGATCATCAGCACCGCGGCGATTCTGGGCGAAGGCAACTGCTTCTACCGCGTTGATGCAGAATTAAAGGGCGTTGTCCACGGTCCGAGAATGATCTTCGTGGTCAATGATCAGATCTGCCGCAAGGTTGATGAAAAGATCTACGGCAAGGACGGTTACAGCTACGAGGAAGAATTCAATGAGCTGGGCTATAATCCGTCCAATTACACCGATGAGCAGATCAAGCAGATCGAAGCATTCAGAGCAGAGAACGGTTTTGTCTCCGTGACGCTCCTTCTGAAGTTCGATGAGGAAAATGCAGCAGCACAGGCAAGTGCTGAAAAGAAGCCCGGCGAAGCAGGATACAACTACTTCGACGGTGAGGAAACCAACGCTGATGGAAAGCATCCCGGCGAGTGCGGCTACAACTATGTCAATGAGTACGGCAAGCATCCGGGTGAGTCCGGCTACTGCTACGATGCAAATGAGCTGGGCTATGATCCGTCCAAGTACACGGAGGAGCAGATCAGAATGATCGAGGCTTCCAGAGAAGTGAACGGTTTTGTCTGCGGTACGCTTCTCATTCAGTTTGATGAGGAGAACGCAGCCAAGGCGAAGACTGAGGCAAAGCCGCAGGCCGATGAGAACGGCAAGCATCCGGGCGAAAGCGGCTACCGCTATGCGGAAAATGAGCTGGGCTATGATCCGTCCAAGTACACGGAGGAGCAGATCAGAATGATCGAGGCTTCCAGAGAAGTGAACGGCTTTGTCTGCGGCACGCTGCTCATGCAGTTCGATGAAGAGAACGCCGCCAAGGCGAAGACTGAGGAAAAGCCGCAGCACGCAACCGGTCTGAAGGTCATCGGCGATGTGAACTGTGACGGTGTGGTTGATGTCTCTGACTCTGTTCTGCTCTGCCGTTTCCTCTGTGAGGATGCAGACGCAGTGATGACTGCGCAGGGCCGCATCAATGCGGATGTCAACGGTGACGGTAAGCTGACGATGGACGATAATACCGCACTGCTGGACCGCATCGCAAAGAAAGAGTAATATCTCCTTCACATATAACCTCATGGCAGAGAGCCTCCGCTGATGCGGGGGCTCTTTGTCCTGCCTGCAAGCTTCACGACAATTCTGCTGTGATCTGTATATTATACTGCACTGTGCATGGAATCTGTCGCTTATACTACAAAACGGGCGATATTATCTGTTGAAGCAGAAATCTGATAATGCTATAATATAGTCACAGAAACACAGAAACGGAAATACGGCCGGGCAGACAGCATGAGGTGCGCGGCAAGATCAAGTTGATTTGTGAAAAGGAGAATTTACCATGAGAAAAACGAAAATGATGAATAGACTCGTTGCGGTTCTGGCAGCAGTCATGGCAGCGGCATCAATGGCAAGCATCAGCGCATCGGCTATTTCAACGATACCGCCTGATGATTGGAGAGATATGGATGAGTATGAGGAAATCTATGATATAGAGACCGGCATTGACGGAGATAAGGAATACTGGCGCCAGAAGCAGCTGAGAGAGAAATACGGCAGTCAGCTCGACTATCTCGAAAGCAGACAGAATACCAAGAAGAAGGTGACCATTTATAACTATGGATTATACCATGCAAAGAATGTAAAGCTCTACGGCAGAAAGTGCCTGGGCGTTGATGATTACGGTGACTGGATCCTCGGTGATTGGGAACTGATCTGCTCAGAGGACTCTTTACACGGCTGTACCGGATACGGCTATAATATCACCGGAGATTACTTCTCCTTCGCCTTCAGCTTTGATATCACATGGGGCACCGACTTCCCTTACAGCGGAGTATTCCTGGATCAGAGCTCACCGTGCTTTGCATCGGACTGGAACGAGCTGAATATTGAGATCGGCGGCGCAGTCAGATCAGCTAGTGTTGTAATGAATCTGGATGACAACGGATTGTTCGCTGATTACAACTGCTCATCTCACAGCGAGTGGAAGCCGTAAGCAGTCCGCGTTTTTGAAATGATAACAACCCTGTCCGAGCTGAAATTCGGGCAGGGTTGAAAATATTTTTCCGCAAAAGCCGGAAACCGGCGGGATTTGCAAAGAAATTGCAAAGGAAAAGCCCTCCGGACGGCCGCCGCCCGGAGGATTTTCGTTTTTGCGGAATCACTGCTCCCCGTTCTGCTCGCTCTGATAGACCTCTGCAACGATCGCCTGAAGCTCCTCGACCGAATAGCGCAGCCGCTTTGCCTCTACGAGCAGGCTCTTGACATAGCGCTCCTTG
>JAFYBM010000104.1 GCA_017540225.1 Oscillospiraceae bacterium | reverse complement strand
TCATGGCACAGGGCGGCAACCGGAACCGCACCTACAAGCTGAAAGCATAATAACGCAAACCGCCGCCTGCGTTTGGTACAGACGGCGGTTTCTCTGTATTCACTTTCCAATGTACCGCTCCGCAGCGGATTCCACACCCATACAAAACCGAATATCCTGTGTCAATGTTATCAGCGAGGGGTCGCCCTCCCGGATTCTCATTGTCCGCCTGATCTCTTTGGGTATGACGACTCTGCCTAGATCGTCGATCCTTCTCACAATACCGGTTGCTTTCATCTTGTGCCTCCTTTTGTGTTTCGCTATTTTGGGATTGTTTCGCTTTTTCAAAGCTAACGGTATTGTTTGCCGCGGGCGGGAATTTATGCATGAAGAAGATTTTGGCTGTTTGCATTGTCTATCAGCAAAGTACACAAATCTGCGTCAGATATTTTTCCGCAGCAGACTGTTCCGGATTTCAATGAATTTGCGAATCCTCAAATAGAAAAGCTGAATGACAAGCGGATGATCTCATATTGATGATTCTTGCTTTTTGCCGTTCGATATGCTATAATAAAACTGCCTGCGAAATGGCTCCGCAGGCAGTCCGTTTTTACTGAAATTCATAGCTTTCGATCGTCCAGTTGATTCCGTCAAACACAAAATGTGCAACACCGCGTCCGTCGATCTGGTTGGCATCTTTGGTTGTTGCCGTAAAAGAGGTATCTGTCTGATCGGTGATCGTGACGCCGCTGCCGGTCTCAAAGCTCTGATAACCGTGTGCATTGGAAGTCAGAATATAGCTCGAACCGTCCGGCTCGCTGATACGGAAGCTCTCATCCAGAATACCCTTCCAGCGTGTATATTCCGCACCGGTTACCGTTTCCTCCAGCAATCTCTCAAAGGCAGCCTTGCCGAGACTGTTGATCGCAAAGCGTTCATCTGTCACCCATGCATAGGTCTGACCGTCAACGGTCATGGTTTCATTTGCATTGGTCGCAAGATCCACGGCACCGCCGGACAGGCTCTTCATCAGGAATGTCAGATTGTTCATCTTTTCGGCAGCAACATCCTCAAGCGTGATGCGGACAAACTGCATCCCGCCGTCCTGACCGGAGCTGATCTGACTGACCGGCTGCTTGTCGCATGCAAACGAGATCCATGCGGTATTGTCAGTATCGCAGATCGAATACCAGTAGCTCTCGGAGCCGTCCGGATGATCCTCTGTGTCGATGCGCACCTTGCCGGAGCGTGTTCCGCCGCCTGCATACCGCATGATCGCTGTGCCGTCTTTCCGGACGGTCAGCGAATTGGTCCGTGTGCCGAAGGTTCCGGGCATTGCCCATTCGCCGACGAGATCGTCCGCGGAATAGGGACACGCTGTTTTCGCTGCATCGGTCGTCTCTGCTGCTGCGGTCTGTGCCGCAGTTGTTTGTGCGGGATCTGTCTGTGCCGCAGCGGAGACTTCGGTTTGTGCAGCGGCAGCAGAGGTTTCAGTGACGGCAGCTGTGGTTTCCGCAGCTGTCATTTCGGTTGTAACGGATGTCGTCGTATCGCCTGAAAGATTCACATTGATATTCACCGGATCCGAACCGCAGGCGATCAGGCAGAGGCTCATCAGAGCGGCAGTCATTGTAATCATTTGCTTTTTCATCGTATTCATTCTCCTTTGTGATTCGTTCAACTTCTGTTGACAATCATATGATATCATATTTATGATGCGGCGTGTGCAGGATTACAAATTTGTAATCAGGTTATTTTCGGAGTATCTGTTCAATCAGATTTTGTTCTGCATCTGATATCCCGTTTGATGCAGCCGGCAGCGTAAAGGTGAATGCAGTACCCTTGCCCTGTTCACTTTCAACACTGATTGTGCCGCCGTGCGATTCTACGATAAATTTGCAGATAAACAGCCCGAGCCCCGTGCCGGTTTCGGCGTGCTTGCCTTTATAGTACCGCTCCCAGATGTGGGGCAGATCCTCCGGCGAAATGCCGCAGCCGGTATCTTTGACCGTAACCGTTACGGTTTCATCGTCCGCTTCTGCCTTGATGAGCACCGTTCCGTCTTTGGTATGCTTCAGCGCATTGGAGATCAGATTGACAAACACGCGCTGCAATCGGGTGCTGTCCGCATTGACCTTCGGCAGGTCGATCGGAATACGCAGGATCAGGCGGTTGTTGTTCTTGTTCAGCACCGCAAAATAGGTCTCGACCGTTTTGCGCACAAGGCTGTCCAGATCACAGGGGGCTTTTTCCAGTACCATTCTGCCCTCCTCAATGCGCGTTGCATCGAGGATCTGCGTCACCATGAGTGCCATGCGGTTTGCTTCCGAGGAAATGCGCCGCAGCTTATTCTGAACGGTTGTCCGGTCGCCGCCGTTCATGAGGTCGAGTTCTGCATCCTGCGCATAGCCGGACATGGCGGCAAGCGGCGTTTTCAGCTCATGCGATGCATCCGAAAGAAATGTTGTTTTCATTTCATTGACCTGCACCAGCATGTCATGCTCGGAAACGACCGGATCTGCGATTTTTTTGGAGAGCGCAGCAGAGATCAGGAGAAACACTGCAAATACGCAGAGAACCGATGCGATCATCAGCGATACATACTTCCGGAACATGCTGTCCAGACTGTTCAGCAGCGCATCGGTCTGCTCGTCTGCACATTCTCTGATCGGCTCAATCCAGCTGTTGACATTCTGCATGAGTACACCAAAACAGAGGTTTTCTCCCGTATAGTTGCAGAGATTATCCCATGCGATCACATAGCCTGCGCCGTCTTTTGCATAGGAACCGCGCTGCTGCTCCATGCAGGCATCCAGCCACCCGAAAAAATCAGTCTGGCTGCCGTAGTATCCCGGTAATTCTGCTGCTTTCTGATCGAACACGGCGATCGCATCCTGCATGATGAGGTCTGCATTGTCAGCCGTACCAAGCTCATAGCAGCACAGCGCTTCGCGGTCATACAGAAAGAACACATCGGCATTGCTGAAATAATTGACCGCCTGATACTGCAAATTTTCGCGGCGGTCTTCCGCACTTATACCGTCCTGATACAGCAGAAGCGACATTTCCCTGCCAAAGTCGCGCAGATATTGCTGCTGCGAAGACAAAAACTGCTGATAGTACGCATCGGAAACAAGCGAAACGGTCTGCCCGGCAAGTTCGCCGGAATACAGATTGACATTCACCGATGCCTGCTGATAGATCATATTGAAAATAGCTGTGCAGATGCCCAGCACGGCAATCAGGCACGAGATCAGGGCAATCAAAAGCGTGCGCCGCAGCGAACGGCTTTTGGATGTATGTTTTCCCACGGGGTTCACTCCTTTCACGGACTGTGAATCTTATTATACCATGTAAGCGAAGCGTTTATGGTATAATCGCCCGATATGCAGGGAGCAGATCTCTGATCTGCGGATCTGCAAGGGCACAAAAATAAATTATAATGAATGCGTTTGCATTCATTATACCATATTTTTACCGAAAATCAAACAGGATTACGATTTTGTAATCGCGGAGGT
>JAFYBM010000103.1 GCA_017540225.1 Oscillospiraceae bacterium | reverse complement strand
CGGGAATGTGATATCGGTCAGCTCTCTGCAATCCAGAAACAATCCGCTGCCAAGCTCCGAAACGGAATCCGGTATGTGAATCGCAGTCAGATTCGTGCATTCTGAAAACGCACGGTCTCCGATTCTCGTGACGGAATCCGGAATCGTTACCGCGGTCATTTCATCGTTCTGGCTGAATGCGTGTCCACCGATCGCTTTGACCGTATCTGGCACAGTGATTTCCGTGCCGCATTCATGCGCGGAGATCAGAATATCATTGATGATAACCAGCGGATCGGCTTCATGCAGTTCCTGAAGCCACGGCGTATTCCAGAAAGCGGAGCCGTCCAGATATGTGACGGAATCGGGTATTTCGACGGATTTCAGCGCGGTACAGCCGTTGAATGCATATGAGCGGATACTTGTGACCGTATCCGGCAGGACAACACCGCCGAGCTCCTGATGCCCGGAAAATGCATTGTCACTGATGACCGTGAGCGGCTTTCCGCCTACGGAATCGGGCAGTGTCACGAACAGTGCCCACATGGAGTTGCACTTGATCAGCTCCGCATGGTCGTCGTAGAGATGATATGTCATGCCGTCTGACGAATAAACACGGTATTCACCGGATTCATCCGCAAAAACGGATCGCGGAAAGGCACAGACCGTCATACTGAGCAGAGCGGCAGAGAAAGCAGCGGAAATACGGCAGCGCAAGCGTTTCATTATCAGCACCTCCGGTATGTTTATTTTGTTTTCAGTATAGCATATTATCAGAAAAAAATCAAGCCGGATACGCGGCATCTCTGACGAACAGCATCCGCGATCATTTCACCGAATCCGTAGGTCGTTGTATTGATCGGATTGCACTCAGATTCAGATAACAGCGGCAAAGGTGATGACAAATCAAGTGTACCGTCATCAAGCCCAAGAACGATTGGTCTGTGTCCGACTATTTCTTTGTCTGTACTGTATATATATCCTGCCGGAACGGTAATAACCCAATCATCAAGGACAATAGCAGGTGTATCCCCAAAGCTATGTTCTCCGAGGATAGAAGCGGACACATTATCAGTTACTGATTCCGACGCCTCATGAGTATAACGAGTATGAATAAGTAGAATGACTCAATTGTCTCATTTGTGAGTACCTCTTACAAATGAAGATGCGCCGCCTTTTCAATAGGCAGGCGCATTTATTTTGCTTATAGCATTGAGAATGATACAATATCATCCCCGGGGATTTCTGTTCGGTCTGTAAAGCAAAGTTTCCCGCGCTCGGCATCATAATGCCGGAATTGACCGGTAAACGTGACATAGGCACCGCCGCTCTTTCGCGCATCAGGTTGAAAATATGTAACTGTCACGGTCGGGTGCTCTGTTTCCAGTTCCAGAAGGCGCTGAAATGCTGCATCCAATTCGGCGATGTCATCCTCTGACATCGCTTCGCGGAAGACTGTAAGCCGTGCAGTTTCGTCGATTTTCTCATCATAACCGGTCAGTGCAGCAAACGCCGAAAACTGCACTGCGCGCTCCTCAATCGGCATATGCCTGCGCTTTCCTGATACATGATGCGGGTGCTCCATAATATCTGAAAAATCGTACATTTCAAAGTATCTCCAATCGTTTCAGCATTTGCTCACGATGATTCAGAAACATTTTTGTTACCTGATAGCTCTCTGTATCCTCATAGGAGCAGTGTTGGATTCGGTCTGAGTCAAAGTTCAGGATGTCTGCATCCGGAAAGCCCAGCAGGATCGGCGAATGCGTTGCAATGATAAACTGTGAGCCGAGATTTAGACATCGGTATAATTCAATCAGAAGCGATAATTGACGCTGCGGTGACAGTGCCGCCTCCGGTTCATCGAGCAGATAAATGCTGTCTCCGGTAAAATTGTTCTGCATGAGTTTCAGGAAGCTCTCCCCGTGGGAGCATTCGTGATAATGCTCTGAGCCGCGGACAGAAAACCTGCCGTATTCTTCCTCGGCTGTTGCAACATTATAAAAGCTCTCCGCACGAAGAAAATAACCCCATTTTGCCTTTCTATGACTTTTTATCAGTCTGAGCGCTTCGCATAATTCCGAATGGGAATCATATGTGGAAAAGCTGTAATTCCGCGTTCCGCCCTCCGGATTAAAGCCGGAAGCAACTGCGATTGCCTCCAGCAGTGTAGATTTTCCGCTGCCGTTTTCCCCGACAAAAAATGTAACCGGCTTCTGTAAGGTCAGCGTATCCAGCGCGGCAATCGCCGGTATTCGATGTAAGTAGCTGTCCGGCGCAAACATTGTGCGGTTGATCTCAATACCGCGAATCAAAAGCTCATTCATCTATTTCACCTCAAGCCCTGTGACCGCCGACCTGTCCGTTTCGTTCACGGGCGGTCGCGCCCTCCTGAAAGTTCATGCCTTTCAGAACGGCATTTTTGCCGTATTTTCCTTTGATGGAGAGCAGCGCTTCCTGCAATCGGCGTTCCTTTGCGCGGTCGATCTTTTCCTGTTCGCGTTTGCGTTCCAGAGACGCTACATCATCAAACAGACCGTACTGCACCGGCGCTGTATCCTCTTTCAAATCGCGCTCACAGATCACATGATTTGCCGTCACATTCAGACGCCGCACCTGCACCTCCCTGTCAATGATCGTATCAAAAAGCTGCATTACTGCCGCGAGGATCTGCTTGGTTGACGATGTATGCCTGCCGAGATTGACAGAACCGTGTGCGGGCTTCGGTGTCTTTTTCCCGTAATGATCCAGAACAAGCCTGCCGGCATAGTCCTCCGGAATGCCGGTGTGGTCGTAGCCGATATTCAGCACGATCTGATCTGCAGCAACGTGCTTTCTCACCATATCCAATACAAGCTGGTCGGTCATTTCACGGACAATCAGCCTTGCTTTTTCAGCAGAATATGGCTTTGACAAAACCTGTCCCTGACTGAGACTGTGATTTTCCGGACGATACGCTTTGATCGCTGCAATCGTGCAGGGTTCCCAGCCCCACGCATGGTCAATAAGCAGCTCTGCCTTGACGCCAAACAGCTTATACAGCCGGTCTTCATCGGTTTCCGAATAACGGGCCAGTTCTCCCAAATTATGAATATACACCGATTCCAGCCGTCTGGCTGTTCCGCTGCCGATCATCCAGAAATCCGTAATCGGAGTATGTCCCCAGAGCTGTTCGCGGAAAGACTGTTCATTCAGTTCCGCAATGCGCACGCCGTCCTTGTCGGGCGGCATTTTCTTTGCCACAATATCCATTGCAACTTTGGCAAGGAACAGATTTGTGCCGATGCCTGCGGTCGCCGTAATACCAGTGTTATCCAATACATCCCGCACCATGCGCATCACCAGCTCATGTGCAGTGCAATGATAGGTTTTCAGATAGTTTGTCACATCAATGAAGACCTCGTCGATCGAGTACACATGAATATCCTCCGGCGCGATGTATTTCAGATAAATCTTGTAGATGTTCGCGCTGACTTCCATATACCTCCGCATCTGCGGCGGCGCAGTCACATAGTCGATTTCCAGCGCCGGATTTTTCGCAAGCTCATCTGCATAACAGGATTTTCCGGTAAATGTGCGGTTCGGCGCACGCCGGCGGCGGCGCTCGTTTTCCTGCGCGACTTTCTGAATCACCTCAAAGAGCCGCGGCCTGCCGGGTACGCCAATCGCTTTCAGTGAAGGCGATACTGCAAGGCAGATCGTTTTTTCTGTACGGCTTCTGTCTGCGACAACAAGATTGGTATTCAGTGGGTCAAGCCCATGCTCCATGCACTCAACCGATGCGTAGAACGATTTAAGGTCAATAGCTGCATAGATCGGCATTGTGCGCACCTCCTGTTATTCGTTCATGAGCCGCTGTAAAATGCTGTCATCCAGATCAGCTCCGTATTTTGCGTAGAAATCCCGGATGTCCTGCACGGAACGGACCAGCTCCGCATACCGCAGACGGTGTGCGCCGCGGTCATAAAACCCGATCGTGCGCTCGCCGGTGCAGGTGCTGGCTTCCGTGCGGATATCTGCCACTGTAAACGGTTCCGGAATCGGCAGCGTTTCTTTTTTTCTGTGAAACAGCTTCATTGTATCTCCTATTCACTCGTATGCCGGAAGAATCGTGCATCCGGCTGATACGGCAGTTTCAGATTCATTCCCAGCTTGTTCATCTCCCGTATTTTAATCAGCAGGAGATTGATATTGACGTTCAGCATTTTCGCGGTTTCGGCTAAATCATAGCCGTCACGGAACAGATCATCCATTTCGTCCTCGTCGATCAAAAGATGCGCATTGAACGCATTTGCTTCATATTCGACCATATCATTCATGTCAAACAATTCAAACTCCCGCAGACCTTCTCCGCCGGCCAGTACACGGTGAAGCTGATCGTGTCCGAGCTCATGTCCCAATACCATACGATACAGCGTTTCATTGACATTGGGGTTCATGAGAATCATGCGTTTTCTCCATTTGTAACTATACATTCCAAGCAAATCCGTGAGTTCCGGCACATCTCTGACGATGACGCCGATTGATTCTGCAATCATAATCGGATCGTTTGTGTGAAATTGCCGGACAAGCGCATTCGCCTGGGTGTAAATTCCCTGCGAATTCATCCTGTTCCCTCTTTCGGATTATTGCCCGTCACCGTTTTTGCGGTGCTTTTTCGGCGTGTATTTTTTGTTTTCCTGCTTGCATTCAAAATAGATTTTCTGCATGGCAATCATGATCGCATCGCGGTCACTTTCTGTCAGCTCTCCGCCCGCAAACAAGCCGGACATTTCATTCAGCAGCGCTTCCGCCTGCCGTCTGCCGCGGGAGCCGTACTGCTCCGATGCCTCCGTGACAAATTCTTCATCCTCTGTCAGAAGATAGGCAGTTTCTACGCCAAACAGTTCTGCAAGCTGCTGATAAATCTCCCGCTTTCTCGGATAGCGTCCGTCCAGTTCATAGGATTTATAGGTTCTGATCGTCACGCCGATTGCTTCTGCACATTCCTTCTGCGTAACACCTTTCTTCATGCGAAGTGTTCTCAATTTCTCTGCAAATTTCATTTGAGCCTCCTTCATGTGCATATTTCTGCTTATCATTCAAAAGCGAATTAAAACAAATGTTCGATATAGATGTAAAATATGGGTGTAATTTAATTACACTTTCAGTATACCACAATTACACCGGAATGTCAATAGAAAAACCAGATTTTTTTCGGAATTGTACTGCTAAAGTAGAATCGGAATTTGCTGGTTGTGTCCGTCTTCATTTTGCGCGCCTTTTTTCGTCATTCTCTGTTCATCGTTTGTCCTGCCTGATGAACGGTTTTCAGCCGGATGACGCCAAACTGATTTGCATTCACAAAAAAGCACTCTGCCGGATGACAGAGTGCTGAGGGAGCTCATAACAGAACAGCAAACCTACGTTATCTTTTGAATTTGTATGCAAAGACAAGACCGAACAGCAGAGCAAGCGCAGACA
This sequence comes from Oscillospiraceae bacterium, assembly GCA_017540225.1. Lineage (GTDB taxonomy): Bacteria > Bacillota > Clostridia > Oscillospirales > Ruminococcaceae > Firm-04. The sequence goes on along the minus strand of JAFYBM010000103.1, from coordinate 6,377 downwards.
CACCCAGCAGAATATAATCCGCAGAACGGTCTGTTTGTCTGCCGCCGTTCATATCCGGAAAGCCGTTTCCGCCCATCGGAGACCTGCTGTGCTGCCCGTTCTCAGTCTGTTCGGCAGCATTTGCGTCAGTTTCGGATGCAGATTCAGTATCCGAACCGTCTGTACGCCGGCCGGGCTTTCCGTTCTGCGGCGCATTGCTTGGGTCAAAGTCCTGCGGCGCATTATTCGGGTCAAAGTCCTGCGGCGCATTATTCGGGTCAAAGTCCTGCGGCGCATTGCTCGGATCAAAGTCCTGCGGCGCATTGCTTGGGTCAAAGTCCTGCGGCGCATTGCTCGGATCAAAGCCCTGCGGCGCATTATTCGGATCAAAGCCCTGCGGCGCATTATTCGGATCAAAGCCCTGCGGCATATTATTCGGATCAAAGTCCTGCGGCATATTATTCGGGTCAAAGCCCTGCGGCGGCTGTCCGCCGAATGTTCCGCCGCCATTCATTGTTCCCATATCGGAAATGTTCAGGTCGTCGGTGCCGATCAGCGCGGCGCTGTCTGCTTTCTGGCCGTCAGAGGTAGCGGGAATCGTTCCGTCAAGCTGTCCCCTGACGCTCTTTGACCGCAGTTCGCAGAATGTCCGGATTGCAGCAACACCTTTTTGATACTCTTCATAGGTGCAGAATTTGGTCGGATCCTTCAGCACATAGCTGCCGATCAATGCGTCCGCTTCGTCGATCATTTTCTCAATATCGGCGCTCTCCAGAAACGTACTGAGCAGCGCATGATACTGTTCCGTATAATCCGCATTATCAAAGATCCATGCAACCATCGGGCGGTGGCTCATATCGCCGGAAACCGGCGTGTCAATCGCTGCATTGACAGAAGATGCACCGTCTCCGCCCGTGAACGAACCGAATGCGAGATTGTAGTCCCACGGGATCATGGAAAGCTGCCCGTCTTTTTCATAAAGGTAGTAATTATGGATCATCTGGCCGGTGTAGCTGTCGCCGTTGCAGAGGAAATTGTGAACCGTAAAATATCGCAGAACCTCATCCGTATCCAGTGTACGTTCGAGCGCGTTCTGTTCCGAAAGCGATTTCAGTGCGGCAATCAGGCGCTGTTTGTCAGCTTGATTGACCGTTGTTTTGGCATTGCTGAAAATGTTGGAGTAGCTTTCGGTGTTATCATCGGTGTATTGCAGCTTGACATCGCTGCTGCCCATTCCGAAGCCGCCGATTTTCCCCTTTGCATTCGCTCCGCCGAAATCCGGCCGATTACCTTTAGAAAACTGCGGCGAATCAGTATTTTTCTGTGCAGACTGCGGCATCTCACCGTTCCCGAAATCCGGCCTGTTTCTGTTATTGCGGTCTGCCTGCGGCATGGTGTTATCCGAACTTCCGGATTTCTCATCCCCGCTGTTCTGATCCATGAATTCGCTCATGCTGAAATCCTTGCCGTTGCCCCGTCCGCCGCCGAAGCTCATCGCATCCGGCTTGTAAAGATCGCCGTAATTACTGCCGTAATTGCGTTTCAGGAAGGATTCCTCGACTGCCTCGACAGCCAGATACAGTCCCCAGTCCGTTCCGTTGACTGTGAGATAGGCATAGCTGCAAAGCGGCGAATCCACGCCGAAATCATACATCAGCGAATAGGCAAGGTAATCCTTCATATAGGTGTTGTCCTGAATGATATTGTTCAGGCAGAGCTTATCCAGACCGTGATAGCTTTTTGTGCTGTCATACTGGTCAAACTCAATCTTGAAGCTGTAGCGGCTGCTGTCCATATTTTTCACGGAGCTGAGTGAGGTATTGCCCTTGCCGCGGATACCGACATTCTTCACTGCTTCACCGTCAATGATGACCGTGCAGGGCGTATATGTTTCGCTTTCGCAGGTTTCGAGAAAACTGTCCCAGTCGTCGATCACAATATCCAGCTTGTGAACCTCGGTTCGGTCAAACAGGCGGTTTTCGTAGCCGATCGCGTGTGCCGTTGTTTCAATACCGAGTTTCTGCCCGCTGCAAAACAGTACCGTGAGCACCAGCGTCAGAGCCGCGATTACAGCGCAGATTCTGTCGATGCTTTTATGTGCTGACATTTCATCACATCCTTAACCCATATAGTCGCCGTTATAGCTGACGAGCACTGCGCTCTGCACACCTTCCATATCTGCCAGTGCATTGACAAAATCGGTATTGTCATCTTTGAGGCGGATCTCCATATTCAGTTCAACGGAACCTTTTTGCGCATTCTTGCTCTTAATCACACAGCGCTCGGTTTTCTCCGCAAGAAATGCAGCGGCTTTTTTCTCGCTTTCGTGACCGTCGCAGCGAATAACCGCGATATAAGGATTTTTGTGCGATTTGCGGTTGACAAACACCAGCAGAATCACACCGATCACAACGCTGCCGATCACTGCAAGCGGGATCATGCCCGCTGCCAGCACGATACCGACTGCAATCGACCAGAACAGAAACGCAATATCCAGCGGCTCCTTAATCGCCGTGCGGAAACGGACAATTGACAACGCACCGACCATACCGAGCGACAGCACGACATTGCTTGTCACAGCGAGAATTACGACCGTGGTAATCATCGTCAGCGCAACGAGCGTTGTGCCGAAGCTCGAAGAATACATCACACCTGAATAGGTTTTCTTATAAACGAGGAAGATGAACATTCCCAGACCGAATGCCAGCACAATTGCAAGCACCATATCCAGAACACTGACACTTGTTACATTCTCCAGAAAGTTTGATTTGAAAATATCCTGAAAGCTCATTGTTTTTTCTCCTTTATCCATAAATCCGGCAGGCTGCATATTTGGAAAACGAACCCTCGCGCCTGTCTGCAAGGGATACCGCATCTCTGATAATATCGGGCAGAAAACCGTCCCATTTCACTTCAAGTATGATCGCGTCCGATACCGGAACCGTCACGCAGCCGGCATTCAGGAAGTCGGTGCAGCGCATTCCGCTGCGGATATTGTAATCCAGTGTGACGCGGACATTGCCCGCCGGATAAATGAACGGCTCTCTCGTATAATCAACGATTGTTTTCGGCGCAAGACCCTGCGTGCGCATTTTGGAATACAGCTCCTGTATCAGCGGATATTCCGTTTCGGGCATCCGGTCGAATCCGCCGTCCGCAATCCTCTGCGCCTGAGCGATTGTCAGCGGAGCGCTCTGCTTATTGCCGAGATGGTCGATCTTGGTTTTCTTTTCCAGATGAATCACCGAAGGATCGCCGTTGTAATACCGGATCCGGAATTTCTCGCGCACCGGATTGCCGTTGATCTTCTCCATGAGTGCTTTGTCTGAGAGGTTATCAAAGTACAGACTGCGAACGGAATATTTGCCGTTGACTGCGTGCGGATCCGGAATGCGACTGCGTAAAGTCTGTGCCGGATCGTAAGCAGATCGGAATAGTTGATCTCAAATTTGATCTCATGTCTGAAATCCACAGTATCACCTCTTTTCGCTATCCATTATACGGAAGGAATCTGAAATACTGCTGAAAACAGATGAGCAAATTGTATATCATAAATGAAAAATAAGAGAAATTTCCTCCGCAGCAAAGCATCCGTTTTTATCATTCTCTCCCGCATCTTTTTTCTGCTTCTCCCATTGCTTTTTTCTGCATGATATGATATAGCCGGCAGTGCCGGCCTCCATTTTTGCTCCCATGCAGCTTCTCCCGCATCTTTTTCTGCTTCTCCCATTGCTTTTTTCTGCATGATATGGTATAGCCGGCAGTGCCGGCCTCCATTTTTGCTCCCATGCAGCTTCTCCCGCATCTTTTTCTACTTCTCCCATTGCTTTTTTCAACATGATATGGTATAATATAATAGAATCGGTAGGCTTGTCCGTACCGGATTCCGAAATGAATTGTTAAGGAGAAATGCAATATGTATATCACCTGTCTTGATCTGGAAGGTGTCCTCGTGCCGGAAATCTGGATTGCGTTTGCGGAGGCAAGCGGCATTCCGGAGCTGAAAAAAACCACGCGCGATGAACCCGATTACGATAAGCTGATGCGCTATCGTCTTGCGATCCTGAAAGAGCACGGCCTCGGCCTCAAAGAGATTCAGGCAACCATTGAAACGATTGAGCCGATGGAAGGCGCAAAAGCGTTCCTGGATGAGCTGCGCTCGCTTTGTCAGGTCATCATCATCAGCGATACGTTTTCCCAGTTTGCTACACCGCTGATGAAAAAGCTCGGCTGGCCGACCATTTTCTGCAATTCACTTGAGGTTGCACCGGACGGTGAGATTACCGGCTACAAAATGCGCTGTGAAAAATCCAAGCTGACAACTGTCAAAGCACTTCAATCCATTGGCTTTGAGACCATCGCAAGCGGCGACAGCTTCAATGATCTCGGCATGATCGGCGCGAGCAAAGCAGGCTTCCTGTTCCGCTCAACGGAGCAAATCAAAAAGGATTATCCGCAGTATCCTGCCTTTGAGACATATGATGAGCTGCTCTCTGCAATCAAGGCGGCTATCGTCTGAATCTGAACCGGCATCAAAAAATGCAGCACCGCGAATGCGATGCTGCATTTTCTCTTATTTCGTCAGATTCCCGTATGTTTTCAGGACAAACGGATATTTTCGCGCCTGCGCCGTGTTCCGATACACAGCGTTCAGCGAACGACTCCCCGACGAGATCAGAACTTGCGCTTACGAGCTGCTTCAGACTTCTTCTTACGCTTTACGGACGGCTTTTCATAATGCTCGCGCTTGCGAACTTCAGCAATCACGCCGTCTTTTGCGCAGGAACGCTTGAAACGCTTGAGAGCAGTGTCCAAGGACTCGTTCTTTCCAACGCGTACTTCTGCCACGAATTTTTCCCTCCCTTTGTCCTACGACAGAGGTTATCTATAAAGAGGCACCGTAACCGGCCGCTCCTTATAAGCTAAAATTAAATACAAGTATATTGTACCACAGATTATACGTTTTGTCAAGCGGATTTTGCATGAGAGACAGATTCCGCCGAAGTTTCGTTAATTTGCTACAAAATTCACCAGCTTATTTTGTACATAAATCTGCTTGCGAATTGTTTTTCCGGCAAGTGCTTCCTGCATCTTCTCATCCTTGAGTGCAAGCTCCACGACCGTTGCTTCGTCGGCACCCTGCGGGATCATCAGCTTGGCCTTGATCTTGCCGCAGACCTGTGCGACAATCTCAACCTCCGCCTCAATGCACAGCGCCGGATCATAATCAACCCACTTTTGCTCATTGAGAATGCCGAAGCCCTGCTGCTCGAATATTTCTTCGGTCATATGCGGTGCAAACGGATTCAGCAGGATCAGCAGCGTGCGGTACTCGCCTTTGGTGATGCTGCCGGCTGCATAGATCTGGTTGACAAGCGTCATCATGGCGGCAATCGCAGTGTTGAATTTCAGGTTCTCAATATCCTCGGTGACCTTGCGGATGGTCTTGTGCATCGGTGTCGTGAGCGCTTCACTGTAGCCGTCGCCGTCCACAACGAGGTCTTGCAGCGCCCAGATGCGGTCGAGGAAGCGCTTGCAGCCGATCACGCTGTTTTCGCTCCACGGCGCTGCCTTTTCGTAATCGCCCATAAAGAGGACATACACACGCAGCACATCTGCGCCGTATTTATCGACCACATCATTCGGATCAATGACATTGCCGCGGGATTTCGACATTTTCTCGCCGTCCGGTCCGAGAATCAGACCCTGCGCGGTACGCTTTGCATACGGCTCCTCCGTCGGCACAGCACCGATGTCATAAAGGAATTTGTGCCAGAAGCGGGAATAGATCATGTGGCGGGTAACGTGCTCCATGCCGCCGTTGTACCAGTCAACCGGCATCCAGTATTTCAGCGCGTCCATATCCGCAAGGCAGGTATCATTGTGCGGATCGCAGTAGCGCAGGAAATACCACGAGGAACCCGCCCACTGCGGCATGGTATCCGTCTCGCGCTTCGCATCGCCGCCGCACTGCGGGCATTTGCAGTTGACGAAGGAATCGAGCTTGGCCAGCGGCGACTCACCATCCGTGCCCGGCTCAAAATTCTCGACAGGCGGCAGCTTCAGCGGCAGCTCGCTGTAGGGTACGGCAACAATGCCGCACTTCGGGCAGTGAACCAGCGGAATCGGCTCGCCCCAGTATCTCTGGCGGTTGAATGCCCAGTCCTTCATCTTATACTGCACACCGGCCTCACCGCAGCCCTTTGCTTCGAGCACAGTCAGAACCTTCGCAATTGCGTCCTTTTTATTTGTGATGCCGTTCAGTTCATCGGAATTGACCATTTCGCCGTCACCGGTATAGGCTTCCTTCGAGATGTCGCCGCCCTTGATGACCTCGATAATATCAATGCCGAATTTCTTTGCAAATTCATAGTCGCGGGTGTCGTGAGCCGGCACGG
>JAFYBM010000102.1 GCA_017540225.1 Oscillospiraceae bacterium | reverse complement strand
GCGGTGATGCCGTCCTCAAATACGACCGCCTTGATCAAGTCGCGCTTGTCCGCCCACGGCGCAAGATCGGCATATTCGATATTGTCCATTGCGCCTTTGCCGGAGATCGTGATCGTTCCGGATGCAGTATCAAAGTTCCATGTGAGATTTTCTCCGCATTTGCCGGAGGTCGGTGCCTCCTCCCCCTCCGCAAACGCTGTCACCGGCGAAACCGGGACGGAAACCGCCGCGGTCAGCAGCGCCGCACAAAGGCTGAGCGTTTTCATCGCCTTCATAGGTGTTCTCCTTATTTATGATGCCGCTGCAAAAAGCGCTCCATGCGGTTGGCAGCCTCGGTCAGGTGTTTGAGGGAATACGCATACGAGATGCGGATATTATTTTTGCCGCTTTCTCCGAAGGCCGAGCCGGGCACGACCGCAACGCGCTCCTCCTGCAAGAGCTTCTCGCAGAATTCCTCGCTTGTGAGGCCGCTTGATTCGATCGACGGGAACAGATAAAACGCGCCCTGCGCCGGGAAGCAGCGCAGCCCCATCTGCTCGAAGCGTTCGAGCAGGAAGCGGCGGCGGTGATCGTATTCCTCGATCATATGAGCGCAGTCGGCATCGCAGTGTTTGAGCGCTTCAATCGCTGCGCGCTGGCTGACCATCGGCGCACACATGATGCCGTACTGGTGAATTTTCCGCGCCTGCGCAATGATTTCGGGCGGTGCCGCCATCCAGCCGAGCCGCCAGCCGGTCATGGCAACGGTCTTGGAGAAGCCGTTGACAACGACCGTGCGCTCGCGCATCCCCGGCAGCTCCGCAATGGAAACGTGCTTTGCGCCGTAGGTCATCTCAGAGTAAATTTCATCCGAGAGCACCATAATATCCGTGCCGCGCAGCACCTCCGCCAGCGCCTCATAATCCTCCCGCCGCATGATCGCGCCGGTCGGGTTGTTCGGGTAGGAGAGCATAAGCAGCTTGGTTTTCGGGGTGATTTTTGCGCGCAGCTCGTCTGCGGTCAGGCGGAATTCATTTTTCTCCTGTGTCGGAAGGGAAACCGGCACACCGTCCGCCATGGAAACAAGCGGCGCATAGCAGACAAAGCACGGCTCCGTAATCAGAACCTCATCGCCGGGATTGAGCAGCGTCCGGAAGGTCAGATCGACCGCCTCAGAGCCGCCGATCGTGACAAGCAGCTCGTTTTCGGGACAGTATTCGAGCTTATATTTGCGCTGCATGAAGTGTGAGATCTCCTCGCGGAGCTGCAATAAACCGGAATTTGCGCCGTAGAAAATCGCCTGCCGTTCCAGCGTGGAGATTGCCGCCTGCCGGATCGTCCACGGGGTACGGAAATCCGGCTCGCCGACGCCGAGCGAGATCACATTGTCCATGGTTTCGGCCAGATCAAAGAAACGTCGGATCGGTGAAGGCGCAATCGCCTGCGCACGCTGCGAGAGGATAGATTCATAGTTCACAGGTATACACCTCTTTCGTCGTTCGGTTCATCCTGAATGAGAATGCCCTTTTCCTTGTAGCGTTTGAGCACAAAATGCGTGCGTGTCGAGAGGACGCCTTCCAGAGTGGCAAGGCGCTGTGCGACAAAGCTCGCAATATCGCGCAGACCTGCGCCGGTCAGCGTGATGCCGAGATCATAGCCGCCGGACATCAGCGTGACGGATTCGACCTCCTCAAAGCCGGAGATCATGCGTGCCAGCTCATCAAAGCCGCAGTCGGGCTGCGGGGTGATCTTCAGTTCGATATAAGCCTCGACCTCATCGCGGTTTGCGAGCTCCTCGTCCACGATGACGCTGTAGCCGCGGATGATGCCGGATTCCTCCAGCTCGGTGATCTGCTTTGCGATTTCGGCCTCGCTGCGGCCGAGCATAGCGGCAAGCTCCGCATTGGAAAGTCTTGCGTTCTGTTTGAGAAGCTGTAAAAGCTCTTTCATGGTGATTTCTCCTTTATATTATTTTTTTCCGGCCTTCCGTTCTGTAACGGGAGCCGGCTGATAGGGCTGCGGGATGTGATCGGAAATGATCGTGTTCAGATATGCAAGAAACAGCCGGAATACCGGCATATCAAGCTCCGGCTCCGAGCACGCGATCTGAAATTCCGTTTCATCATAGAAGGTATACCAGCCTGTTTCATAAAATCCGTTCCGGATATAAAAATCACGGCGCCGTCTGCGTATTTCGTGAACGGGATCCGGCGCTTCAAATTCCGTGACGATCTGACAGTCCGGATACAGCATCTTCAGCTGCCGGATTGCCGCACTTCCGATTCCTTCGGAGCGCCGTTCGGGTGCAACCGCAAAATACGCAAGATACCGGATCCTGCGGAATTTCCGCACTGCGAAAAACCCCGCAAGCGCATCGCCGGCATAAATGCCGATCATATCCAGATTGCCGTCGCGGCCGGATGCAAACAGATCGCTGATTGCATTCCGTTCGCATTCCGGAAACGATACTTCATTGATAGTCTCCAGCCGTGCGGTTTCCGGCGAATCCTGCGTCAGAATGCGCAGTGCAACAGATTCAGCCGCTGAATGGAATGACGGAGCACAGGCATTTGCTGTGCTCCGGTTTCGGCCATCAGTTTTTGCAGGCTGCATATTATTTGTCCAGCTTATCCAGCTTGTCGATCAGAAAATCACAGACAAGGCGCTCGGCCTTTTTCTTGCGGCCGCTGGCTGTTGTCGGGATTCCCGTGACCTTTGCAATTTTGCGCTTGAGCTTGGTCGTGGGCGATTGCTTCCGCTTTCTGCGCCGGCGGTACGGCTCAAAGGGGGGCGGGAACAATCCCGGAGGCGGAGGCGGAGCAGGTTTTCTTGCCGGCATAAAAATCATCCTTTCTGTTCTTTTTCCTCAGCGGTGAGGTCATATTTCACAGCGCCGCCGACAATGGTCATCAGTACTTTTCCGGTCAGTGTCATGCCTTTGAATACGCTGTTATGCGATTTGGAATGCAGCTTTTCCGGCTCGACGACCCATTTCCGGTTCAGATCGACAAGGATCACATCGGCCGGCTCCCCGACAGAGAGCGTGCGCTTCGGGAGATGCAGGATCTCACGCGGCCGGTCGCTCATCAGGCGCACAATGCGCTGCAGGCTGAGCTGGCCGCTGTGATAGAAGGTCGTCAGTGTTGCGGCAAGTGAGGTTTCGAGTCCGACAACGCCGTTCGGCGCCTTTTCAAAATCGGCTTTTTCCTCCGCAGTGTGCGGCGCATGGTCGGTGATGATACAGTCAATGGTGCCGTCCAGCACGCCCTCGCGGATCATTTTGACATCATAAGGCGAGCGCAGCGGCGGGTTCATGCGGTAATCGGCATCGCGGCTCAGGAGCAGCTCGTCCGTCAGCATGAAATAATGCGGGGCGGTTTCGCAGGTGATATTTCTATATTTTGATTTTGCACCGCGCAGCATTTCGACGCATTTCCCGGCGCTGACATGGCAGATATGGAGCTGCGCACCGGTCATCATCGCGCACTGCATATCGCGCATTGTGACCTGCACCTCTGAGGCAACGCTCATGCCCTTGACGCCCAGCTCCAGCGAAACAGGTCCCATATTGATGATGCCGCCGTCGATGATTGCAAGATCCTCACAGTGCGAAACGACCGGCAGACCGGCTTCCTTTGCCTTCATGAGCGCCTGCATCATCAGCTCCATTGTCGGGACGGGCATACCGTCATCGGAAAGCGCCGTGACACCGGCCTTTTTCAGAGCCTGATAATCTGCGAGCTGCTGTCCTTTCAGTCCGACGGTCAGGCAGCCGGTCTGATGAATCTCAATATCCGTTTTTTTGGCACGGGCCAGCAGCTTTTTGACCTGTGCAGGGTCATCCATCGGCGGCTTGGTGTTCGGCATACAGAGTACGCCGGTCACGCCGCCTGCAAGGGCTGCGGCAGAGCCGGTGAAAATATCCTCTTTATGTGTTTGTCCGGGGTCGCGGAAATGAACGTGCATATCGAACAATCCCGGAAGCGCGGCCAGCCCCGTGCCGTCGATGACACGGTTTGCCTTGGGCAAATGCTCGGCTGCACCGGCGGGATGGCGCTCCAATGCGGCGATTTTTCCGCCCTTAATGAGAATATCGCAGACTTCGTCACGCAGACTGTCCACTGCGCGGACATTTCGGATCAATACGGTTTCCATGCAGATACTGCCCTCCTTTGGATTGGTGTTAATAATGGTATTTATGATTTGTGCTTGCGTTTTCTGTGTCTGAGCGGAAATGTCAGCAGACGGATCGCGGCGGAAACCAGCATCACTGTCCAGATGCGGTCAACGCCCTTTGCAAAGAGCAGTCTTGCGCCCTCCTGCAAGGGGATCGCTTCGCTCGGCTTCTCGGCGCCGACGGCGTCCCGCGAACCAAAGCCCGCATTGAGATATGCGCGGCCTGATTTACTTTTCCAGTGAAATTCCTTCTCCATTTGCTGCCTCCTGTGTGCGGCTGAGGATCTGCTGTTTTTGCTTTTCAAATTCCTCATCGGTGAGAATACCGAGTCCGTGCTGTTTTTCCAGTCCGCGCAGCAGCTTGACGGTATCCGGCGCGTGCAGATTCGGCACAGGCTTTCCGAAGGCCTCTGCCGGCGGCTTCGCAATCAGAAAATTGATCTTTTTGCCCATTTCGGTGAACATATTCTCATGCTCAGTGCGGATATTGTCAGCCGGCTCGTCCGCATGGAGATCGTTGGTCTGCGTGAGGATTTCCCAGCCGGATTCCGTGAAATATGCGACCGATTCGGTAAACAGATCAAGGTCATCGGTTTTGAAGTGCAGCTCGCCGCGCAGCACGGCGGCGTATTGCCGGAGCTGCCGCGGATGGGTCAGGCGGCGCTTTTTGTGACCTTCCTTCGGCCAGGGATTGCAGAAATTGATATAGATGCGGTCAACGCCGTCCGCGGGCGTCAGCACCTCAGAAAAGCGTTCAATATTCAGAATAGCCAGCAGGATATTATCGGGTGTTCTGCCGGCAGCGGCAAAGGCTGCTTCCGTCTTGCGCTTTGCAACGCCCAGCATCTCGGATTTGATGTCGAGCGCCAGATAATTGCATTCGGGGTGCAGCACGGCGGCCTGCGAAACCCAGCCGCCTTTGCCGCAGCCAAGCTCTATATAGAACGGCTGCTCCGGCCTTGCAAAATGCGAACGCCACGCCCCTGCCAGTGCAAAGGCATCGTCCATACAGAAGGGAGAGGCCGCAATTTCCGGCCGCGCCCATTTTTTGAATCGGATTCTCATAAATGGTGTTCCTTTTTATGTGTTGAATAATGCCGGCGGATGCCAGATATTGATACCCATTTTATTATAGCATATTATGGGAGAAAACGCAATGGGAAAAGCAGAAAAAGATGCAAAAGCAGCCGCCGTGCAGTGTGCGTTTATAATGTATTATGAGAGGATCATGCATAGAAACAGGATCAAAACTGCAAAAGAGCACGAAATTGTGCGCCGGAGACCGGAAAAATTGTAAAAAGAGCTTGTTTTTTTTGAGATAATATGCTATAATGATATAGAATCTATTATTTATCAGATAGGAGCTTCCGGAATGCATGATATGAATCAGCAGCCGTTAACATTTGCAAGTCTGGCGCTTGCACTTGCCAATGATTACAGCAGTATCTACGTCATCGCTGCGGATGATGACAGCTATGTCGAATATGCAGCCGGCGGCTCCGATCAGGATCTGATCGTGCTGTCAAGCGGCAAAAACTTCTATGCAGATGTCCGGCGGAACTGTCGGGAGCAGGTCTGGCCGGAGGATCAGGATTATTTTCTCAGCACCTTCCAGAAAGAGAATGTCGAGCAGGCTCTGAAAGGCGGGAAATCCTTTTCCCTGAATTACCGCCTTTCGATCGAAGGGCAGCCGCGCTTTTTTTTTCTGAAAACCATCCGCGGAACGGATGAAAGCATTATCATCGGTGTCCGTGATGTCGATGCGCAGATGCGCAGAGAGCTGGCTGCCGAAGCCGCCAGCCGTACCTACTCTGAGATTGCGGCTTCCCTTGCAAGTCTCTTTGAGGTGATCTATCATATCGACGTCGAGACCGGCCGCTATACGGAATACAGCTCCAGCGAGAGCTATGCAAAGCTCGGCTTCGGCACCTGCGGCAACGATTTCTTTGCGCGTGCAAGAAGCGATATGCAGCGTGTGCTGCATCCTGCGGAAGGCGAGCGGATCATGCACGAGCTGGAAAAGGATGTGCTGCTTGCCAATTTGCAGCACGCACCGTCTGTTTCACTGACCTACCGGCAGATCCTTGACGGACAGCAGCAGCATATGAATCTGCTGGCCTTCCGGCAGAAGAATGACCCGCGGCATATCGTGATCGGTGTCCGGAATATTGATGCGCAGGCCAAGCGTGAGGCCGAAAGCAAGACATATTCCCAGATTGCCGGCGCGCTTGCCAGCCGCTATGAGGTCATTTACTATATAAATGTCGATACACATGAATATACCCTTTACAGTGCCAGCGAGCAGTATGCACAGCTCGGAACAACCGTACAGGGCGGCGATTTCTTCGCGGATGCTGCCGCGGACATCAAAAAATATCTGCATCCCGATGATATGCCGCGCATTATTGCCGCAATGGAAAAGGAAACACTGATGAACAGCCTCCGGCAGAACGGCTATATCTCGCTGAGCTACCGCCAGATGCTCGGCGGCCGGCAGCAGTATATGAATAATGTGATCGTTCAGCCGAAAAATGACCCGCATCATATCATTATGGGTGTGCTCAATACAGATGAACAGATCCGCAAGGAGCAGACGATTGAGGAGCGCAGCCGGACATTCAGTGATATTTCCATGGCGCTTGCCCAGCGCTATGAGGTGATCTACCTTGTCAATATCGAAACCAACGAATATACCGAATACAGTACGAGCGATCAGTATACCAGACTGGAATCCGGCATGAAGGGCAAGGATTTCTTCTCCGATACACAGAGAAATATGAAGCAGATCATATATCCGGATGATCTCCCGATGATGTCGATTTCCATGCAGAAGGATAACATCATGAACAGTCTCTCAACCTTCGGCAAGACCTTCCTGAATTACCGGCAGATCATCGACGGACGCGCACAGTATGTTTCGCTGTATGCCGTCCGGCCGAAGGAGGATTCCAAGCATATCATCATCGCGGTCGCAAATGTCGATGCGGCAAAGCGTATGGAGATCGCATATCAGAATGCAATGGATATGGCAAACCGCGATGCGCTGACCGGTGTGAAAAACAAGCGCGCCTATGTGCAGGCGGAAATTGAGCTGGATGAACAGATCAGCAAGAAAAACAATCCGCCGTTTGCCGTTGCGGTCTGCGATGTCAACGGCTTAAAGCAGGTCAATGATACCAAAGGACACAAAGCAGGCGACGATTTCATCCGGAGCGCCTGCACGATCATCTGCAATATCTTCAAGCACAGTCCGGTTTTCCGCATCGGCGGCGATGAATTTGCCGTTCTGCTGCGCGGACAGGATTATGACAACCGCAAGGAGCTTCTGAAGCAGTTTTCTGCGGTGCTGGAGGAACGGAAGCAAAACGGACTCGTTCTGCTTGCGGCGGGGCTTTCCGATTTTGACGCAGAACAGGACCTGCGTGTGCAGGATGTATTTGAACGCGCAGACAGTATGATGTATACCAACAAAGAAATCTGTAAAGCGGCAGCGGGTATCCTTGCGCACGAAGCACAGGATACTGAAGGCTGACCTGAAAAAGCGGCAGAAAAAACGGCCGAAGGAAAGGCGGTGATCTCATGAGATCTGAATTTTCCGTTATATTTGTTTTTCTGATTACAGCGCTTATCGCTTGCAGTGCGGCAGCGAAATTATCCAAAAAGACGATCGGAGGTGCCGTTGCGTTTCTGGAGGCGGCTCTGATCCCGCCTGTGCTCGGCAACCTGCTGATTGTCATGACGGACAGCTGGAATATCGCCATGCTCGGCCGCTATATCTACTTCCTCGGCATGGACTGCACGATCTATGCACTGATGCATTTCACCGTCAAATACTGCAAGGTAACCGGAAACGGACAATCCACGCTGAAGATCGCCTATGTCGCCCTGATTGTGGATACAGTGCAGCTTCTGCTCAATCCGTTTTTCGGCCATGCGTTTTCGCAGGAGGGCGTAATAGTTGACGGCCGGACATATTATAAGCTGGTTCCGTATATCGGGCAGGCATTTCACCGCATCGTTATTTACGGCATTCTGTTTTCGATCATTCTGGTTTATATCATCATCATTCTCCGGATGCCGCGGATCTACCGCGAACGGTATCTGATTATTCTGCTGTCGCTGGTGATCGCGTCTGTCTGGCAGACAATCTATGTTTTCTCGCGTTCACCGATCGACCGTTCCATGATCGGCTTCGGTGTAATCGGCATCATCATTTTCTATTTCTCGATCTGGTACAGACCGGTGCGTCTGCTCGACCGGATGCTTTCCGGCATCGTTTCGGAGCTGTCGGAGGCAGCGTTCGTGTTTGATCCGAACGGCAACTGCATCTGGGCCAATGAGCAGGGCTGCCAGATGACAAATGTTGACAGCACAAACTTTGAGGACGCAAAGCGCAAGCTGATCGAAATGTTCGGAAATCCGGGACTCAAGACAAACGGCTTTATGACGATGCAGATGATCGGCGAGGGCGAGAATACAAAGTATTATACGCTGGAGGAGCAGTCCTTTTCCGATAACAGCCGGCAGCGGCGCTCGACCGGCTCCTATCTTCGCATCCGTGACGTGACAGAATCGCAGCTGAAGCTCAAACGGGATATGTATAATGCCACGCACGATATACTGACCGGACTTTATACCCGCGAATATCTCTATCAGCAGATCGCAGAGCTGATTCAGACACATCCCGAAACGAAGTATCTGATTATTTTCGTTGATGTCAAGAATTTCAAGATCGTCAACGATGTATTCGGAACCGAATTCGGAGATTATGCTTTGAAATGCATTGCGGACTGGGTTGCGGAAGGTCTGACGGATGAATGCAGATACGGCAGACTGGCCGGCGATACCTTCGGCGTCTGTATGCCGATATCATTCTTCCGGCCGGATGCTGTCGAGGATCAGCTTTCGCATTTTATCGTTCAGAAGGAGAATGCGACACATCAGCTCCTGATCCATCTCGGCGTTTATACAGTCGATATGACCGAGCCTTCGGAATCGGATGTTTCGGTTATGTTTGACCGCGCACATCTTTCGCTCGCAACCATTAAGGATGAATACAAGAAGCATATTGCTTTCTATGACAACCAGATCCGCGAAAAAATGCTCTGGAATCAGAGTATCTCCACGCAGCTTAACGAGGCCATCCGCAGCCGGCAGGTTCGCCCTTATTTGCAGCCGATCGCGGATGTGGACGGAACGATCGTCGGCGCAGAGGCGCTTGCCAGATGGATTCATCCGGAGCACGGCTTCCTTTCGCCCGGCTTGTTCATTCCCGCCTTTGAGAAGAACGGCATGATTATTGAGATCGACAAATATATGTGGCGCTGCGCCTGCGAGATCCTTGCCCGCTGGGAAGCGGAGGGGCGCGATCTGTTTATCTCTGTGAATATATCTCCAAAGGATTTCTATTTCATGGATGTGGTATCCGAGGTCAAGGATCTTGTCGCGGCATACGGCATCAATCCGCGGAATCTGCGCATTGAGATCACCGAAACTGTCATGATGAACGAGGCAGAAAGCCGGATGCAGGTGCTGGAATCATTCCGGAAGGCCGGCTTTATTGTGGAAATGGACGATTTCGGCAGCGGCTATTCCTCGCTGAATATGCTCAAGGATATGCCGGTCGATGTGCTCAAGATCGACATGAAGTTCCTCGGAAAGACCGATAAAAGGAATAAGGCGCAGACCATTGTCAAGAACATCATCAAGCTTTCGGAGGATCTCGGCATCACCGCACTGACAGAGGGCGTTGAGACGGAGAATCAGTATCAAATCCTTTCGCAGATGGGCTGCAAGCTCTTTCAGGGTTATTATTTTGCAAAGCCGATGCCTGTGGAGGAGTTTGAGCAGATGCTTGCGCAGAAAGAATAAGCAAAACAGAATTCTGATAAAATGAGCCTTGCCCTCAAAGTTGAGAGCAAGGCTCAGATCATATATGCTGTGATTTCACAAGCGCCGCAACCGCCTGCGGCGTTTCCTTGTACCCGTTTTTCGTCCGGTATGCGAACAGCTTATACACGCCGCCGATCCCGCCGTGTCCTGCACCGTTTGTGCCTGCCGCTTTTTTCTAAAGTGCCGGTTAATGCCAATAGTTATTGTTTATATAAAATGAAGATATTATCGCAGTTGTTTATAGAATAATACTGTTGAATTTCAGTCTGAAAAGTTGTATAATACTACTTGTGATTATATCAGGAAAAGGCCGCCCGTGGTATGCAGTGTATACCCGAGGCGTGGACGGCACTGGCGATTATGAGATAACCTTCGGCTCTTTTCCTGTTTTCTTCTTCTCAGGCTTCTTTTCGGCCTTCTGCTTCTTAGCAGTCGTTACCTGTTTCTTCTCTTTCATTTTTCAATCCTCCTTTGATGTTTTGGCATAAGAAAACCGCCTTGATTGCTCAGGGCGGTTTAATCTATATTCATAATTTCGTCTCTTGTAAGTGCTGAGTCATACCTTTCATCATCAGGACTTATTAACTCGAACGGATCTAATATGAATCGCGGCTCTTTCCCGTCGAGGCGTTTGCACTTTCCATCTTCGCCTGTTGACTTTTCACGCTCAGTCATGTTCGTCCACCTCCAAACTAAAAGCAAGGCCGTATTTCTTTGCTATAACATGAACCATTTCGTGAATTCCTATGCTATACTGATGATACAATGAACCATATTCTGCATACCGCAAAAATCATTAAATGTCAAGTACGAAAGGAATGAGCAAGGTGAAAAAAGCTATGAAAGTGATTCTTATAATTATACTTATCATCGCTGTGCTGGAAAAGTGTGAGATTATTCCTGAGTAGTGTGCAGACGGAGGGCTCCTACACAGCTGTGCCAGTCTTTTGCTTGCAAACGGAGAGTCCATGAAAGCCATCCAGGATTGGCTCGGGCACTCGACATTTAACGTAACAGCAATTTTTACAGTCATCTTGATTACTCATCGAGGATCTCATCGGCTGAGACAATTGCAAGAGTCCTCGGTGATGATGATGACGATGAGAACGAAAAAACCGCAGGCTCCGAAGAACCTGCGGTTTTTTGCGGAATGCCGGTGGCGGGGGTCGAACCCGCACGGTATCGCTACCAACGGATTTTGAGTTTTTAACTCAACTTCACACCAAATCACACCAAGTCACTTCAAATCACTTTTCATCACTCGGAAATAAAGCAAAACCGTAGTTTATAGTGTTCGTGTTTTTATAAACCGCGCAAATACGCCATTTCCAAAATGCACCTCAAATGCCCTTTCTCATGAATTTTCGGTAGAAAGCTGGAAGAAAAGCGATTTCGGTAGAAGTAGGTAGCATTGCTGTTGACCGTAACGGATTATTTGAAAAAGGCAAAATTCTCATTTAACTTTCTATTGGATAGTCAACCAAGGTCTACCAAAACGATCAAATCCTCTTGGTAGACAGGATAGAGATCATAGCTTTAGAATAGCAAATAGTGTTCGTTAAGAACGCTGTTTGCTATTTTTTTATGCCCAAATTCAAATAACACTCAGCACTCCTCGATAGGGGTGCGTTTTTTATTGCCATTAATTCAGCCAAAATGACAATTATTCAATTTCCTACATTATACCATGGCAAACAGCCTGTGTCAAGTTAATTATACAATCTGAACAAAAAAGAGGAGGAATTTTCTATGCCCGAAAATCTGAGGATTGATCCGAATGACAATGACCTTTCCCTTGAAGCAAACGGAGTTCTCTCCAAGATGCTCAATAATCCCGATACGGATTATGTCAAGGCTGTTGACCTCTGTGCCGTCTGTGAGAATGACTCGCTGAGGACTATCAAAAAGGCTCTCACCGAACTGACCAACAAAGGCTATCTCCTGCGTATCGGCAATACCTATGCCGTCAACAAAGTCAGGATCACGGGAATGAAGCTCGCCTGAGCTGCTGAAACGGAGGAAATGGAATATGTCAAAGAAAACAAGAAAGCCGAAGACAGCGCCTTCATCGGTGTGCCGTGTCAATAAGAATGCCAACTATACCATAATGAGCAACTATCATCTTCGCTCTACGAACCTGAGCCTGAAAGCAATAGGACTTCTCAGCAAGGTTCTTTCTTTGCCGGAGAATTGGGACTACTCTATCGCTGGGTTGACTTCGATCTGCAAGGAGAAAGAGAGTGCGATTAAGTCAGCTCTCGATGAGCTAAAGAAGTGGGGCTATCTCACAGTCACAAAGCTGAT
>JAFYBM010000101.1 GCA_017540225.1 Oscillospiraceae bacterium | reverse complement strand
CGCGTCATCACGCTGGCAGACGGCAAAATCGCAGACGATGTCCTGACCGGACAGTGAGGTGACAGCCATGAAATTTGAATCGCTCCTTGCACGGCGCTATATTTCTGCACAGAAACGCCACTCGGTGTTTACCGTTTGCAGCATTATCATTGCCGTTGCGCTGATTACGATGCTATGCTCCTGCTATACGACCATGCAGGGCATTCTGCGCGAAGCCTGCTATGAATCGCAGCCTTATCATGTCATGTTTTACAGCGTGACGAAAAATCAGGCCGCCGCCATTTCGCATATGAATCAGGTCGAAAGCGTCAATCTGATCGAAAATCCGGACGGAACCTATCAGGCACAGGTCATGTTCGGAGAATACATCGAAAACCACTGGGAGTATCTTGCAAAAACGGTGCGCGAGCTGAAGCTGAATGCTGTTGTGAATTATCCGATTGAGGTTGAAGGCATTGAAGTCAATGATGAGCTGATGGAGCGCGACCTCATCAATCTCAACGGCCGCTATCAGCTCACACAGAGTATCGCACTGCTGTTTGTGTTTCTGATTTTCTTTGTACTGGCGCTGCGGCTCGTCATCGACACCGCTTTTGAGGTATCCTCAAAGGAACGCGAAAAGCAGTTCGGTGTCCTGCAATGCTTCGGCGCAACGCCGAAACAGATCGTCCGCATTCTGACAATCGAGGGCATGATTCTCTCCGCAGCAGGCGTACCGCTGGGTGTCGGATCCGGATTGCTGCTCGGCTATGCGGGATACCGCGCCGTTCTGAGCAGCGGCGTTGCAGAGGCATATCTCAAGAACGCAGAGATCGAAAAGATCGTGCATTTCCATATTAATCCGTGGCTGACGCTCGGCGGCGCCGTAATCGGTCTCGGCTGGGTATTCTTCTCCGCCTACGGCACCGGTATGCGCATCATCAAAAAATCCCCGATTCAGGCAATTACCGCCCGCAGCAATACCGTAAAAAAGGTCAAAAAGCGCACACTGCTCTCGCTGCTGTTCGGCTGGAAGGGCAAGATTGCTTCGAGAAATGCCCGCCGCAATCCGAAGCGCTTTGCAGTCACGGTGCTTTCGCTGATGCTCTCGCTGACGATGTTTGCATCCGTTTCGAGCATTTTCAATGTCGTACAGGAAAACATAGAATCCGCGTTCGCAATGTATGACAGCTTCGGCAAATATGAAGTGGAGTTTTCAGCAGGTTTTCTGCCGGATGAGGAAAAGTCACCGACAGCATATGAAACCGGTCTGAAGCTGCTCGACGAATCAGGCTATTTCAAAAATATCAGCCACTATGTTTTCACGTTCGGCAGCTATTCTGAGATCGAGAATCCGATCCAGGTCAACATATTCTTTGTCAACCGCTATAATTTTGACCGGCTGTTCAGTGATACGCCGGAATTCAGCTATGATGCGCTCTCAAAAACCGATGGCTGCATCGCAGTCAATATTCCTGAAGAAGTGCTGCCGGCCGATGCCAAAACACTCACGGTCGATACATTCATCCGCAGAGCAATCACAGAGGCGGAATACAACAAAGGGATTGCGGATCCGGAAGAAGCAAAAAATTACCAGAAATGGTCTGATGTTGACAGGAACGGCAAAAAAACAGGCGAAACGCTGTACTATACACAAAAAAATGAACCTGTCGAATACACGGTTGCCGGCAGATTCAATCAGCCGGAGCCTCCCGAAACCGCAATCGCATATATTCCGCATGATCGTATGCTGGTTTTCACAGAGGATCAGTGGGCGAACGGAATGTACAGCCGGTTCGGTGACCAGCTTTTCGGAACCGTGGCAAGTTTCCAGCTCATCAATGATTCCGATTACGATGCAGCGCTTCACTGGCTCAAAGAGCACAGCGATCGCATTTCCTTTGATGAAGAAGAAGACAATTTGTATGCCGTCCGCAAGCAGATCCGGACAACGCTTTCCGCGGTCAGCATCGGGCTGAATTTCCTCATGCTGATGATTACGCTGATTGCCGTTGTGAACATGGTCAACATCGTTTCAACCGGCATTCTCAACCGCAAGCAGGAGCTTGCAGCCATGCAGTGTGTCGGCATGACACGCGGGCAGATGTACGGCATGACCGTGATCGAATGCCTGCAATTCACGCTTTGGTCAGCAATTGCAGCAAGTATTTTCTGCGCACTGCTGATTTCCTGCACACAGACCATGATGGCAACGGTCGGACTGAGCGAAGTCGGCGACAAAATGATTATGCCGGTCGGCGTTCCGATCGCAAAGGTATGGCTGGCAAGTATGGCAGTTCTGCTCTGTGCGCTGGCTGCATCCATGATTCCGCTGCGCAGAATGCAGGAGGAGCCGCTTGTTGAACAGATCCGCGCCGTCGAATAATATACACAAAAACCGGACAGAGAGTGCAGACTCCCTGTCCGGTTTTTTTATCGGCAGACAAGCGGACGGCTTTTCAGCCGTCCGCTTGCTTTGATAAGGCGATT
>JAFYBM010000100.1 GCA_017540225.1 Oscillospiraceae bacterium | reverse complement strand
TCATGAAGGGCAGGCCGTAGCCGAGCATATTGGCAGCTGCATACATCGGATGGAATTTCACAGTCATGTTCATCTGCTTCATATTCTTATCTCCTTTTCAGTTGACGGCACCCTGATCCGGATGCAGGTATCGGTTTTCCTGCGTTCAGGACAGGCGGCTGACAGGAAAGGCATGTGTCTACATCGGCATCACCTCCGATGATCGGGCAAAGAAAAAGCCCGGTTTTTCATGGTCGAAAAATCGGGCGGATAAGGAATAATTCAGTTGTAGAATAGGGTGGCATATTCGTCATTTTTTACAACACACGAATACAGGTTTGGTCTTGGGGAACCGGCTAAAACAGGGGAAAAGCGGTTCCCACTGAAAGCCACTATAAAAACGACGTACCTGCGAGAGTTTCCACGCATTTGAGGGCTAGTGTATGCGTTTTGTGGGAACCAATTTAGTGGGAACTACCCCTGAAAATGGGCTCAAAATGCGGTATTTTGGTTCTTTTTTCGGAAAATTGATTCCGGCTCAGAAGCAAGAAAAATGTCCTAGATGCTTGATTTTCACGCATCTAGGACATTTCACAAAAGCGGAAAGAGAACGATTCGAAAGCTCTCTAGTGCGATGTGATAGCATCGCAAATGTGTGTTTTTCGTGGTATCATTATTGAGGCGTGTGCGATTTCGTGTGCAGTAAAATTTGCACCGTCTGAGCTTCAACCAGACGGTGCTTTTCATTATTCTGTCATGTTGTTAATCAGAATGTTTCCTTCTGGTAGCTGCAAAATAATCAATCACGCGATTTATTTGTGGTCCCCGTTTTCGGGGCTGATTTTCAGACAGATGCTGATGATCGCCGCCGTCAGCTTCTCTGATCTTGGAAGGAAGAAGTTCGCGGCGGGTCCGACCAGAAACGCGCAGACCAGAGTGCCGATCCCCCAGATGCCGCCCTGCAGCGCGCCGAGTAGGACAAATGAAAAATCGGTGAGGATGCGGATGATGCCGAAGCGCTTTTTGCTCTTATCGCTGATGACCACCGCAACGAGATCGTTCGGCCCTGTGCCCGCTTCTGATTTGATGACGACCGTCATACCGAATGCGAGGATCACACAGCTCGCTGCCAGAACACCCAGCTTTGCGGCAAACGGCAGTGCACCGATTTTGAGCGGCGAGAGCAGCCACGAGAAAAAGTCAATGATCGGGCCGCCGAAGACCATGCAGATCAGCGTGCCGATTCTGATATAGGAGCGGTCTGTCAGCAGTAGGATCAGGATGATGAGCACACAGACCGCCATATGTGTGATGCCGTGCGTCAGGAATGTTAGACCGAAACCGGTCAGCGTTCGCAGGAGCCCCTGGATCAGGACATTGAAGGGATCGGCACCGAGGTCGGAAAGTAAAAAGAGCGTAACGCCGAAATGTGCGGTCACAAGACCGACAAGCAGGATCAGAACGCGCAGGATCGTTTCTTTGAGGCTTTGTTTCATACGGTTTCTCCATTGGCTGCAGACGGCGAAGGACGTTTCATATATACATTATAACATATTTTCCCCGCTACGACAAGAGATCGGTAAGTTGTATTTTTTTAGATGAAGTGTTTACGAGTTGGGACATTGAGACCACCCACGCATTTGATAAGGAGAAACTCAGTGTTGCACTGAAATCGCTGCAATCCTTTGAGGAACACTGGATTGTGCTGCGTGCAGAAGGAATCGTATCGGCAACAGACGGAACATGGCTGCACTTTGATTATACGCCCGGTAAATCAGACATCCGTACCGGCAGTACAGGTGTAATTGGCAGGTTATGTGTGATTGGAAATCGAATCCATGCAACCAAACTGGAAACATTGTTTCTCGCATCATAAAACAAAAATGCAGCACCCTGGGAATCATAACTCCAGAGTGCGGTGTTTATTCCGATTCACACGGTTCCTTCATTTGTTCTGTTTACTTTTTGTCGTGCGTTCCAAAGCTGCTCTGCTTCATTCGATATCTATGTTAGATCACACCCTGATTACAGCCCCAGTCCGTATCCTGCCCCGATGCCGATCACCGCTGACAGCAGAATAATCTTGATCGGGTGGACCTTTTTGAATGCAAGCACAGCGGTCACGGCGAATAAAGCGAGGAATACCCAGAATCCCGCAGTGGAAAAAACTGCTGCGCTGATACCTGACGAAAAGAACACAGTCCTCGCAACCGACAGGAATGCCGCCGCAATCAGACCGACCACCGCAGGCTTCAAGCCTGACATGATACCGCCGACCGCCTTGCTTTTCCTGTACTTCTCAAAACACTTTGCGATGATGAGTATAATGATAAAAGACGGCAGAACGATGCCGAGTGTTGCGATGATCGCACCGGGAATACCGCCGGTTCTCATTCCGACAAATGTAGCCATATTAACTGCAAGCGGCCCAGGCGTGCTCTCACTCAGCGCGACAAAATCGACAAGCTCTTCCGGTGTCAGCCAGCCGTGACGCTCCGCTTCCGCCTGTATCATAGCAATCATCGCGTATCCGCCGCCGAATGTGAACGCCCCGATTTTCAGGAAGGCAAGAAACAGCTCAATCAGTACCATTGCTTTGCTCCTTCCTGTGCAGCATCGACCACAGCAGACCGAACAAGCCGCAGCCGATGATAACAAAGACAGCGTCTATTTTCAGAAAAGCAGTCAGAACAAGAGAGATTCCCATAATGATGTAAGATATGGCTTTTTTCTTTGTTGATTTGAACATCATCCACAGGGCTTTCAGAATCAGTGCAAGTACGGCTGCTCTGATACCCATAAAAGCGTACCGAACTGCTTTGATGCTCTGAAACTGTGTCAACACCAGAGAAATCAGCGATATAATGAGAAAGGACGGCAGTACTACGCCGAGCGTTGCTATACAGGCTCCGGGAAATCCCGCTGTGTGATAACCGACAAAAGTTGCCGCGTTGATTGCAATCGGTCCGGGCGTTGACTCGGAGATTGCAACGATATCGGAAATCTCCTTTTCATTCAGCCATTTTTTGTTTTCGCATACTTCCTTCTGAATCAGCGGAATCATCGCGTATCCGCCGCCGAAGGTAAATGCCCCGATCTTCATAAAGGTCAGGATCAGATCAAGATTCTTATTCATGGTATCACTCCTACAAAGAAATTATACCAAATGAAGCAAAATCAGTCAATATCCAAAAATGACAAGAATATACTTGACATAAGTCGATATATATGTTATAATTGACATACGTCAGAAAGGGGATGCTGCCATGCCACGACCGCAGAAAGCACGCCGTATCTGCTGTTATCCTGATTACTGGAGCTTTGCGCCCGATCAGGACACAGCCAATGATACGGTCACATTGTCGCTTGACGAGTTTGAAACGATACGCCTGATTGATTATCAGTCAAAGACGCAGGAACAGTGCGCGCAGGAGATGAACGTGGCAAGAACGACTGTCACGGCGATCTATGACACCGCAAGAAAAAAACTCGCACAGGCGCTGGTCGAGGGCAGACGCATCGTCATTTCGGGCGGAAACTATACGCTTGATAACACGGTCTCAGAGGAGATCACACGGAAAGGAAGCACGATTATGAGAATTGCAGTCACCTATGAAAACGGTCAGATCTTTCAGCATTTCGGCAGAACCGAGCAGTTCAAGCTGTACGATGTTGCTGACGGCAAAATCATAAAGGAACAGGTTGTCGGCACGAACGGCGCAGGACACGGCGCGCTTGCCGGATTCCTCAAAAGCGCAGAGGCGGATGTGCTGATCTGCGGCGGCATCGGCGGCGGTGCGCAAATGGCAATGCAGGAGGCGGGCATCACGCTTTACGGCGGCAATTCCGGCAGTGCAGATGAAGCGGTCGCATCGTTCCTTGCGCAGACACTGGTGCAGAACGAAAACCCGACCTGCGATCATCACGGCCATGAACACGGCGAAGGCCACGCCTGCGGAGATCATGGGTGCGGGAAACACTGATGAAATACGATCATTCTGAAAAAGCAGTCAGGCTCTTTTCGGAAGGACTGAACTGCGCACAAGCGATTTTCACCGCCTTTGCCGATGTGACAGGCATGGATGAAAAACTTGCCAAACGGCTTTCATCCTCATTCGGCGGCGGAATGGGACGGATGCGCGAGGTATGCGGCACCTGTTCCGGTATGTTTATGGTTGCGGGAATCCTCTACGGGCAGGGCACCGAATCTGACGACATGCTGAAAGCTGCGCATTATCAGCGAATCCAGTATCTGGCAGAGGAATTCCGCAAGGCGCATGAAACGATCATCTGCCGTGATCTGCTGAAAGGTCTGGCGGTCACAAGCACACCGGCACCCGAAAAACGTACCGAGACATACTACAAAGTCAGACCTTGCGCGAAGTTCGTCAGAACAGCCGCCGAAATTCTGGACAGATATCTTGAAGAAAATCCGCCGACGAGGTAAGCGCCGATGAAGATCATCACACTGGTGGAAAACTCCTGCGGACATGAAAAATGTATCGCAGAACACGGTCTTTCGCTGTATATTGAAACAGAACAGCACAAACTGCTGCTTGACACGGGACAGACCGATGCGATTGTGAAAAACGCGGAAGTGCTCGGTATTGATCTGAGCGCGGTCGATACAGTGATTCTCAGTCACGGTCACTATGACCATTCCGGCGGGATTCTGCCGTTCTCTCAGATCAACCGCACCGCACAGATCATCATGCAGAGGAAAGCCGCCGAGCCGCACTACAACGGCGAACGCTATATCGGCATCGACAAGGCAATCCTCGCCCTGCCGAATGTGCGGCTGATCGAAGGCGATTTGCGGCTTGACGATGAACTGTTCCTGTTCAGCGGCATCACCGGCAGACGGTGCTATCCGCAGGGCAACCGCAGACTCTCCCGCATCGAAAAAGGCGAGCAGATCCCTGATGATTTCGCACATGAGCAATGTCTTGTCATCACACAAGGCGGCAAACACTGGTTGCTGTCGGGCTGTGCGCATAACGGCATTCTCAATATCCTTGACCGGTACAAGGAGATTTTCGGGAACGTGCCCGATTATGTGCTCACCGGCTTCCACATGATGAAGAAGGACGGAGAGCATACCGAAGAAGAAAAAGCAGTCATTGTTCAGACTGCGCAGGAGCTGTCGCAGATGAACACTGTCTTTTACAGCGGTCACTGCACCGGAATCCCCGCCTTTGAAATGATGAAAGAGATCATGGGTGATCAGTTGATCGCGCTGCACAGCGGAGAAGTCATAAGATGATAAAATCTGTCTGATTGCACACCTGAAACACACCGCCGTCTGCGTCAAAACAGGCGGCGGTTTTCGGTTGATTCATTTGCGGATGTACCGTTCCTTCACAAATTTCAGAAAACATATTGACATTTCTCAATATATATGCTATAATATAGAAAATCTTCAATGTGAGGTGAGGACATGGTGCTTTCAAACAAGCAGATCACTGTGATATTCAAAGCCCTGTGCGATGAAAACCGGGTGCAGATATTCAGAATCCTGCAAAACGGCGAGTTATGTGCCTGTCATCTTCTTGAGGAGCTGCACCTCAGTCAGCCGACGCTTTCTCATCATATGAAGGTACTCTGTGACAGCGGTCTTGTGGTCGGCAGAAAAGACGGCAAGTGGATGCACTACTCGATTTCAGCAGAGGGCGCAAGAATCGCTATGGACTGCCTGAAAGAGATCACGGCAGTGACCGAAACCGGTTGTCAATGCTGTAATAAATAAGCCGTATTCCGATACGGCTTAAACTATTGCAAACAAATAGACGCATCTAAATATAACTATCGGAGGAAAAGAAAATGGATCATGTTATGAAAGCGGTACAGTATTTTGAGAAAGGGTATATGTGCTCGCAGGCGGTATTTGCCGCATTTGCGGAACAGTTCGACATAACCGAAAAGCAGGCCCTTCAGATCGGTGCCTGTTTTGGCGGCGGAATGAACAAAGGTGAAGTCTGCGGCGCGTGCACCGGTGCGCTGATGGTTCTGGGTATGAAATACGGTCAGTTTGACATTCTTGATACCGAGAGCCGCGCAAAAGGCGGTGCGATGGCAGTGCGGTTCCTTGATGAATTTGCAAAGCGCAAGGGTTCATACATTTGCCGCGATATCCTCGGCTGCGATCTCCGTACAGAGGAAGGCAGAACCTATGCAAGGGCAAACGGCCTGTTCGGTACGTTGTGTCCGGAAATGGTCAGGACGGCGGCAGAGATACTGACAGAAATGCTCGGAGAGGAGAACTAGTCGTGTGGAAATTTATTCAGGACGAGGTATTCGGCATGAAATGGCTGAACAGGCTGATCGGTTCTCTGCTGAATGCCTGCGGTCTTGATACCGAAAG
>JAFYBM010000099.1 GCA_017540225.1 Oscillospiraceae bacterium | reverse complement strand
TTGATGCCGGAATAATTGTCGATATACAGGCCGCCGGGCACTGTGATATCCCCGTTCGCCAGCTGATCCTTGCTGAAATTCTGCTGATAGGCAGAGAGCCGGAGCGCCATCGTTCCGCCCTCTGCGGAGACCGGCAGTCCCGCCAGCAGCAGCATTGCCGCAGCGACCGCAGCCGCCATTTTTTTCATAGGCTTCATTCCTTTCGCATATGTTGATGCAAGGGGGGGATGCATATGCCGCGCACACCGGAGCGCAGACTCGTTTTCTGTTACGGGCATATACCGCCGGAGCGTCTGCTGTATTCAGCAGAGACGGCTGCCTGCTGCGATGCTGTCATCAGCGGTCAGCAGGGTGATCGTTCCGTCGGGGCCTTCTGCGGAGCAGATCATGCCGCAGCTTTCCAGACCGCAGAGCTTGACCGGCTTGAGATTGACGACGCAGAATACCTTTTTCCCGACTAATTCCTCCGGCTGGTAGTATTTTGCAATGCCGGAAAGCACCTGCCGCTCGCCGATGCCGTCAAACAGACGGAAGCAGAGCAGCTTGCTCGATTTCTTCACCTTTTCGCAGGCTCTGACCTCGCAGACGCGGATATCCGACTTTGCGAAATCGTCAATGCCGATCTGCTCGGCAAAGGGCGCGACCGGATTTTCCGGCTCTTCTGCCGGTGCAGAATGCGCCGCGATCATCTCCACGATGAATTCCTCTGCATTGATGCGGCCGAACATCGGCTTTGCCTCGCCGACTGCCGCGCCGTGCTGCACGCCCGCAAAGACCTTGTAGCGATCCAGCTCGCATTCGATCGCACTGACCGCATCGGAGGCCGGTGTATGCGTGAGGATCTTCTCCGCAGTCTCCGGCATGAACGGCTTCAGCAGACCGCCGATGATGCGGATGCCGCAGAGCAGATAATACATCGCCTTTGCGAGCCGCGGGCGGTCATCGGGATTCTTCGCCAGCACCCACGGTGCCGTTTCGTCGATATACTTATTGCAGCGGCTTGCCAGCGTCATAACTGTCTCGACGGCATCGCTGATATGGAATGCGTCGAGTTGCTCGGTCAGCTTTGCGGCCGTACCCTCGGCAACTGCGCGGAGATCGCTGTCGCATTCCGCATCCGGCGCGGAAGCGATCAGCTCTGCATCCGGAATGATGCCGCCGAAATATTTGTTGACCATCGCGACCGTGCGGTTGACGAGATTGCCGAGCGTATTGGCAAGGTCGGAATTGAACCGCTCGATCATGTTCTCATAGGTGATCGAACCGTCCTGCGCAAACGGCATCTCGGAGAGCAGGTAGTAGCGCACGGCATCGACGCCGAACTTTTCGACCAGCTCATCTGCATAGATGACGTTGCCGCGGGATTTGCTCATCTTGTCGCTGCCGAACAGCATCCACGGATGACCGAAGACCTTTTTCGGGATCGGCACGCCGAGTGCATGCAGCATGATCACCCAGTAAATGCTGTGGAACCGGACGATGTCCTTGCCAATGATATGGACATCTGCCGGCCAGTATTTTTTGAACAGCTCGCCGTGATTGCCGTTGACGTCATAGCCGAGCGCTGTGATAGAGTTCGAGAGCGCGTCGATCCAGATATAGATCACATGCTTCTCATCGAACGGCACCGGAATGCCCCACTTGACGGTCGTGCGGGAAACGCAGAGATCCTCAAGACCTTTCTTGATAAAGTTGTTGAGCATTTCCTTCTTGCGGGCTTCTGGGTAGATGAAGTCCGGATGGTTTTCGATATATTCCTCGATCCAGCTCTGATATTTGGAGAGCTTCAGGAAGTAGGCTTCCTCTTTTGCATCACGCACCTCGCGGCCGCAGTCGGGACATTTGCCGTCCACAAGCTGCGATTCCGTCCAGAAGGATTCGCAGGGCGTACAGTATTTTCCGACATACTCACCCTTGTAGATGTCGCCCTGATCGTAAAGCCGCTGGAAAATATCCTGCACAATCTTGGTATGCTTCGGGTCGGTCGTGCGGATAAACTGGTTATAGGATGTGTTCAGCAGATCACAGATCGAGCGGATCTCGCCTGCGATTTTGTCAACGTGCTGCTGCGGCGTAATGCCGGCCTCTTTTGCAATTTCCTCGATCTTCTGGCCGTGCTCATCAGTGCCGGTCAGGAAATATACATCATAGCCCTGCATTCTGCGGAAGCGTGCGAGCGAATCGCTCATCACGATTTCATAGGTGTTGCCGATATGCGGCTTACGCGAGGTGTAGGCTATGGCAGTTGTTAAATAATAGGGTTCATGCATGATATAAGACTCCTTTCTGCTAATCAAAAATGATACCCTTTTATTATAACATATTATATGAAAAAACGCAATGGGAGCAGAAAAATAAATTCATCAGATGTTCTGCTTGGGAGAAAAAAGAAAGCCGGCATTGCCGGCTTATAAGATATTATTTGAAAAAACGCAATGGGAAAGGCTGAAAAAACCAGAGGAATCTTTATGGAGCAATAAAAGAGGGCGCGCTCAGGATATGGCCAGCTTCTGATACAGCCGCTCCGGTTCCCTGCCGGCAAACAGATCCTCGCGGGAAATGCGGTAGACATAGCCTTCGCCTTCCAGCCAGAAATCCCTGCCGTCATACTGACGGAAGCTGTCAAAGTTATCATACAAATAATAATCCGGATGCCAGTTTTTGACAGCGCGTTCAATATCCGCCTCCGTGAGTTTTTCAGGCGGGATGTAGTTTTCCTTACTGCCGTCCGTCTGCGTTTCTTTATAATAGCCGCGCTGTTTGACCAATGAACGGATATATTCTTCCGGATATGGCATGGCTTTCAGCTCCGTGCAGCGAAGCGGATTCCCGTCAGAATCCAGCTCTGTGAAGCAGTCATAATTGTTCCCGGAATCGCTGTCTCTGTGATCCTCGATCACCCAGCTCAGATACAGATGCTCGCTGTCCGAGAAAAATGCGCTGAACCAGAGATTGATTGCATATATTCCGTTCATATTCTGTTCCTTCGCAAGCTCCTCCGTATACCATGAAAAATGCTGCTGAATGATCTTCGTTGTGTCTGTCAGCTCGCGTGTCTCACCGGTTTTGATGTTATAATCGCAAATCAGACTGCCGTTCAGGCTGTAGCTGTCCGTGTTACGGATATAGTAAACGTGGTCGCCGGAAACGGTATAGCTCTGACATTTGCCCTGCGGCACATTGACGACCTGCTC
Organism: Oscillospiraceae bacterium; assembly: GCA_017540225.1. Taxonomy (GTDB): domain Bacteria; phylum Bacillota; class Clostridia; order Oscillospirales; family Ruminococcaceae; genus Firm-04. The sequence continues at coordinate 4,785 of JAFYBM010000099.1, read as the reverse complement.
TGTCAGGCCGGTGCGGCAGTCGATGCGGAAGATGCCGGAGCCTTTGACCGGATCGCGCCAATCGCCGTTTGTTTTGCGGAAATAGACATAATTACCGACGCCCTTGAAATCGGGACCGTCGTAGAAGGCGTTAAACTGACGGTACTGCTTGACCGGCTCGCCGGAGCTGCTGAGCATTGTGAGGCGCTGCGGTTCCGGCTCATAGCAGAACATCGAATAGCAGCCGTCATTCTGACTTGCCGTGATGCCGAGATTCTCATCCTCCGTGTAAATATGCTGCTGAATGGATGTGCAGATCCAGAGCTGACCGCGGTGTGCGATCATCTGTGCAGAACAATTATACTGCACTTCCGAATGATACAGCTCCGCAACGGCCGTTGCCTCGGTGCCGTCCGGTGCATAGCGCATCAGCACGGCAGGGAATTCCGTACAGCCCTCCGGATTTTTCAGCAGCTCGCGGTTATCCAGTGCAACTGCGTATACATAGCCGTCCAGATAGACGGGATCCGAAATCAGAGAATAGTTTTTCGTTGTTGCTACGCAGAATTCATTGCCGTCGTGCAGACAGTTCGGTTTTGCGCAGACAAAAACCGTTTCGCCGGATTCCTCGTCATAATAACCCAGCCCCTTGTTGTGGCTCCAATCGTAGACGCCGCCGGTAGAATAGGAGGTCGTCAGTGCTTCCGCGTTTTTCAGATAGAAGAAGCCGGTATCGGTTTTGGCATAGCCATGGCAATCGGGTTCATCCTGCTGATCCGTCAGCTTCGGGAAGATCAGCACATTGATATTGTCAGGCGGAAGCTCATCCTCGGTCAGCTTGCTTTCGAGATCAAGCTGCTGCACGCGCTTGTATGCACCGTAGGCAACGGCCGCAGCCGTTCCGCCGACCGCTAGCACCGCTGCCGCCAGAATCACGAGCAGCATCTTGCTTTTTCTTGTTTCCATTTTCAAAATGTCCACCCCGCTCATATTGTTTTCAGGTTGTTTTTTTTGTATATTCCGGCTGTGCCTTGCCTGACGGATGATGTCCTCCGCCGCATTCGGGAAAGCGGCGCCGGCCGGCTCCGCAGCAGATTCCTGCATGGAATGCGCCATATGATACTGCACGGCTTCATCCAGATACTCCTCCGGCAAAAGCGCAAGCAGTCTGTTCATCTGCAAGTTTTTCACAGCAAGCCCTCCTTCCGCAGAAAAGCCTCCAGCTTTTTTCGCGTGCGCATCAGCGACATTTTCACTGCACTTTTGCTCATTTCATGTTCCTCTGCTAGCTCGTTCACGCTGCACATGAGCCAGTAATGCTCGACAAAGATGATACGGTTTTCCTGCGAAAGCCCTGCAAGAAAGCGCCGGAATGCCGCCTTGAGCATTTGCTGCTCTGCGGCAAGTGCCGTATCATCCGCTGCCGCAAAGACATCCGGCAGTGCCTCCAGTGAGACATCGGCATTTGCGCCGCCGCGCTTTATGGCCTGTCTTTGTTCCAGCCGGTTCAGTGCGAGCCGCTTTGTCACGGTAATGAGAAATGCGCGGAAGCTCTTGGGCTTTGCCGGCGGAATCGCATTCCAGATTTGCAGCATCGCATCGCTGACGCATTCCTCGCTGTCCTGTGCATTGCCGAGAATCCGTCCGGCAAGGCTTCCACAAAGACTGCCGTAACGCTCCTGCGTTTCAGCGATTGCCTGTTCGTCGCGCGATTCAAACAGGCGAATCAGATCGCGGTCATCCTCATGCATAGCCCTTGCCTCCTTTGCTGTTGATTTTCTGCTTCACTCATTAAGACAGAAAAAATATGAAAAAGGTCACATCTATCATAACAGAAAAATGCTGCGGTGTAAATATAAAGTGCAAAAAAACGCATACCCGATAAAAATCAGGTATGCGTCAATTTCAGGATGGGAGATATTAAAATGCGGGAGGTTTTTCATAAAGATTAGAAGCAGCTGTCGTAGGTTCTGCCTGCATACATATCCTTGCCGTTGTACTTGAACATTTCGGAAACTGTGCAGACAACGTAACCATTCTGCTCAAGCCACGGGCAAAGCTGCTCAACTGCCGTTGCAGTGGAGTCATAAACTTCGTGCATCAGAACGACCTTACCGTTGAGAGAACCGTTCTGTGCGGCCTGCTGAATCTGGCTGATCGTCTGATTTGCAGTGTGACCCGGCTCATAGTCCGCCGTGTTGATGCCGCAGTTCGGGAACGGAACCGGCAGCGTGCTGGAAATGGTCGTGCTGTTGTTCAGATACGGGAGACGAACCAGATAATCACGCTTGACGCCGAGAATATCGTTGAGCTTATCCTTGACGCGGGTGTACTGGCTCAGAACACTGGATGCATCCATCATGTGATAATTATCCGGATGGTTCCATGTGTGGTTTGCAACCTCATGGCCGCCCTTTTCCGCAGCGAGAATCTCAGCCTCATTGCCCGGAATGCGCTCACCCCAGTAGAAGAAGGTTGCATGGAAGCCCTGCTTGTTCAGCGCCTCCTGAATCCGGTAGCCTTCCCGTGCGCCGTTCTGGCAGGGACCGTCATCGAAGCTCAGTGCAACTGTCTTCTTGCCTGCGGGGATCCAGCTGACATCCGCAGTATTGAACCACTTGTCGCCGGGGTGCAGCTCCGGCCATTCTGCCTCAGAGGGTGTCGGTGCAGCCGTTGTTGTTGTCGTAACGGTCGTCACAGTCGTAGTTGCGGTCAGTTCCGGATAAATGAACAGCTGACGCAGCAGCGAGAGGTCTGCTGCCGTAAGCTCGCCGTTTTTGTCCATGTCAGCCGTATCAAGGCTGACATTGCCTTCCTTCGTCAGCAGCCAGTTTAACAAATCCGCCACATCCTGCTTATCAATTTTTTCATCATGGTTCGCGTCACCGCGCTGATAGACAGACGGCTTTTCGGACTGCACGGAATCCACATAGAAATCGCACAGATCCGAGGCAGTTTCCACATAGAGATAGCAGTTGCCGCTGTTCTCAGGGAAAATATATGCCGGCTCGGAAAGTACCGTCCATTCACCGCTGCTGACGGTGCCGGTTGCGATCTGTGCATAGGTCGTTTTGCCGGAGGCATCGTCATATTGCAGAGAAAGCTGCATTGCGACGTCGCTGCCGCTTTCCTGACGAACCGCGCAGGAGAAGCTGTAGGTCTCACCCGCTGCCCAGTCGGAACCGAGCGGCGTGACCGGACCGTTCCACTCATTCCGGCGGTTGCTGATCAGCAGGCAGCCGCTGCCCTCATAGGCACCGGTGCTGACACGCTCGACAGATTCAGTGGCTCTTGCCGAGAAGCCGTCCGTGCCGTTTTCAAAGGTCGCGTCCAGCAGTGTGCTGCCGGCGCTGGCCGGAATGGCGGTAGACGTCAGTGTCATGAGAAGCATGGAGATACTGAGCGTTCTTGCGATCACACGATTCATATTGAGCATTTTCAAAACCCCTTTTTCTATGCTTGTTGATTTCTTTCTTCTATGCGCAAAACCCGTCTTCAAGAACGTTGCCGATTCATTGCTTTTGAAGACAGGTTATGATTCAGGATCACGAATTTATAAAAAAATGAGTGGCGCGCCGGAGCTTGCCGGAGCGGTGAGCTGCCGACGCGTCCACTTAGGGGGAACAGGATTGGATTTGGCTTACTGAAAGCCCAGATATTGTCATGAAGCAAATCAACTTGTCAGTTATTGCGAGATTGCTTCAGATTGAATCATTTTCTTCAGATTCAACGTCCTGTTGAATCTCTCTGTTATTATCATAGCATATTCTTGTGAAAAATGCAAATAGGTTTTTCCTGATAGGGGGCATAAGTGAAACATATGGTATTCCGGCATAGGGTTATTACAGGTTGTATATGTATTATGAATTATTTCAGATTTTCAATACAATCAGTCGATTTTTATTAAATCGGAGCATATTTCCAGCATATTTTAGGCAATATATTGGTTTATCCCCGAGACGAAATAAAACAAATCGCAATATTTGACCAGCTAATTTTCGATGTCAATAATTGAGCATTTCGCATAAAAATGCAAAAAGAAACGGGAGAGGAAAAACGGGTACTGTTCCTCTCCCGAATCATTTTCAATTTCAGACGCAAATCGCTTTCAAAGCGCCTTTCTGTGTTATCCCGCATTTTCCGCAGGCGGTGTCGGGTTATCCGGCGGCGTCGGATTGTCCGGCGGTGTCGGATTGTCCGGCGGTGTCGGGTTATCCGGCGGAGGCGGTGCTGCCGTCTGAACAGGCTGCGGATCCGTCTTCGGTGCCGGCGGATCGGTTGCCGGCGGCTGTGTTTCCTCCGTCTTTGTCGTCGTCTTTGTCGTAACAGATGTCACGGTACCCTTGCCGCTTGCAGTTGTTGCAGACGAGCTGGAGCTGTCGCTGCTCATCAGCGTGCCGGTGTAAACGACCGGATTGTAGGCGTAATATACGGTGATTTCGTAATCGTCCTTCGCGTCGATGATCTTGCCGACCTCCGGCTCGACCCGACAGACATAACCATTTGAGTATTCATAGTCGATCGTTGCGATATACTTGACAATCTGGCGTTTGCCGTTGGCCTGAAGGCCGTCCGGATTCTCATTCACAGAGGATTCGTTTCCGCCGACATTGCCCTGTCCGTTGCCGTAGCTGAAGGCCATGCCGCCCTGATTGCCCGGCGCGATATTATTATTGCCGCCTGCATCAATCGCCTTGACAAGTCCCATATTTTCGAGCTTTTTCAGATAGGTTTGCAGGCGCATTCCCTTAAAGGGCGGGATCGTCAGGATGGAGGAGCCGAGGCTGACCTTCACCTTCATCGTGC
>JAFYBM010000098.1 GCA_017540225.1 Oscillospiraceae bacterium | reverse complement strand
GCGAATGTCAGCGTCCGGGAGAAGATCATCTGGCTGGAGGCCGGCTGCCTGATCTCCATTACGCCGCTGCTGATCCTCTATGCCTGCCTGCAAAAGCACTTCACCGAAGGCATCGAACGCTCCGGCCTCGTGGGATAATGCGGTATCGCTTCGCGATGATTTATAATGGGCCCCGCCAAACATGAAAAAACTTGTTTCTTCATGTTGAACCATGCCAAAGGGACACTGTCCCTTTGGAATATACAAATGGAGAGTAACGCCAAAGCAGCTATTTTCCGATAAACCTCTCGTTATCATTGTATACAGACAAATGAATATAGAAACGCGCACGAACATATTTCGTTTATGTTCGTGCGCCGTTTTTTTATTATTTCTGTTTTTTCAATCAACGGTTCATCCATTCGTTTGGTAAGACAGTAATCTCCTGTTCATACTTCGGCATTTTGTGTTATAATAAAATTAAAAAAGATGAAACCTTTTCCGTATAACTTTCGACAATATGTATGAGGGGGTGAGGCGTTGGCTGCAATCAACGATGCCGCGATCATTGCGCTGCTGCAGAAGCGCGATGAAGCTGCTTTGCAGGAAATCCGGAAAGCTTACGGAGATTTTTGCTTTCAAACGGCGTACCGGATTCTGGGCAGCCGTGAAGATGCAGAAGAATGCGTCGGTGATATGCTATTCGACGCATGGAACAGCATCCCGCCGCATAACCCGAACAGTCTGTGTGCATATCTGACGGTTCTCGTCCGGCGTTCGGCACTGGACCGTCTGCGGCATGAAACAAGCAAAAAGCGCGGCGGTATGCAATTTGCCGCAGCCCTCGATGAGATCGCAGAGATCATCCCCTCAGATGAGCGCATCGAATCGGAGGTTGAACGCCGTGAGATGCTCGCTGCAGTCACCGCGTTTCTGCGCAGTCTGCCGGAGCAGCAAAAACAGATCTTCATGCTGCGGTATTTTACGGCCGCACCGGTCAAAGAGATCGCGGAACGCTTCGGCCTCACGCAGAATACAGTCAAGCTTTCGCTGATGCGCACACGGAAAAAACTCAAAGAATACTTACGAAAGGAGGGTTTGCTGTGAAATCGTTTGATTTTCTCGATCTGCTCGGTGATGTGCCGGAGGATCTGGTCGCGAGCTGTTTTGCAGCACCCGCCGTTCCGGAGCACCGGGTTCCGAGACCGTGGCTGAAAACCGGTCTTGCGGCCGGAACAGCCGCTGCCGCCTGCATTGCGGCAGTGGCCGGAATCGGCTGTTTGCTGCAGGATGACGGCCTGACGCAGCAAAGTAGCAATCTCGAAGCGATGATGCAGGAGGTCGTCACGGAGCCCGTGGAAACCGCAGAGCCCGCACAGACCGCGCCCGCCGTGACTGCGCCGCCGGAGGAGACCCCGGCAGTCCCCGCGCTGACGGAGGCCGCGCCTGTTGTAACGGAGCCTGCCGCCGCACCCGCAGAGACCGCACCCGCCGTGACAGAAGCCCCGCCTGCCGAGCCCGCACCCGCCGAAACACAGCCGCCCGCAGAGCCGGAGCCGCCCGCCGAACCGGAGCCCGCCCCCGAACAGCCCGTTTTTGAGCCGGGCGATGTGGACATGGACGGAAAGATTACGTTTGTGGATGCGGCACTGGTTAATCTGGAATGCAATCTGGCTAGAAATTCCCGACTTGACATGAGTTTGCTGACGGACGAACAGCGTGCACTTGGAAACGTCAACGGATTGGATGACGGCGAGCGTGCGGATGAAGAACAGCCGTATGTAAAGGTTATACTGAACCCCGAAACGGGAGAATGGACGCATCGGCTGAACGTATTGCCGTATCCGCTAGGCACAGAGGATTATTTGGCAATATATTACACCGCACTTTACCGAAACTGGTACGGCATAGATTTTTCACCTGCGGATTATTTTTACTATCATGAAAATAATCCGGAGTATTTCCGTGATTATCAAAACAATCATGAGGAGATTCGGTCAGGTTATGAGGAAGCATACAACCTGCTGTTTCAAATGAGCTATGCTCTGATTGGGCATGCGCCTTACGATCCGGAGAATCCCAAAATCCTATTTGATGAAGAAGGACACGAATTATTGGGTGATATCATGTATTCAGAGGGAGACTTCTGGGACATGGCGGATAAGCTTCTTACGTACTTTGAAGATGACGTGACAAGTGAAGGAGGCTGATAACTTAATTATTTCATATTCCTTGCATACTGTTAACCGAAAGAAAAAATGACTGAAAAAATAGGAGGTATTGAAGATGTATATGAAAAAGAGAGCAATGGCTGCAATCTGTGCAGCACTTATGATGATCAGCGTCCCTTCTTTTGCTGCGTCTGCGGATAACATTGAGAACGATGCTTACACGTTGAGTGAAGCGGCTTACGAAATGTTGCTGGACTACGGTATTCCTGCAGATAAACTGCCTTCTATGCCAAGCCGAGGATATGCAAAAGATATGTCGTATGACGTATATTGTACCTCTATGGATTATTCGTCCGAGGTTATCACTCTTACCGTCTCGTATATTGCTGGCAATATTGATTATTTTGAAGTACTTGGCGGTACGGTAATTGGCTCTTCGACAACTTCAGGCATTACCACCAAAACAATTCAAGGCACTTTTTACAATACCGGAAAAATCATGACAATACGCTATACACGCAATACTTCGTCCTATACCATTCCTACGCCGACTGTTGTTTCTGTCAAACACGGCAACACCTATTGCAATACATCTGACATTGAAATTACCGGAGCAAATTCTCTTGGCGATGTAAATGAAAGCGGCGGTGTTGATATCAGTGATGTCATGGCTTTGACGAATTTCTTGGTTGAAGCTGGAACAGATAATATAAATACGGATAATGCCGATGTAAATTCGGATGGAAATGTTGACGGTGACGATTTGACGCTGCTTTATCAGTATATTGCGCGCATTAATGATCATGTTTGGGGCTAAACGCCAATAAGTTTACGGGTAATTCGAGGAGGGTTTGATTATGAAAAAAGCAATGAAAACCGCAGCCGCGCTGATGAGCGTAGTCATGATGCTCGGCACCTGCGCCGTTCCGGCCTTTGCAGGTGAACTGACGAAAGAAGAGCTGATTCAGAAGTATGCACCGGACGGAGCGTATCAGGAGAAGGATATCTATCTCTGTCCGGGCGAGTTTCCGTCGATCACCGCGGAAGGCTCCGTGGAACTGGAGCATCTTTATGTGCAGGAGCTTGAGGATTCCGGGATTTCGGTTGACGAGCAGATCGAAGCTTTGAAGGCAAAATTCTATGATATCCCCGGCGGCAGAGTTTCGCTGTTCAACGATTACCGCCGCGGCATTCTCGACAAGAACAATGTCTCATGGTATGTGAATGCGGAATTTGAAAACGGCTTCTGGTATGTCCTGCAGGAGGACGGCACAGCGAGCATCGTCGGTGCAGATCAGGACTGGGTCGAGGAAAATGGCTTGACTGTCCTGCAGATTCCGGCGGAGATCGGCGGCGCGGCGGTCATCAAGATCGAGGACAACGCATTCGCATATCAGACGCGGTTCAATCACGGCATCAAGGAGATCGTGATCCCGGACACCGTGGAGATCATCGGCGACGGCGCATTCAACAGCGCGATGCTCGGAAGAGACTGCAAAATCAATCTGCCGCAGAATGTCAAGTATATCGGCAGACTGGCGTATTTCGGTACGATGAAGAATCTGATGAATGAGTTTTACGTCATCACGATTCCGGAAAGTGTCGAATTTATCGGCTGCCGTGCGTTTGATACTTTGGAGGGTGTGTTCGGCAGAGACGGCGCACTGCGTTGTGAATCTCCGCTGTTTTATTACAGCGATGCGAGTTTTATCCTTGATATGCCGGAATCTCTTGTATACTGTGAGACCGACTTCATTCGCAACATTGATAATCGATTAAGTGAAGAAACAGTGGCTGAACAGCAGAAAATATTTGAAGAACTTGGTATTACGTATAATTACAATGACCGTGTGATGAGCTTTGAGGAGAAAACGAAAGCAGAGAGCGATCCAAAACTGAAAGCAATCTGTGAAGCGTTCATGGCGGAATATGATACGGACAGAATGCCGCGTGATGTGTATTCGACTCTGGTGAATTACGATAGAGCTGCAATGTTCCTGTACAATGAGTACAATGTGGTCACGCTGGATGACGTCAACGATTACTACTATAAACGCGCGGCAAAGCCGGCTGCATCCGCACGCCTCGCCGGTGACGCCGACTGCAGCGGCACTGTGGACGTTTCTGACGCTGTGCTGACGGCACGGTTCGTCGCGGAGGACGCCGGTGCAAAGATCACCGATGCCGGTCTGCAGAACGCCGATGCCGACGGCGACGGTGCTG